>JAILAI010000058.1 GCA_024681705.1 Prevotella sp.
GCATCGTCTCGAGATCCCAGAACAATGTGCTCTGTCGCTGTCGTGAGGGTGATTTGTACATAGTCAAACTGCAAGATTTTATAGTGCAAAGATACAAAATTCTGAGGACATAACCAATTATTTAAATGGCTAAATCGCTGATTTACAGATATTTAACTAATTCTTAAGGGTTGACTATATAATACCTTCACGGTCAAACGAGTGAGCGGCACGGTTAAAACAGTTGATGTTAAGATCCAGGTTCTTTTTTAGGACATCAATTGTCAAGTCTCGATGAACTCCATTCTCAACTCCCCAACCATAAGAAATGCCAGCATCAGGACAAATGGATAGTTGGAACTTACTGTTTCTGATAATAAGAGTCCTTGCGTGCTGTAGGTTTTTAACTTTCAGCTTATATGGTTCAGATACGATCTCATCCATGCATAGACGGAGAAAGGAATCTCTGTTCTCAGGGAATGAGAACTTCCTGTCAATCTTTAACTTGTCATCATCAAATATCACTCTGAAGTCTTTCTTTGACAAGATGATTTCAATGGAACGATAACTCAATTTGAACAAATCCCTGATTCTTCGAATAAATTGCGCCAATAATAAACAGCCAAGTGGGCTGTTGACATATCTGTCCTCGTATATGAGGTCTACCTTGCCATCCAGCATAAACATTTCATGAATAAAGCGCCATTTCTCTGGATGATATTCCAAAAGGAGATCGAACAATTCATCACTGCAAACGTTTTGAACTACATTAAAACTGAAAGTAAATCCATCCCTGGACATCACAAGCCCAAGAAGCTTTTGTACATCGATATACTGGAATACACTTTTTTCTACAGCATCCACCAATTTTACGGAGTCTTGCTTGTTCCAATGAGGGTCCGCCTGCTGGAGGTATTCAGTAACAAACAAAACGAAAATTTCTTTGTGAACATCCTTTAGCCAAAACTTGTTCTTTTCTTCTTCCACTAAGGTCTTTTTCATTACAGTAGGGGACAAATAATTCTTCAATTTCATATAGACACGATTTAACTTGTTGTTCCTCCTAAAATAACAGTAATCGTCGAGCCTATGTCGACAATTCCATTTTTTGTGGATTATTTCAGTTTATTAACAGTCCCTTTCTTCAAATTACTATCAGTCAGAATCGTAATGTCTTCACCGTATGAAAGAAACGTCCGCATGAAATCAGCGTCAGGAACTAAACAAATAGAGAATATAGCCCCTTTTCGGCTGTGGTAAATCATATCCTGGCTATCATGTATCGGTTCATCTATTAATGAACGCGCTTTCTTCCATGGTACTTTGAATATAATAGTCACTTTCTTCTTTTTAAAGTTTCTGTCCTTTCCATAGAAGTCCTCAAAATAGTCTTTGATATTCATACCGACAGGTTTGTATTCCTGTTCAGGAAGAAAATTGATCGAGTCAATCCTTCCAAGTTCAAAGAACTTCACGGAGTCTGGTGTGCATAATGATTCCGCCATAAGATACCATTTTCGACCGAATTGTTTCAAGTAATAGGGATAAATCATCAGTTTCTTGACTACCCATTTTTTCAGGTGATAAATAATCTCGATAGTTTTTTGTTCAACAATGGCAAAAAACAGTCCCTGCAAATTTTGCAGACTGGTTTTACTGATGTCCATGTCAAATTCGAGAACAGGTTCTTTGCAGTTATACACAGGCACATCCATAGCTTTACAGAGTTCTTGGAGCCATTCCAGTTCAGAGAATCCTTTGCAGCGTATAAGCGACTGGAGAACAAGCCTGAGTTCTTTTATCTGCTTTGTAGTCAGGCCTGATTCGTAGATTGAGAAATCAGCGCTTTCATACTTATATCGGATATGGCGAGAGTCGTCAGGATCCCTTGTCTTAAGGATTCTAACATGAAAAACATTTGATATTTCAACAAGATCCCTAAGAATGGTGTCTTTGGTTCTGATAGGTCTATATCCCCTCACTTCAAGTTTTCCGTTAATTTCTTCGAGCATTTCATGAATCGTTACTCCTTCTTTTTTCCTTAACAAGCGATCAAGTACCTTGACTCTCAGGCTGTAATTCTTAGTATCAGGCATATGTTCATAGATTTAAATCCATATCCGCTTTCTATTGCTTAGTGCCACGGAAGTTTTCCATAAACACACCCTCGACATTCCAGTCAAGGTGGCATCCGAAAGCTTGTGCATGCAGGAATGGCAAAAGCCGTACTATCTCAAAAAAGCAAAAGTATGCCATAACTGTGCAGTCATTCTTCACAAACAAAATAAAAATGCGATAAACGCTAAAAAACTCAGTAATTCAGGAGATAATACCTGCTCAAAAGTTTGCTCATGTCACTGTTTTTTTGTACCTTTGTAGGTAAGCCGGGTAGTATTTAGTTATAATTTTGCACAATGAAAATAGTATGATTTTATGATGATTTTTGGATTTTTCTTTACGCTGTTTTACAGCGTATTCAGATTAGTGTTCCTCCTGATTGCTTATACCTTCAAAGCCATTGGGAAAATCCTTATGTTTCTTTCAGGATGCGGAGTCAAGAAACATGAAGGTCATAGAATATAAGTTACGGTGTCAGTATAAGGGCGAGTTTCTTGCTTTGGCAAAGCCGTCAATCATTTTTTCATTATAGTCGGTCATACATCTGAACTGTCAGCTGTATCAACCTCTTTCATCATGAGTCTTAAGTCTACAAGAGCTTTTCTTGTTCCCTTTTGTTCAAAGTTTCTAAAGCTTTATTTATATATTTATTTTATAAGCTTTATTTACGGAGGCCTTAAACGCCCTGTTTATAAGGGTTTCGAAGATTTACTTCGGAGGTTTTGCGCCAAACTTCGGAGGTTTTGCGCGCAAACTTCGGAGGTTTTGCGCTAAACTTCGGAGGTTTTGCGCTCGTCATGGTAGGTTTTGCGTAAATCATTATTTCTACTAATTGGAAAAAATCTATTGTAACATCTAACAAATGCAAGGCCGATTTGTTAACGAAATTAACAATTTCCAATATTTGGTTTGTATGAAGTAAAAAACTAACTTTGCATGAAAAGATGGTGTGATGTGGAGATTTCCGATTGGATTTTGAAACTCGATACCAGAACCAAGAATATCTGTAATGCCCAAGTTAAAGAAAGGTTTCGACAGCACATTGGATCTCGCCAGAATACGACACGAGAATGTAAGTTGGAGCAATGTCATCATTGACTCCCCGGTTCCCTCGAATGTTCTGGAAAGGCGTGTTATGTATTTTCTGACAGGTGAAGTCAAACATAAGTTTGTGGAGAAGGGCCTGGGTGTTCCTGAAAAATGGAAGGAGTTGTATTTTAAACTAACCGACAGGGATCTCGGACTGATTGGGGGTAAGAAGAATATACCAAGGACATATGAGACTCTTACCAAACTTGTTGAAAAACTAATAACACTCAGTTATTCGACATCTGAAGGAAATGATATTGTAGGGCATATTCACTGGGTTGATTCTTTCTTCTACAATAAGGAATCTGATTCGTATCTGATTCGTATTTCTCCTGAAATAATGCCATATCTTATCAACATAACACAAAACTTCACTTCATTTGACGTGGGGACTGCATTGAAATTACGTTCCAAATACACACAGAAATTATATGAAATCTGTTGTAAATACGGAGGAGATTACAGATACACAGTAATGGATGAAGCATATTCGGGATTCATTTATAAAAAAAGAGTCGTTCCCATACAGATAGACGAGTTTAGGAAACTATTCAGTTTGAATGAGATAAAAGATGAGAGGACAGGCAAAATTATACAACCATCCCAATACGTTTGTTATTCAGATATTAAAAAAAACATCCTGTCTGTTGCACAAGATGAATTGTATTACATGTATGTCAATGAGGCCTCCGATGTCTGGTTTGACTATCAGCCAGGGGATAAGAAAGGGAAAGGGGGTAAGATATCTTCTATCATTTTGTATATATATACTCGTAAGCATCCGAAAGACGGAGAACAACGGCCTTGGAAACCAGGTGACATGCCGTTAATCCCTTATGAAAGTCATGAGACGAAGCAAGTCCTGTCTCCATCCCAAAAAATAAGGACAAACGAATGGTATGATGTAGAAGGGCAAGAATATGTGGTGTTTCAGCTGCTTTCACGCTATCTTGCCAAGGGTGAAGTGGCATATTATATGAGGATAATAAATATCCAGGCTCGGAAATATAAAGACACGTATACGCAGGTGATTCAGGTGATTCAGGAAAAGGAGCGTCAGCCAAAGTTCCAGAATGGGACCAAGCATTATAAAAGAAAAAATATGATGGAATACGTACTGTGCAAGAATCTGATGGAATATGGATGGCATATTGACCCTCCAGAAAGTAGCAAAGGTAGAAAGATGGAAAAGGATTTGTTTGTTGACAATTAGGTAATAGGAGAGTGGATGCCTGGTTGAAAACCTAAGGTGTAAATCTGGAAAATATACTGATCGAATGGGAATCAACTGGCATCCGCTCACTTTTACGAGGTTGTAATCTCGGATGAGAACAAAACCTTCAATAGAAATCAGTAGAAAATGATAGAAAATTGCCGCAAAAATTTAACTATATAAAACTGAAATTAACAGATTTTTTGTGTGGACGCTAAACCTAATCGTAAAAAGTGGCAATTTATAGTAAATACGACTCAAAAACGACCTGTTTTCTGTCGTAAATCATCGTAAATCGTCGTAATTTTGAAAAATCACAGTGAATTTAGCGAGAATTAGCATAAATAAAGGAGATTTGACGCGGTTTTCAGGCCGATTTTTGTTTGCAATTTTTAAGAAATTTACGATTTTAGGTTCAAAAATTCCGTTTTTGCGTCCCAAGATTGGACACTCGATTTCAGAAAATTGGGGACGCAAGGGCATAAAAAAGGCGCTAATTCATTGTGAATCTGCGCCTTGTGACTTTAAAGTCTTGGGGACTCTGCGGAGAGACCGGGATTCGAACCCGGGATACGCTTTTGACGTATACACGCTTTCCAGGCGTGCCTCTTCAGCCACTCGAGCATCTCTCCTTAGTTTGTTTTGTCGCATTGCAAAGCAATCGTTATGAAGGATTGCATGCACTTTGCTTTAAAACGGATGCAAAGGTAATAAAAAAATAGGGGTTGACGGCTTTGTTAGACTCATTTATACTTTTCAATTACGTTTATTTAACATTGAGCCCGAATACGCGGGCCACATTCTCATTGGTCTGCCTTTCCACTTCTTCAGGCGACACCTTATAGCTATCAGCCAGACGCTGAAGCACATAAGCGACAAAGGCGCTTTCGTTTCGTTTGCCACGCATAGGCACGGGGGCCATGTAGGGAGCATCGGTCTCTAGAACGATACGGTCGAGTGGTACCGTCTTCGGAAGCATTTCTGGCAACGGACTCTTTTTGAATGTGAGCACGCCACCTATACCTAGCAAGAAACCATCAAATTGTAACAACTGTTCGGCCTCTATGGCATTGCCCGTGAAACAATGAAACACGCCACCAGGCAACTCTTTTTCATAGTGCCTCAACAAGGCTACCATCTCATTTTGTGCCTTTCGACAATGAATCATCAACGGCAAACGCGTCTCTACACTCCATTTCACTTGCTCCTCGAAAGTTTCTAGTTGTTCCTGTTCAAACTCCCTGCTCCAATAGTAATCAAGACCAACTTCACCAATAGCGATAGGTTTCTCTTCTTGTTTTTCGGGAGAAAGGTAGGGTTTCATCTGACTGAGCACATCGCGCCAATCTGCCTTCACCTCCTCTGGATGCAAGCCGACCATTGGAAATGCAAAACCTGGGTAACGAGCACAAGTGTCAAGTACGGTGCGTACGGATGGAAGATCAATGGCAGGAATGAAGACGTGGGAAATGCCTGCCTGACGAGCTCTGGCGACGACCTCATCGCGATCTTCATCAAACTCTTCACCATCTAGGTGAGCATGTGTATCAATCATTACAACAAGTGTTATAGAACTTCAAGATAGAGTGATGAGACACTATTTCTGACGATTCATCATAGCATGCGTGTAGTTAGCAAGTTCAGCCTTGCGTTCTTCAGCTACAGACAAAGACTTAAGCAATTGTAATGCTTCGTCGAAGTAACACTCTATCTTTTGTTTGGCCAGCTTGTCGATACCTATTTTATTATAGATAGAGGTAACGGCAGCTATTTTCTCTTTCGGTTCTTTTTCCTCTTCCTGCAACCAGTATTCGAGTTCCTCTCGTTGTTTATCATCAGCTAAACGAAGTGCATTGATCAACATATAAGTCTTCTTGTTGCACATAATATCGCCACCGATAGCTTTTCCAAATACCGCCGGATCACCATATACATCGAGGAAATCGTCTTGCAACTGGAATGCCAGCCCCAATGCAACGCCGAAGTCATAAAGCGTCTGTGTATCTTTTTCCGGAGCTTCTGCCATCAGTGCACCCATCTTTAGCGCACACGCCAGCAACACACTTGTCTTCAAACGGATCATCTCGATGTACTCTTCTTCGGCCACATCGTCTCTAGTCTCAAACTCCATATCCATCTGCTGCCCTTCGTCTATAAGCAATGTCGTCTCAGTGAAGAGTTCCATCACATCGCGCAATAAGTTGTCAGGACAATTCTGCATCATTCTCATGAACGCCACACTAAGCATTGCATCGCCCGAGAGGATAGCGGTGTTAGCATCCCATTTCTTATGCACCGTCGGCTTGCCTCGTCTAACTAAGGCATTATCCATCAAGTCATCGTGCAACAATGTGAAATTGTGATAGGTCTCAAGTGCACATGCTTGTGATAGTATGGATTCAGGATTTTCACGATAGAGGTTATACGCCAACAACATCAACGTTGGACGAAGACGTTTACCACCAAGATCCAACGTATAGCGTATGGGGGCATATAGACTAGACGGCTGTCTGTCGTAAGGCAGACTGCCCAGATAATCGTTGACGATTGTTAGGATTTCCTTTGCTGTTTTCATTATTCTGATGTTATAGTTTAAATACGATTGGAATAGCAAACATTGTGCGGCACGGTTTCCCATGATCTTCACCAGGTTGCCAACGAGGCATCATACGCACAACCCGAAGAGCCTCGCCGTCTAATTGTGCACCAGCCGATTTGATAATTTTCGGATCACTAGTTGTGCCGTCGGTGTTTATAATAAACGAAACGGTGACTTCTCCCTGTATTCGCGCCTTCTGAGCATTGGCTGGATATTTCAGGTTCTGGGTAAGCCATTTCATGAATGCCACCATCCCTCCTGGAAATTCCGGCAATCGTTCCACCACGCGTAGGCTCAGCACTTTATCGTTCTCGTCGACCGCAACAGGTGCTACCGCTGGAGCGGGTGTTTCATCTGCCTCCGTCGGTTCGCTATCCCCCGTCGTAACCGCAGGTTGCTCAGCCACGAGCCTCTCGGGAACATCCTGCGTCTTTGGCATTTCCACAGGCTTTATCTTTGCCACTGGCTTCGGTGCCTCCTCAGGACTAGCTGCTGCCTCCATATCATGCTGCTCGGGTAAAGGTAACAGTTCCATATCCTCAGCCAGTTCGTCGAGTAAGGCCTCATCGATAGTTTCGTCGTAGGGAGTGCTGCTATATTCAAGCGCAACCACGAAGGCTGCCACTGAGACCAATAATCCCAGAAGAAACCTTTGCAAACGATGCCGTTCAAGGTCTGCCGACTTTGATTTTTTTATTTCCAACGCTCTTTCTTACACTAAAATTCGTTTTTTTCCGTTATATCAACAGAATGCTTTGCAAAATTACCACAGATATTTGAAATTTGCCGTATCTTTGCACTTAATAAAATGAAAATAATGAAAAATGTTATATTTTCGCTGCTGTTGGCGACGTTGTCGATGGTCTGTGTTCAGGCTCAAGACAACCAATCAGGCTATCAGTTCCTACGTCTTCCCGTAGGAGCCCATGCCGGTGCGCTAGGCGGCGATAACATCAGTATTACCGACGACGATGCATCGCTCGCCTTCAACAACCCTGCCTTGATGGCCAACCTTACGGGGACAGCCATCAACCTAAACTTCATGAACTACATGGAGGGTTGCAACACGGCATCGGCGGCCTTCAGCAAACCCCTTGGACAAAAAGGTACGCTAGGCATCATGGGACAGTTCATGAGCTACGGCAAAATGACCGAGACATCAGCTGAAAATGTTGTGCTTGGCGAATTCTCGGCTAAAGACATTGCCATAAGTGGAGCTTTTGCTTATCAGCTAGGCCAGCGAGTCGTGGGTGGCATCACTGCTAAGTTCATCAATTCGTACATCGGACAATATTCATCGTTGGCCGTAGGCATTGACCTAGGTATCAATTACTACGACACAGAGCGCGAATGGTCGTTGTCGGCGGTGGTTAAGAATCTCGGCGGCGAACTTGATGCCTACGATGAAGAATACACCCGCATGCCCATCGACGTTCAAGTTGGTGTGAGTAAGCGACTCGTAGGTTCACCCCTACGTCTATCGGCCACACTGGTCGACCTGAACCATCTTGACTATAAATTTGTCAACCATCTGGTTGTCGGTGCTGACGTATTCCTAGGTAATCAGTTCTATGTGGCTGCCGGTTACAATTTCCGTCGGGCCAATGAAATGGATATTGTTGCCGAAAACGAAGATAAAGGTAGCAGCCATGGTGCTGGCCTTTCACTGGGTGCAGGTGTACAACTCGAGCGATTCCAGTTGGGTGTCGCTTATGGTAAGTATCATGTGTCGTCACATTCGCTCATGGTCAACCTCTCTATGGCACTTTGACCACACATTTTCCATCTAAAAATAACCATCAAGAATATAGAAACCATGAAGAAAATAACGATTGCTATCGACGGCCATTCATCGTGCGGAAAGAGCACAATGGCCAAGGAACTTGCCCGCAGGGTGGGTTATGTATATGTTGATACGGGCGCCATGTATCGCTCGGTCACGCTCTATGCTTTACGCAACGGACTGTTCCGCGAAGATGGAACGATAGATGAAGAAGGATTGCAGGCATCCATGCCCGACATCCATATCTCTTTCAAGTTCAATGCAGAGACAGGCCGTCCAGATGCCTATCTGAACGACGAACTCGTCGAACAAGAAATCCGCACTATGGAGGTGAGCGACCACGTGTCGCCCATTGCAGCCATTCCGTTTGTACGTGAGGCTATGGTGGCACAACAACAACAGATGGGAAAGGAAAAGGGAATTGTGATGGATGGCCGCGATATCGGCACCACCGTTTTCCCCGACGCCGAGCTTAAGGTCTTTGTAACTGCTGCCGCCGAAGTAAGAGCTGAACGTCGATACAAAGAACTACTCGGAAAAGGCATGGAAGCCAACTTTGACGATATCCTGAAAAACGTGCAAGAGCGCGACTATATTGACTCTCATCGCGAAGTGTCACCGCTACGCCAAGCTGATGATGCCATCTTGCTCGACAACAGCAATATGACTATTCCTGAGCAAAACGAATGGCTCATGGCACGCTTTGAGGAGGCCGTGAGAGAAGAGGAATAGAAGAACGGCATTACAAGGAGATTAGCCAATAACAAAAGGGACTTCTGCATTGATTGGTGCAGAAGTCCCTTTTGTCGTATCTAAACGGGAAACCGACTTATTTTGCAAAGGTCGCAAAGTTCACGTTTGATAACTTCACCATACCTTCTTGCTCAATGTCTTTGTCTTTATTTGTATAGAAGAACACGCTATTAGACACGTAGATATCATGAATCATATCTAAGGTACCATGAGCACTGATGGCTGTCTTGGCGTCGCGACAAGTAACGTTGCTGATGTGGATGTCGCAAAACTCAGGAATAAAGTCTTCTGCCTTTGGCTTTGTTATTGCATCACTGCTACCTACAGGACGATCGGCATAGGTCGTCTCGAAAACGATGGCTTCGCCAACAATGTCGCTCATCATGATATCGCTGATATAAATGCGACTTGTCTTTCCGCCACGACCGGCACCGCTCTTGAAACGCAGACCTGTATCAGTTCCAGAGAAAAGGTTGCGGCGCACCACGATATTGTTCATGCCTCCAGAGAATTCTGAACCGATGACGAAACCACCATGAGCATGGAACACCGTATTGTTCTCTATCAGCAGATTCTCGCAAGGACCATGTTTCAGGCCTTCATTCCCTACTCCACCCTTCAAGCAAATACCGTCGTCTCCCACATCAACCATATTGTTCACAATCAGCACATCACGACATTGCATCAGATCGATGCCGTCACCATTTTGTGCATTCCACGGGCAACGCACGGTGACACCGTCAATAATGACATTGTGACAACGTTGCGGTACGATGTGGAACTTAGGTGCGTTCTGCACCGTGACGCCCTGAACAAGCACATTCTCACAATCAGTAAACCTGATAAGATGAGTACGCATGGATTCTTGCTCCTTATAACTATCAGCGATATTATCGAAATGTTTCAGTCCGAACGGATACCAAAGCGTTCCGTTGTCTGCCTCAGTACCTCCCATCGCCTTGAAACGTTTCCACTCGGTATCGCTCACCTTACTACGCTTTACACCTCGCCACCATTCACCATTACCATCGATGACGCCTTCACCAGTAATACTGATATTGTGACGCTTGCTGGCCGAGATGCCAGGACGAGCCTTTGTGCCGGTAATGGCGCCGGTTGTCTCGTCGCGTTCCATGAATTCCAGTTTGTCGGGCGAGAATAAGATGATGGCATTACGCTCTACGTGCAAATCGATATTGTCTTTCAGCGATATAGGACCAGTAAGATAAATGCCAGATGGTACAATCAGATGCCCCCCACCTTGTTTGTTGAGTGCACTTATGGCCTTGGCAAATGCCTTCGTATTGCTCGTTATGCCATCGCCCACGCCACCGAAATCTTTCAGATTCACCGTGTTTGCCGGAATGGTAGGCGCAACAGGCTCGGACAACGTAACGGGCAAATCTTTGTAGAAGTTGGCATAGTTACCGGCTAAGGCGAATGTGGCGGCTATCAAGAAACCGCACAATGTGAGTTTTCTTCTCATGTTCTTTCTCTTTTTGATTTGTTAGTATTTTCTTTTTAAGCAGTGTTTGTTCTATTTCAATATTCTCCTGATTTGCTTCTCTGTTGCTTCGGGTAGCAAATGTGTCAGATGGGTAAACATCCGCTGATACGACTCCTCGGGCGTGCGTTCACATTGGCAAGCCTCCGCACCGAGCAGATGTTCGGGTGTTGTCAGCAGCGACCAACCAAAGCCATACTCTCGTCCATGTTTATCGGTTGGGTAGACGAAATCCTCTGTCACAATGTAACAGGCCATTTGTAATCGTCCCACATAGTTATCAAATCTGCTACGCATCTTCGGACCAGTGAAGTCGCAAGCTGCTCGCAATTCGCGAGTAATCATGCTCCCTTGTTCGCGTAGCGTCATCAGGATGACGTCCTCGATAGTCCCTTCCTCGGGAGTTGGAGTCTGACTACGTCGCCAATTAAGTAAATCGGGCCACCATTCGCGGCTGACAAACCCCGCCTTATTGGCAAAGAATTTGCCATAAACACAATTGCCTTCAGTCACCACAGGGCCTTTCCATTGCCAAAGCGGCCACTCCCACGAGCCATCGGGGAATTGCGTAAAACGGCATTCTTCAGCCATCAACGCTTCGGCGCTATAACCAACGATGCCACTCTCCAGCAACGGTAGGAATCCTACATGCTGAATACACTCCATCAACTCGGGACAAGAATGAATGAGACGGCGTGAACCATGAACGTCGTTTTTCTCCTGAATGTTACGAAAGTATTCCACAAAATCACTCATAACTTGAATAACAAGAGTTTATAGAAGGTGAAATCTGATTCATTTCGGTTGCTACGATATCTCCACCAACTATTCGGCTACAAAATTACACAAATCATTTTATATACGCGAAAGGATTACGAAATAACAACCAAAATCAACATCTTTTACACTTGAGTGCAAACTACGAACTGTTTCCCAATGGCACTTCCGCAAAACAAATGTTGAAAACGTTCTGACCATCCTCATACCCTCCAAAAGTTGAAAAAATCAAAGAAAACGATACAAAATAACGTTCTCAATTTCCTAAAAAACCTTTATTGGAAGCAACTAACGAAAAATAGAACATTGTTGAAAGTAAAATGAACATGTCAATTTCGCGAAAAATACATATCTTTGCAAAATGAAACATGTACAAACCATCGACAAACAAGATTATCTCACATTTAGCGGCACCGATTTGATTATCGTGGACAAAATCCAGAACATGCCAGAGAACAGCACATTCTATTCAGAATATGTGTTAATCATGATTTGCACAGCTGGCAAAATACAAATCAATTACGACGGGCAGCCCTTTACCATTCAGCAGGACGAATTGTTCCTTAGCGTACCAGGAAGTACTCTGTCGGACTATATGCAATCGCCACACTTCGATTGTAAAATACTTTTAGTCAGACCTTCAGAGGCTTTGACGTACAAAAACATGCAAAACCAGAAGGTCAACAGCCTTCTCTATATCAAAACGCATCCCGTGACTCGTTTGTCAGAAAACGACAAGAGTATTGTTTTCGACTACTACAACTTGATATGCAATCGGATTCAGGATGAAAAACACCATTTCTTCAATAGCGAGATACGTGCTCTTCTCAATGCTTTCTTACTGAGAATTGTGGGTATTATGGATCGTAATATGGATTTGTCCGAAACAAATATAACTGTTCATGGAGAGCAGATTATTGAGAAGTTCCTCCGAATGGTAAGCGAAGATGGTGGACGCAACCGTCTCGTCGAGTATTATGCTGACAAACTATACATCACGGCCAAATATCTCTCCACGCTTGTTCGCACTTCAATCGGGCGCACTCCATCTGAGGTTATTCAAGCAGCTACGATGAAGGAGATAGAACGCCGTCTGCGCTATAGCGACGAGAGTCTCAAGGAGATTTCCCACTCCTTGAACTTTCCCAACACCTCATTCTTCGGCAAGTATTTCAAGCAGCGCTCTGGAATGACGCCCAATAATTTCCGGAAGAAGTATAGTAAATAGGAGGGTTGGTAGAGTATTCTATCGCTAGTTTAACGAAGATGTATATGTGTTTTTAGGTCGTTCGTTGGTTTAAGGCACTCAAAAGCAACGATATCGCACTTAGAAAGCGACGTTTTTCTTCATGAAAAGCGGCGATTTTAATCATGGAATGCGGCGATTTAGATCATAGGAATCGGTGCTATTGAGTTTTGAAAGGCATACTTTATTTGGATAAGAAAAAGAATATTCATCTCTTTCTATAAATTTCAATTAAGACCTACCGACCTACCATGACCACCCTCAAACGCCCATCTACAAAGGGTTTGAGCGATGGTAGGTCTTTCGTCAACACCTACCATAGACCTACCATAGACCTACCATGAATCTATCATATTCGTTTGCTTTTTATTTATAGGCGTTAGCGAGTTGTTATGGTCATTTGTATGGGTTTTTCGAGAAAAGACTTTCTCCATGATGTTTTCGTCGAACTCACGTTACTTTATGTAAATGAAGATAGAATCTACACCTTTTTTCACTCAATTTTCGTTTAACACCTACCAACCTACCATGAGTTCTTGCAAACAAACACCATCAAAGGACTTGAACGATGGTAGGTGTATGGTAGGTCTTGAGAAAAGACCTACCATATAGAAACCCCTTTATTTATAGGGGTTTGAGGGGTGTTATGGTAGGTCGGTAGGTCTTTTTTAGAAAAGTCTTATTACATATATTTTCGACGAAGTCACGTTGTCCTAGAAAAAATTCTAAAACCCTAAACGCTCTAAAAGCCTTAAACCCACACCATCGAAAGATTCTCAGAGATGGTACTTTGCACGGAAGGCTTTGAGTTTCTCGTGTGTGTCTAAGAGGAACTTCTGATACTCCGCGCTTTCCGGATGAAACGGTTTGTGTGAAAGAGCCTGACGGATGGGTTGCCACTCGGCAACAAACTGGCGGGCTTTTGACGAGAAATAGGTGTCGGCAAAGCGCTCGTAAATGTAGTCGACGGCTTGTTCAGAAGGATGCAACATGTCAGGTGCGTAGAAACGATAGTCGCGAAGCTCGTCGTTCACGATTTCGTAGGAAGGGAAATAATGAAGAAATGACTTTTCGCTCTTAGAGAAGGAGGAAAGTGTCTGATCGATGGAGAGCAACAACGTGGCCTTACTGAGCTGACTTCCATGAAAACCGTATTTGGCATAACGGATTGGACTAACCGTAAAAATGATGCGCACCTTAGGGTTGTATTTCTTTAGCAATTCCACACAACAACGTAGATAATTGGCACAATGGTCTACGGTGAGTTCACTTTCCCTGAAGAGCTTCTGCGGTCGCTTCTGACAGTTGTCTACAATCTCTCCCGTCTCTTTCAAAATGTACACATGGTTGGTGCCCAAGGTAAGCACAACGACATCAGGAATCGTCTTTTTATCCTTTGTCTCGGAGACGCGGGCAAAAGGCTGGAGATACCGCTCCAGCGTATGGAGGATGCTGGCCGGATTGTACATCACGCCATAGGGATTGACAACTGTACGGAACTGATCGTCTGCCATGCGCTGACCCATATTCTGCGCAAAACAACTGCCCACAAAGAACAACTGGTCTTCGGGTGAAATGTGGAAGGGGGCGGTTTCAATGGTTATCGGCGTTCGGAAATCCATGCTTCGTCGGTTTTACGGTTGTTCTCTCTTCAGTTTCCCGAGGGCGTCGGCCAAAATCTGTTCATGATCGAAAGCGAGTGGAGGAAGGTCGTCCAGACGAAACCACTCCGCACGGGCCGCATCGTCGGCACCACGAACCGTAATGCGCGAAGGCAAAACCGTGAAATAGGCTATCGTCAATACTCGCTCACGTGGGTCACGATCTACTTTCGTATAGGCTCCTACTTGGCGTACATCATCCACGCTGACATCGATGCACGTTTCCTCCCGAAGTTCTCTAACGGCCGCTTCTTCCGCCGACTCGTCAATGTTCATGAACCCACCAGGAAAAGCCCATTGACCTTTACATGGCTCGTTCTTTCGCTGAATAAGGAGGACACTGAACATGTCATCGCTTTCGGGAACGAAAACCACACAATCAGCGGTCACCGCCGGATGAGGATGTTTGTAACTAAACATGATTACTTTCTTTAATATCAGACAAACACAACTACGATCGGCTAACTTGAAGACCGGTGTTGCTGAGCGTCATATCGACAAACCGCGCATTGGCATTCGGACGATTCTGTCTGAGTATCTGACGGATGCGAGCTGCTGCCTCCGGATCTTTGGCCACCATGTAGAGATAGCCTCCACCACCCGCTCCTGCCAGTTTGTAACCTAGACAGAGGTCATCAATAAGAGCCGTAATGGCACGGACTTCATCGGGATTGGTGCCACTATCAATGGCCTGATTCTGCCTCCATGTCTTGGCAACCAAACGACCCATCTCATTGAAATCAGCACGCTGGATGATCTCAAACATATCGTTGGCGTGACTTTTCATCTGCCTGAGTAAAGCCAGTTCGGCATGCTGGTTCAAGAACATGCGACGCACAATCTCGGCCAGGATGGTCTTTGCCGTTCGAGTGATGCCTGTATAATACAATAGGTGGCAGGCGGCGTAATCAGGTTGTGTGAACAAGTCGGTAGGCAACCAACGAACCGTAGGTTGTTGTTGGAAACCGCGCTCGGTCTGCAAGAGTTTCACGCCCTGTAGAAGTCCACCATATTGATCTTGCCATCCGCCACCAGTGGTGAGCAGCTGTTCCAACACAAGCGTACGACTACCTATTTCGTTCTTATCCCATGCGAGTCCGCAGAAGTCATTGAGCGCTCCCAGTACGGTGGAGGCTAGCAGACTACTTGTTCCAAGTCCGCTACCTGCGGGAATAGCCGAGAGCAACGTCAGTTCGATACCACATCCGAAGGCTTTCAGCTGTTCTTCGAGCGAACAGAAACGATCTTCGCTGAACGACGGAAGGAAACCAGATAGTGCCAAAGCGGCCTTGGGTATTGAGAACGGACTGCCCACATGACTGAAGTCCGCCAGTTCTTCGTAGGTGCTGACCTTCTCCAAAGCGCCGAGATCAATACTACGAAGCACGATATGTGGCTCGCGGCACGGACGAACATAGGCTTGCAAAGGCGGCTGTCCGTTGAGTTCGATGGCGAGATTGACCACTTTTCCTCCCTCCATCAAACAATAAGGGGGCGTATCAGTCCAGCCGCCAGCAATGTCGATGCGCACCGGACTACGGGCCCAGACAATCTGATCCTGATAGACCGACATGCGGGGACGTTGCTTTTCGCTGAGTGCTTGCTCAGTGAGTCCTTGTCTCAACAGGTCGAAAGCCCGGGCTTCGTTGACCGACGAGTCTTTACCCTGACGACGCTGAAGCTCGGCACGGAACATGCTATCGTGAATGCGGGTCAGAAGAGGCACTGACGGTTCTATTGTTTTCGTATCGTCAACCAATGGGCGCGGTTCGGGAATGCCGAATAGCGAGAATTCGCGAGCTGCATCTTCAAGGTCTACCTGATAGAAAACGCTATGAACATGGTTGCGCGCCAAGGCTGGCCAGTTCTCTGCGCGGAAAGCACTCCGTTGTCGAGTCAGCCTCACCAAATCGGCCTCGTTGCTGATATCATCGGCACTCATGCGGCGACTCTCCTGCCACAACTGACGGGCACCTTCCAAATGAGTCTCGCCCAACATCCAGCGCAACATCAGTCCCGCATCGTGTATGCTACTGACAACTGGGAAGATACGGGCGGCTTGCAAATCATGACGCCCATCAATGGCATCGATGTCAAGTTGTCTGTCTGCTGCCCATTGCTTGAATGGCTGGCCAAGATAAAGTGTTTCTTCATCGTCGATAGCCCCGCGGAAACGGTCGTTGAATCCATAGGGACGCACGCAATACTCATCTTCGCTAACGGGTATGATGTCGACACATTGTTCAGGCTTCAGCTGAATAGTCCAATCGTTCTGAGGAACACCGGTAATGATATTTTCATGAGCCAGCGTCCAATGGCGCCCAACGAAACTATTCTCCACCCACAAGTTCTGATTGGCGGCAGTGATTGCCGTCTCGGTGACGGCGTTTTGCACGAACATAGAAGGATGGGGCTTCAGCGAATGATGCATGATTTCGCGCTGGTCGTTCACAAGATTCTGAACGGCAAGCGTCGACGAAATGATTTCGTGGGAAGTGCCAAAATGATAGAATTCGCCTCCAGGCAGGGGAAGAACGGCCACCTTCAATTGATTCAGCTCTTCATCTTCGATACCTGGTTCTGAACCCAAAGCACAACCAAACTCACTATAAAGGTCGTAGTTACCGACCTTTCCATCGTGCTCTGAGCGTGCCATCAATAGTTCTACAGCTCGGTCGCTGAGCAACCACAAGCCAATATCGGTCAAGTAGAAATGGTCTCTCTGTAGTTCGCCTAACGTCTGCACCGAAGGTTTCTGCATCATACATTTCAGTTGCGAAGGTGTCTTCCGTGAGGAAACGAATACACCATGATTGGTAGCAATCTCCGGACCCAACCACAAACCATAACAGATAACATCGGCATTGGGTATGGGTTGCAAAGGCTTGGTAGCCCTGACCAACACGTCTCCACTTACAATCATGGTATGAATGCCCTCGGGTGCCATCTCCATAATCTGCTCATAGAGAGGCACTTGTAGCGACAACAGGTCTTGAGATAAACGTTGACCGCGTTCCCAACGAAACACAGGAATAGGAGTGAGCACCTTACCTGAAGGGGCATAGGCTGGCAATCGCCGACTTTGTCCGCCGGCATGAAGGAGCAGTCGTTTGTCAGAAGAAAGCCACTCGGCAAAAGGTTTCTCGGAAGCCTCGCTAGCCTGATGGGCCGCACGCAACAACCAAGTACTTCCACCACCACTACCCAGCTTATGTCCAACAGGGTCGTTTGTGCAGAACCATTCTGAACGATTCAATCCCGTAACATCATGAAAACAATTTACAAGGTTGGGGGGTAGTGATAGAAGTTTCTTCATACTTTTAGGTGTTATTAGGGTTGGCGCCCAAAGAGCACCAACCCATCATTATTTTATCTTCAGTCAAGATCACTAAGCGGAAGCGCGTTTCTTCTTCCATTCAAAGAATGCAACGAGCAGCACCAGTAAAAGCAGCACACCAAAGCCCACATAGGCAATGGTCTCTGTCGTGTCGATGCTCTTCGGATAGAACATCAGTTCCACCTTGTGCTTACCAGCCGGAACATTGACAGCTCTGAGGATATAGTCCACACGTCCCAATTCGGCAGGATTACCATCGATGGTGGCCGTCCAGCCTGGATAGTAGTTCTCAGAGAACACCACTACACCACCCTGTCCGCTCTCTACGTCGTAGGTCAGATGGTTGGGTTCGTAACTCGTCAGCGTCACCACCGAAGTATCATCCTGCTGACGGGTTTGTCCTATCTGTTGTGCAAATTGCTTATCCGCAACGGCTTCGTGACGCAGGTCTATCTTGCCTACGGTTTCTATCTCCTGATTGGCGTTATCAACCAATGTCAGCTTATCCACGAGCCATGCGTTTCCGTATGCATAAGGATTCTTCACCGGAACGGTCTCGCCACTCTGGAGAGGCAAAATAAGGTAACGCGTGTTCAGCATGTTCAGCACTGGGAAGATACTATCGCCATTCACCTTCGTCATGTCACCACCGGCATTAGCTACGGCCTCCATCGTCTTCTGCATTTCTGGTGCGATGTAAGCATCTATCATCTCCTGATAGCGACGCAACTTAGCCGCATGATAACCACCAATGCTCTTATGGTAGTAGCTGGTCTCGTTCTCATTGAAGGTGTTCGTAGCGAGGTTCAAAACACGATAGTTACCCTGCAAACTGGTATCCTGAAGGATGGTTTCGTCGGTTGCGGTCTTCTGCTGAGGAGCCTCGCGCTCACTCTTCGGCACAAACATATCGTTGTTCAGATAGCGCTTGTCTACCGTCCAAAGGTCTACAAGACAGAGCACAATCAATGCCCACACCATGTAACTGGCTTTCAACTTGCGTGCATTGTAGAGGAGCAGGAAGAGCGTTCCCACCACGATAACGGCCAGCGAACGCCAGCAATCCGACGTGAACATAGCCTGACGCATCTCGGTCAGGTTGGCGACCAGCGGACCTATATATTCCTGAGGCAACGCCTGCTTGAGCATGTTGAGTTCCTGCTCGGGTACATAGCTAGGGAAGAATACCGATGGCATGACGGCAAAGAGCAGGCAGGCACCAGCTGTCAATCCGAAACTGATGTAGATGGGACGCAACATCTTCTTGGGATTATCGCTCTTGACCACCTCCTTCAGTGCCAGCATGGCTAGCAATGGAATGGTGAATTCGGCAATAACCAGAATACTTGCCACCGTGCGGAACTTGGAATACATGGGGAAGTAATCGATGAAGAAGTCGGTAAGGGGCATGAAATTCTTACCCCACGACAACAAAATCGAAAGAATGGTGACAACCAGCAATGCCCATTTCATCGGCCCTTTCACGATGAACAATCCCAATATGAAGAGCATCATGACAAAGGCGCCCACATACACCGGGCCACTCGTGCCTGGTTGGTCGCCCCAATATTGACCCAACTGTTGATAAACGGGCTGGAACTCGGGATTAGCCTTCTTCATGGCCGTCTGATTCATAGCCAATGGCACCGACGCGCCACCCTTGGTGTTAGGGATGAGAAGCGTCCATGTCTCACCGATACCGTAGCTCCATTGCGTAATATAGTCGCGTTCCAATCCACTATTGGTTTGGTTTTCACTATTAGGTTTCACCAATTCGCTCTTACCACGCATGGATTCTTGAGAATACTGCCACGTATGGTAGAGATTGGAAATGTTGATGCTAACGCCTATCAATCCGGCCACCAAACAAGCTGCCGTAGCCTTCCAAAAACGCATAAGCTTTTTCTCGCGTATAGCATCGATAAAGAAAGCAATCACCATCGCCGCAATGATGAACAGATAGTAATAGGTCATCTGCACATGGTTGGCGTTGATCTCGAAAGCCGTAAAGATGGCCGTCACTATCATTCCCCACAGGTACTTCCCCCTGTAGGCTAGCACAATGCCCGCTATCATCGGGGGCAGATAAGCCAACGCCCATACCTTCCAGATATGACCTGCGGCAATAATGATGAGGAAATAACTACTAAACGCCCACACGACGGCGCCCAGCGCGGCCATCCACTGACGGAAATCGAAGGCGCGGAGCAAGATATAGAAACCTAGCAGGTAAACGAACAGATACCACACATTCTCGGGCAACCACAGATGGTAGGCCTTCATGGCGGTGTTCAGTCCACTCGTACTATTATACGAAGGGGCGGACTGATAAGTAGGCATTCCGCCGAAAGCCGAATTGGTCCAACGGGTCGTCTTCCCTGTTTCTTGTTTATACTTCAGGGCTTCTTGCCCCAGTCCCACGCCTGCCGAGGAGTCATGACGGTAGAGAATCTTCCCTTCAAAATCGGCGGGGAAGAAATAGGCAAACGAGATTGCCACAAAAAGAACTACCGCTAGTACGTCTGGCAGATACTTTTTCAGTGTTTCCATAAATATATAAAGAGCCTTATTTTTTTACTGTCTGCAAAAATACATCTTTTTTTCGAATGAAACGAGGAAAGCGGTAAGAAATTTCATTTTTTAGGATGGAAAGGTGGGAGAACTTCTCTTCAACAAACGGATAGCGGTACGATGCGGAGTGTTTTTTTCGAAAACATTCCATAAAAACACTTTTCCCATCCTTGGTTTCTCTTTTTTTCATTACCTTTGCACGGTAAAAGAGAAAAGACCGATGAAAATAGGAATCATCATTGCAATGGAGAAGGAGTTCGTGCAACTACAGACACTCCTCGACAACCCGACGAAAGAAGAGCACGCGGGCAAACAATTCGTCTGCGGACGTATGGGCGACAAAGATATCGTAATGCTACAAAGTGGCATCGGAAAAGTGAATGCGGCCATCGGCGCCGTAGAAATCATCAACCACTATCAACCCGACGTCGTGGTGAGCACTGGCGTTGCCGGTGGTGCCGACGTGAATCTTGAAGTGATGGACGTCGTAGCAAGCACCGATTGTACTTATCACGATGTATATTGTGGTAGCGAAGTGGCACGAGGTCAGTTCGTGGGTTTGCCGCCAACCTTCCCCACCCCATCGACACTTGTCGAAAAGGCTCTTGCGCTGAACAACCCTAAGGGCAACAACCGAGTGGTGGCTGGCGAAATTGTCACTGGCGACTGGTTCGTGGATTCTCGAGAGAAAATGCGTAGTATTCTCGACAACTTCCCAAAGGCCGTGGCCGTAGATATGGAGAGTTGCGCCATCGCACAAACATGTCACCTCTTCAACGTGCCGTTCATCTCCTTCCGCATCATCAGCGATATTCCGCTAAAAGACAATAAAGCCAGTCAGTATTACGATTTCTGGGCACGTATGGCCGAAGGGTCGTTCAGCGTAACTCGTCGATTCCTCGAACAACTATAACCGCAACACCATGAATAAAATTCCAAGCTTCACCATTGATCACAACCGCCTTCTGCGCGGCATTTACGTATCAAGAAAAGACCAAGTAGGCGGCGATGTCGTCACCACTTTCGATATCCGCATGAAGGAACCCAACCGCGAACCCGTACTCCACAACGGTGCCATCCACACCATCGAGCATCTGGCTGCCACATATCTCCGTAACGATGAGGAATGGAAAGACCGCATCGTCTATTGGGGACCGATGGGTTGTCTCACGGGTAACTATCTGCTGATGCGAGGCGACCTCACACCTGCCGATATTCTACCCCTCATGCAACGCACTTTCGAGTTCGTAGCTTCGTTTGAGGGCGAGATTCCCGGTGCCGCCGCACGCGATTGTGGCAACTATCTGCTACACGACCTGCCTATGGCACGCCTTGAATCGCGCCGATTCCTCGACGAAGTGCTGCTCTGCATGAAAGAAGAGAACATGAACTATCCGCAATAGTCGGCTACTGGGGGTGGTCGATATGCCGAAAGAGAAAGGTTTGCACCGCTCCCCGCGCCACCATATAACAAAGAAAGGCAAGCCACAACCCGTGGTTTCCCCAAGGCCCTATGGCAATGGCATAGACCGAGAAGAAGATAATGGCAGCGATGAAGGAGGAAAGAAGCATCTGACGTGAGGCGGTGATACCTATGAAAACGCCATCCCAGATGAATGCCGCCAGACTACACACCGGCACCAGCCATGCCCAGACGACATAGCTACGTGACGCACTCACCACAGATGGCTCGTCGGTGAGCAACCTCAGAAAGGGTTCACCACCAATAACATATAATAAGGTGAAGGCGGCCGTACAAACGGCTCCCCACACAAAACAATGAACAATGGTCTGGCGGAACGCCCCCATATTGCGCGCTCCCCAGTATTTCCCACTCATGGCTTCGGCGGCATTGGCGAAGCCATCCATCACATAGCTTACGAGCAAATAGAGTTGCATCAACAAGGTGTTGACGGCCAACACGACCTCGCCTTGTCGCGAGCCTGCTGACGTAAAGAACATCAGCACACAGACCAAACAAAGCGTGCGAAGGAAGATGTCGCGATTGACCGACCAGAGAGCGCGGGCGGTTCCTTTACGACTTGTCGACGATGATTCCGAACTCTTTGTTTTCCGTATGGCCCTCTTCGCGATGCGCCCATAATAATGCCAGCAAAGGATTCCAGCCATCAGGAAACCACACCATTGGGCAATCAACGTGCCCGTAGCAACGCCTTCAACTTTCATCCCCAAAACGTAGACGAGGAACAACGAAGCCGCGATGTTCACCACGTTCTGCACGATGGCCACAACCATTGGAGAACGCGAGTTTTGCATACCAATGAACCAACCGTTCAAAGCGAAAAGCCCCAACGAAGCTGGTGCTCCCCAGATGCAAATCTTGAAATAGACGGAAGTCAGTTGGCTGACATCATCGGTAGGCGCCATGATGAGTAGTCCCAACTTGAGTATAGGTACTTGAAGCAACAACATGCAAGCACCAATGGCAAAGGCGATGAGAAGCGAACGACGAAGAAGTGTGGCGCATTGAGTGAGGTCTCTTTGACCAAGTGCCTGAGACGTGAGACCGCTCGTTCCCATACGCAAAAAGGCAAACAACCAATACATCACATTGAACAACATGCCGCCTACGGCAATAGCACCGATATAGGCGGCCGACCCGAGATGCCCAGTTATGGCCACATCGACCAATCCCAGAAGCGGCACCGTGATGTTGCTCACGATGCTAGGAATGGCGATGCGAAGTATCTGATGGTCGCGCTCAGTAAGACGGATGATGTTCATTGCAAATGCAAAGTTACGAAGAAAAATGCAGAAACCACCTGTTCCCCTTGATAAATTATGTCTTTCAAGAATTAAAAGCGGCGCATTCCATGATTAAAAGCACCGTTTTTCATGATTAAAAGCGCCGCTTTTGAAGTCCAATATTGTCGTTTTTGAGGGCCCCAAAAACTACGAGTTACCTCATGACAAGAAAATCATCTACACTCATTTTCTTCGAACTCACAATAATTGAAAACCTTAAAGGCCATGAGGCCACCAAGAATAATCCCCAGCAACCTTTAAAGCTACTAGGGATTCATGTATCTATCGTATTCTTAACTTCCTCGGGGTTAATAGGAGGTATAGGGTTAGATAGGGGGTTATGGAGTTAAATAGGGTTCTATGGAGCATTTTAGTCCTTGGCGGCACGCTTGCGCTCCAGATGGCCGAGGAGCACCTTACGCATACGCATCGACTTGGGCGTCACCTCGACATATTCGTCTTCCTTGATATACTCCAGGCACTCTTCCAGACTCATCACGGTCTTCGGAATGATGCGGGCCTTATCGTCGGTACCCGAAGCTCGCACATTGGTGAGTTGCTTGGCCTTGCAGACGTTGATGACGAGGTCGTTGTCGTGGACATGCTCGCCGACGACTTGTCCTCCATACACCTCTTCACCTGGATCGATAAAGAACTTACCACGGTCTTGAAGCTTATCGATTGCATAGGCATAGGCCGTGCCCGTTTCCTGAGAAATCATCGAGCCATTCACACGGCGAACGATATCACCTTTATAGGGTTGATACTCCTTGAAACGATGGGCCATGATGGCCTCGCCCTGACTAGCGGTGAGCACATTGGTGCGCAGACCGATGATGCCACGTGAGGGAATGTCGAATTCTATGTTCACACGGTCGCCCTGAGTCTCCATAGAAGTCATCTCGCCTTTGCGACGCGTCACCATATCAATCATCTTCGAAGAGAATTCCTCCGGAACGTTGATGGTGAGTTCTTCTATAGGTTCACATTTCTGACCGTTAATTTCCTTATAGATGACCTGCGGTTGTCCTACCTGAAGCTCGTAGCCCTCGCGACGCATGGTCTCGATGAGCACAGAGAGGTGTAGCACGCCTCGTCCTGAGACAATCCACTTGTCGGTAGAGTCCTCGAATGGAGAAACACGCAATGCGAGGTTCTTCTCCAACTCCTTCTGAAGGCGGTCCTGAATATGACGCGAAGTGCAGAACTTTCCTTCCTTTCCGAAGAAGGGTGAATCGTTGATGGTGAAGAGCATCGACATGGTGGGCTCGTCGATGGCGATAGGCGGTAGCGGCTCCGGATTCTCGAAATCGCAGATGGTGTCGCCAATCTCAAACTTGTCGAGTCCGATAACGGCACAGATGTCGCCCGACGAAACCTCATCGGTCTTTACATGTCCCATGCCCTCGAAGGTGTGCAACTCCTTGATCTTTGTCTTCTCGAGCGTACCGTCACGATGAGCAATGGTGATGTTCATGCCACCACGAAGGGTACCACGATGCACACGTCCCACGGCGATACGTCCGGTATAGCTGCTATAGTCGAGGCTGGTGATGAGCATCTGGGGTGTACCTTCCAGCTGCTTCGGTCCAGGAATCACTTCGATAATCTTGTCAAGCAGGTAGGTAATGTCCTGAGTGGGCGCATTATAGTCCTCGCCCATCCAACCATTCTTAGCCGAACCATACACCACGGGGAAGTCGAGTTGGTCCTCAGTAGCGTTGAGGGCAAACATCAGGTCGAACACCATTTCGTAGACCTCCTCCGGACGACAATTGGGTTTGTCAACCTTGTTCACCACGACAATGGGCTTCAAACCTATCTGTAGAGCCTTCTGCAACACGAAACGTGTCTGAGGCATCGGACCCTCGAAAGCGTCTACCAATAGCAGACAACCGTCTGCCATGTTGAGCACACGCTCCACCTCACCACCGAAGTCGGAGTGTCCCGGAGTGTCTATGATGTTGATTTTTACGCCCTTGTAGACAATGCTCACATTCTTCGAAAGAATGGTGATACCGCGCTCGCGCTCCAAATCGTTAGCATCGAGCACCTGACTCGACAAGTTCTGACCGTCGCGAAACAGATGGCCAGCCAGCATCATCTTGTCCACCAACGTCGTCTTGCCATGGTCCACATGAGCTATAATCGCAATATTCCTGATTTCCTGCATTTCTAATACCTTATAAAAAAACGGCTGCAAAGGTACGAAGAAAAATGAAGAATGAAGAAAGAAGGGCGAAGAATTTTGCAAAAAGCGAAAGTTTTGACACAAAAATTTGGTTGGTTGGGGGAAAAGCAGTACCTTTGCACCCGATTCGGAAAATCCGATGCATCCGAAGATGTACGGCGAGTGGTGATGAAGGCCGCCCCGCATCCGAAAGATGTCATAAATTACACACTTCATTAAACCGTTTAAACAATGTATTTAGACAAAGAAAAGAAGGCTGAGATTTTCGGCCAGTATGGCAAAGCCGCTACAGACACCGGTTCAGCAGAGAGCCAGATTGCCCTGTTCTCTTATCGCATCAAGCACCTGACAGAGCACCTGAAGCAGAACCACAAGGACCACAACACAGCGCGTTCGCTGACGAAGCTCGTTGGTAAGCGCCGTGCTCTGCTCGAGTATCTGAAGGATCGCGACATCGAGCGCTATCGTGCCATCGTGAAGGCTCTCGGCCTGCGTCGATAAGCTTTCGAAGTTTTTCACAAGACACAAAGAAATCCCCGCTCTCTTCAATGAGAAAGCGGGGATTACTATTTTTGTGCGGCCCTCCATGGGATTGGATGATAGGGGGTTATGGGGGGCTATAGGGGATTATGGGAGTTGATGGGACGAGATTAGGGGGATAGGAGATTTACCTGGGCGGTTTATGAGCCCGGAGATGGCTGGTCTGACGGTTCCTCTTGCACCTCGGCCAAAGGTATCATCACGAAGTCGCGCTCTTGCATCAGGGGATGGGGAATGATGAGGTCGGGCTCGTTGAGGGTGATGTCGTCGTAGAGAAGGATGTCGATGTCGATGAGGCGGTCGTGATAGGTCTCTCCATCGAGGAGCCGGCCGTCGGAATTCTTGCGCGAACGAACGGTCTTGCCTATCTCGCGCTCTATATCTTGCGTAGCGCTGAGCAACTCGTGGGGCGAGAGAGAAGTGCGACAACGAACGACGGCATTGACAAACGTATTCTTTGAATTAAATCCCCAAGGTTGCGAAACATGAAGAGCCGACTGGCGCTCAACAGCACCAATCAGCTCTTTTATTTTCCGGATGGCCCGACGGATATTACGGCGCTTGTCGCCAAGGTTTGATCCGAGGCCCAGATAGACCGTATGACACATCGCTGGATGTTTTAGGGGTTGTCCGCTCAATCGTTGACGATGAGCAGTGCATCGCCATAGCAACCAAAGAGATAGCCGTTCTCAACGGCCTGTTCGTAGGCTTTCATCACGAGATCGTAGCCACCAAAGGCAGCCGTCTCCATGAGCAATGTCGACATGGGATGATAGAAGTTGGCAATCATCGAGTCGCCCACACTACACTCATAAGGCGGGAAGATGAACTTGTTGGTCCAGCCTTCGTATTCCTTAAGGAGTTTGTCGGCACCCACGGCGGTCTCGGTTGCCTTCAACACACTGGTGCCCACCACGCATACGTGCTTGCCCTCAATCTTAGCCGTGTTCACCAGGTCGCATGCCTCTTTGTCGATGAACATCTGCTCAGAATCCATCTTGTGCTTCGTGAGGTCTTCCACCTCGATGTCGTGGAAGTTGCCAAGAGCACAATGCAAGGTGATATAGGCGAAGTTGATGCCCTTAATCTCCATACGCTTCATCATCTCGCGAGAGAAATGGAGTCCGGCAGCTGGTGCCGTGACGGCTCCTTCACGACGTGCGAAGATGCATTGGAAGTCCTCATGGTCGTCCTCGGTGACGGGACGGCGATCGATGATGTAGTGTGGAAGCGGAGCCTCGCCCAGCGCATAGAGTTCGCGTTTGAACTCTTCGTGGGGACAATCGTAGAGGAAACGAAGCGTGCGACCGCGACTGGTGGTGTTGTCGATGACTTCGGCCACCATCGTGCTGCTATCGTCGAAGAAGAGCTTGTTGCCAATACGTATCTTGCGGGCGGGCTCTACGAGCACATCCCAGAGACGCATATCCTTGTTGAGCTCACGCAACAGGAACACCTCAATCTTCGCATCGGTCTTCTCCTTTGTACCATAGAGACGGGCGGGAAACACCTTTGTGTCGTTGAACACGAAGACGTCGTCCTTGTCGAAGTAGTCGAGCACATCGCGGAAGTCGAGGAAGATGGGGTTGCCCTTCTCGTCGAGCATCGGTTTTCCTTCTTCATCGGTCTTGTACATGTCTATCTTCTCCGACTTGCGGTGAAGCACCATCAGCCGGCACTCGTCGCGACGGGTGATGCGGAATTTCTCCTTCTCTCCCTCTTCGTTCTCGTATTCACGATAGATACTATGGGGATAGAGGGCGATGAGTTCCTCAGGCAATTTGAACTTGAATTGTGATAGCTTCATATTTATTTCTCTTCTTTTTTATTATCCTTCAATGTGTTGCTGCTCCAGCCATTCGGGGAAGCGCTCCAACGTGATGCACTCTTCGACGCGGACGTTGCCGACGCGTGTCCGACAAAGCGACGTGAGATAGGCTCCTCCGTCGAGGGCCTCACCGATGTCGCGTGCCAGCGAGCGGATGTAGGTTCCCTTTCCGCAACATACGCGGATGGTCATCTGCATAAGCTCTGGGTCGAAATGCACCAGCTCGAGTTCGTCGATGCGCACCTGCTTGGCCTTTATCTCGAAGTCCTTGCCTTTGCGACTCAGCTGATAGGCGCGCTTTCCGTTCACGCATACGGCACTATAGATGGGCGGCACCTGCATGACGTCGCCGACGAAGCCCTTCAGCACCTCCTCTACCCTTTCGCGGGTGATGCCATCGGTAGAGAAGCGTTCGTCCACTGGATGCTCCATGTCGTGACTGGCGGTAGAAGCCCCCAGTTGCAAGGTGGCAACGTATTCTTTGTCGTGGGCCTGCAGACTTTCTATCTCCTTGGTTTTCTTTCCCGTACAGAGAATGAGTACGCCCGTGGCCAGCGGGTCGAGCGTTCCGGCATGTCCCACCTTCACCTTGTAGCCCATTCGCTTGGTGAGCAGGTAGCGGATATGTGCCAGCGCGCCGAAACTCGACATCGCATAGGGTTTGTCTATGTAGATAATCTCTCCTTCGCGGAAGTGCATAGGCTATTACATCAGGCTATATACGATGGCGATGACACCCACGATGGCGCAATAGATGCCGAAGTAGACAAGTTTGCCGCGCTTCACGATGTTGATCATCCATTTGCAAGCGAAGCATCCGCTAAGGAATGCCGCCAGGAAGCCCACGAGCAAGGGTATGGTGCCGATGCCACCGAACACGGCCTCACCCTTCACTGCCTTCACCACGTCGAGCAGGGCCTCACCGAGAATCGGTGGGATGACCATGAGGAAAGAGAACTGTGCCAGCTTCTCCTTCTTATTACCCAGCAACAGACCAGTGGCGATGGTGCTACCCGAACGCGAAAGACCGGGCAACACGGCACAAGCCTGAGCCACACCGATGATGAATGCGTCGCGCATGCTGATCTTCTCCTTCTGACGCGGACGGGCGAAATAGGTGAAGATGAGCAACGTTGCCGTAACGAGCAGCATGATGCCCACCACGAGTAGGCCTGATCCGAAAATGGCCTCCACCTGATCCTTGAAGAACACGCCGACGATGCCTACGGGAATCATCGAGATGATGATGTTCAGCATGTAGCGCATCTCGTCGTTCATCTCGAACTTAAAGAAGCCCTTCAGGAGCCACACCACCTCGCTCCAAAGAACGACCAGCGTACTCATCACGGTGGCCACATGCACCACAACGTCGAATGTCAGATTGTCCTCACCACTCACACCCAGCAGTTCCTGGCCGATGGTGAGGTGGCCGCTGCTACTAACGGGCAAATATTCCGTGAGTCCCTGTACGAGACCCAATATCAATGCTTGTATCCAGTCCATTTTAATGGTTTGATGCGATGCCTAAGTGCCAGGCATCCTTACGAATGATCTACTTATCGCTTTCTTCCTCCTTGTTGCGTGGGTGCCACATGATAGCCACGATGATCGACACGAAGCCGATGAAGGTCACTAAGGGCGCCACCTTGATGTGCATGGCATTGAAGATTTCGGGATTGTACGAGTTGTCGGTAGTAGCCCCACCGCTCATCAATATCAACCCGATGATGATAATCAGCACGCTCACACCCAAGAGGATGTAGTTCATGCGGCCAAAGGCCAGGTTTTTCTTATCCATTTTATAATTTTATATTAGGAGTTTCAGGAGTTATCTGTAAGCCGAGCGTCAAGAGACGTTGAGTTTCAGGAGTTATCTGCAAGCTCTTATTCCGTCAAATCTTATACAGCTCGCCGGCCTTCATGCGAAGGAACTTGTTCACCGAGAAGTAGGAGCAGAGGAAGGTGATGAGCACACCTGCCACCAGCACCACTACGGCCGTGATGCACATATCCTGCCAAGTGATGACGGTCAGCACGTCGGGATCGTAGTTGTAGAGCGCATACACACAACCGCCCAACACCAATAGTGCTAGCAGGGCAGCCAACACGCCGATGACGATGCTACGGCGCAAGAACGGCCAGCGAATGAAGCCCCACGACGCACCCACCAGCTTCATGGTGTGGATGCTGAACCTTCGGGCATAGACGCCGAGCTTGATGCTGTTATTGATAAGCGAGAACGAGATGATGAGAAGCAACACGGCCAGCACCAGCAACACGAAGTTAATCTTCGCGAGCGTGCGGTTCACCTGGTCCATCAGGTCCTTCGGATAGGTTATCTCCTGAACCTTCGCGTTCTTCTTCAGCTCCGTCTCAATCCATTTGAGCGAGTCGCGGTTGGCATAGTCGGCCCTCATCTGCATCTCCACACTGGCCAGCGTGGGGTTGTAGCCATCGAGAAACTCCGTCGGGTCGGCGCCCATTTCCTTGGTCAGTTCCTTCAATGCCTCTTCCTTGCTGATATAGGTGAGACCGCTCACGTACGGGCGCTGTTGCAACTCACGGCACATCTTCTCCGCCTCAGGGTTGGTGATATCCTCAGCCAGCACAACGGTCACCGTCAGGTTCTCCTTCACATAGGCCGAGAGGTTGCGGGCAGTGAGCACACTGAACACCACAAGACCCAGCAATACCAACACCATAGCGGTGCTGATGCACAATGTTACAACCTGCAGACCACGACGGCTACGGGTTTTCTTACGCTTTTTTGCCATAATCAAAAAGGGCGTACTACGCCAAATTTGCCGCAAAATTACAAATTTAATCCGAGCACGCGAAATATTTTACATTTATTAACCAACAAGTTGGATTAACATGTCTATTCTCGTCTTATGCGCGACTCTAGCCTCACCAGCATCTTTTCTAATGACTAAACATCGAATGCCTTAATCATGGGCATACATTCGCTTATTTTTAGTTCTTTCTTTGCCATAAACATCCACATTGCGCCTCAATCTATTCATGTAATTATAGAGTCGTATTCTTAATCTACATAAGGATAGACAAGCAATCTATACCTCTACCGTACAATAGAGGGCATTATCGAAGTGGTCCCCAGCTTTAGTTGAAATCCTTTGGAATAGTCTGTATCCAACGATAGTGACCGGAAAAGGTGAAGAAAGCTATGAATTCTTTTACCAATCTTGCGGGTTATCATCGTCTTTATCATTCTCTATGAAATCATCCCAAAAACCGTACTCTTTGGCATCGATAATAATATCGTCATCACCCTGTTCTTCGATAGGAATAACGTCGCCACCATCAACAGCATATCCCTTGCTGACCGCTATGGGCAACGAGAGATCAGAAATAAAGATTTCTGTTTGAGGATGAAGATATTTTTTCCTAATCATACAAAAGTTGTTTATAATCAGTGCACCATAAACTTTTTCCCTTTGACGATATATATTCCTTTTGGTAGTTTCATGCCTATAGTTCCGACTTTACGACCATATAAATCATAAACGGAAGTGTCGTCGGATAATTGAACGATAGACACCGGTGTGG
>JAILAI010000101.1 GCA_024681705.1 Prevotella sp.
TTGATGACCGAAACTGCCGCTTTTGCTCATCGAAACTGCCGCTTTTGGTCACCCATTTTTCGGGTTTTCTTGCATAATATCGGTATATTTATTCTGAAAATTCGTCAGCGATTTTGTAACCATTTGACAATCAGTGATTTACACTAACGCCTCGTGGCTGGCTTATTTAGGTGCTTCGGACTTCGCAATTGAAAATTTTTAAATCTCCGTGTTAAAAAGTGGTAGGCGAATCGTTAAAAAACATTTCGCGCATCGCATTGTAACCATGATGGAGCCTTGCAAACAAAGAGTCGAAATACACCTAGATAATGGGATGCGGTTTGGGCGCCTTCGTCCCTAAAACAGCAACAGGGACGCCCCTTCCGAAGCGTCCCTGCCGTTTAGTAGTATCGTTTTTACGAAGTATTACTCCTTCACGCGTTGCAAATAGCTGCCGTCGCGTGTGTCCACCTGCACGAGCTCGCCCTCGTCAATAAAGAGAGGTACGCGAATCTCCACGCCCGTTTCGAGTGTGGCAGGCTTCGTAGAGTTGGTAGCGGTGTCGCCCTTGATGCCCGGCTCACTATGGGTGATGCGGAGCACGGTCTTCACCGGCATCTCAGCATAGAGGATGGTGTTGGTGTCGGCATCGCTGACCACCTCAACCACGTCGCTCTCCTTCATGAATGCAACGCCCGTGATGAGATCCTTTGCGATGGGAATCTGGTCGTAGGTCTCCTGGTTCATGAAGATGAAGTCCTCGCCCTCCTGATAGAGGTACTGGTAGGGGCGACGCTCAACGCGCACGTCTTCGAGTGCCTCACCGATGTTGAAGCGCTTCTCGAGCACGCGTCCGCTCACGACGTCTTTCAGCGTTGTGCGCATGATGGTGTTACCCTTGCCCGGCTTCACGTGGAGGAAGTCGATGCAGAAATACAATTTTCCGTCCATGCGGATGCATGTACCTTTTTTGATGTCTTGTGATTTAATCATAACTAAAGTATATATCTAATTTTATTTGATTATTATCCTCTTTTTCTCAAATCCGGGTGCAAAGGTAGTAAGAATTTAGAAAAAAACATAAAAGTTTGGCGTAAAAGTTGCATAAAACTTTGTTATTTAAAAATTTATGTGTACTTTTGCACCCCAAAAGCGCAGCATTGTGTCTGCTCGCGAACGAAATAATAACAAAACAATTAAGATAAAAAGCAATGAAAAGAACATTTCAGCCGCACAATCGCCGCCGCGTGAACAAGCATGGTTTCCGTGAGAGAATGGCAACAAAGAATGGCCGTCGCGTGCTCAATGCACGTCGTGCTAAGGGACGTAAAAAATTGACTGTTTCTGACGAGAATCATGGCAAGTAAACCTTGCGGAAGGCATTTCTCAATAGAAAAACAACGAGAAAACAGAAAGAAGTAAGACAAAGGTTTTGCTTCTTTCTGTTTTTTTTGTATCTTTGCACCGCAATGTGGCCTTCCCCGTTAGGGGAACGGCCAAAATATTATTGACCTAGTCATGAAGACAACAACTTTCTTTAGGAAGATTTTTAGTCCGATGCTGTGGCTCAACCTGCTGGCCATGGCCTGTGTGACGGTGGCGCTCTGCTTCGGAGTGAAGTACGGAATCGACTTCTATACGCACCACGGAGAGAAGATACGCGTGCCCAACATTCGCAACAAATCATTCGCCGATGCCGAGAAGATTCTCGACAACTCAGGCCTTGAGATTGCCATCAGCGACACCGGCTACGTGCGCGCATTGCCACCCGATTGCATTCTGGAGCAGAGCATCGTACCCGGCACGGTGGTGAAATCGGGACGCGTGGTCTACGTTGTGATCAACGCATCGAGCACGCCCACGCTGACTATTCCCGACGTGATTGACAACAGCTCTTATCGCGAAGCGCGCGCAAAGCTCGAGGCCATGGGCTTCAAGGTGGGCGAACCGCAATACGTGAACGGTGAGAAAGACTGGGTTTACGGTATCAAGGTGAAGGACAAGCTCGTCGGCAACGGACAGAAAGTAAGCATCGATGCACTGCTCGTCATCCAGGTGGGCGACGGACTTCGCGGACTCGACGACTCCGTCTACTATACCGCTCCGGTCTATGAATACACCGATGAGGATACCGAATACAGACCGCAAACGCAGAGCGAAGAGCCGGAAGAGACCGTAGAAGAAGAGCCTTTGGAGGACGACTTCGAACCAGTGCCCGAGACCGACGACTTCGAGCCTGTCCCCGAGGAGGAGCCATGATGACTGAAGACTATATCGACGACATAGACGAGCTCGAAGGCCTGGAAGAAGAACCCCAGCCAGACGGACAACTCTATGAGCACTTCCGCTTCGAAGCCGATCGCGGACAAGTGCCGACGCGCGTCGACAAGTTCCTCCTTGAGCATCTGCAACATAGCAGCCGAAGCCGCATTCAGAAGGCGGCCGAAGCTGGCATGATACACGTGAACGGCTCGCCCGTGAAGAGCAACTACAAGGTGAGACCGCAAGATGTGGTGACGCTGATGATGGACCGTCCGCGCCACGACGACACCATAGAGCCCGAGGACATACCGCTGGAGGTGGTCTACGAAGACGAGGCGCTGATGGTCGTCGACAAACCCGCCGGAATGGTGGTGCATCCCGGATGCGGCAACCATCACGGCACACTCGTCAACGCCATCGCCTGGCATCTGCGCAACCTGCCCTCCTACGACCCCAACGACCCCGAGGTGGGACTGGTGCACCGCATAGACAAAGACACCAGCGGACTACTGCTGGTGGCGAAGACGCCCGAAGCCAAGTCGGCACTCGGAAAGCAGTTCTACAACAAGACCACGCACAGGTCGTACAACGCGCTGGTGTGGGCCAACTTCACCGAAGACACGGGGCGCATCGAAGGCAACATCGGCCGCGATCCGAGAGACAGACTCCGCATGGAGGTGTTCAGTCCGGAATCGGGCATCGGCAAGCCTGCCGTCACCCACTACCGCGTGATGGAGCGATTCGGCTATACGACGCTCGTGGAATGCGTGCTCGAAACGGGGCGCACCCATCAGATCAGGGCGCACATGAAGCACATTGGCCATCCGCTCTTCTGCGATGAGCGATACGGCGGAACCGAGATATTGCGCGGCGAACGCTCGTCAACCTACAAGGCGTTCATACAGAACTGCTTCCAGATCTGTCCGCGACAGGCACTACACGCCCGCACACTGGGATTCGTACATCCCGTGACGGGCGAACAGATGGACTTCAATAGTCAGCTGCCAACCGACATGCAGGCACTGCTCGACAAGTGGCGCGCCTTCATCGCCGGCACGCGGCGCGACCTCTGGACATAGGAAAACGCACGACCAGGCTACTGGTCATAAACCAAGGAACAAAGAATTAAAACAATATGAACTTCAAAAGAACCATTGCCATCGTATGCGGTGGCGACTCATCAGAGTACTCCGTGTCCATGCGCTCAGCGCAGGGCCTGTACTCATTTTTCGACAAAGAACGCTATAATGTATACATCGTCGTGGTGCGCGGTCAGGACTGGCACGTGCACCTCAACGACGGAACCGCCGCGCCCATCGACCGCAACGACTTCTCGTTCAAGGAGAACGGCAACTTCGTGATGTTCGACTACGCCTACATCACCATTCACGGCACACCGGGCGAAAACGGTATCTTGCAAGGCTACTTCGAGCTGATACACCTGCCCTATAGCACCAGCGGCGTGCTCGTGGAGGCCATGACGTTCGACAAGTTCGTGCTCAACCAGTATCTGCGCAGCTATGGCGTGAACGTGGCCGAATCGCTACTCATCCGCAAGGGCTACGAAGAGCTGGTAAGCGACGACGAGGTGGAAGAGCGCATCGGCATGCCCTGCTTCGTAAAACCAGCCGCCGACGGAAGTTCGTTCGGCGTGAGCAAGGTGAAGAACAAGGACCAGCTGGCTCCTGCCATCCGCAAGGCTATCATGGAGAGCGACGACGTGATGGTGGAAAGCTATCTGGAGGGAACGGAAATCTCCATCGGATGCTATAAGACGAAGAAGAAGTCGGTGGTGTTCCCGCCTACGGAGGTGGTCACCAAGAACGAGTTCTTCGACTACGACGCCAAGTACAACGGACAGGTGCAGGAGATTACTCCGGCACGCATTCCCGACGACGTCACCAAGCGCGTGAAACAAATCACCAGCCACATCTACGACATCCTGCATTGTAATGGCATCATCCGCATCGACTACATCATCAGCAAGGAAGGACGCATCTCGATGCTCGAGGTGAACACCACGCCCGGAATGACCCCCACGAGCTTCATTCCGCAACAGGTGAAGGCCGCAGGGCTCAACATCACCGATGTGCTGACAGACATTGTGGAAAACCAGTTTGAAGATTAAGATATGGTGAATAGCGAACTCAGTAAATACGACTCCATTCGCCCCTTCGAGCCCGAGGAACTGCCCGCCGCCTACGACCGGATGCTCGGCGACCCGCAATTCCAGCAGGTGCTGGCCTACCTCTATCCGCAAGTGCCGGCAGAGGCGATCGGACAGAAAATGCGTGCTTGCGGCACATGTCTCGACTTCCAGAAGGCGTTCTGCTACTCCTTCTTGAAGGACCTCATGGCGAAAGCCAGCAAGGGAATGGACATGGACGTGACAAATGTCGACGTGAAGCGCCGCTACACATTCGTAAGCAACCACCGCGACATCGTGCTCGACTCGGCTCTGCTCGACGTGCAACTCATCGATGCAGGTTTCGAAACCACCTGCGAGATTGCCATTGGCGACAACCTGCTCTCGCTACCCTGGGTGAAAGACCTCGTACGCATCAACAAGTCGTTCATCGTAGAGCGCTCGTTGTCGCCGCGCGAAATGCTGATGGCCAGCAAGCGCCTTTCGGAATACATGCACTTCGTCATCGAAAAGAAAAACGACAACGTGTGGATTGCTCAGCGCGAAGGGCGCGCCAAGGACAGTAACGACCGCACCCAACCGGCCATCCTCAAGATGATGGCAATGGGCGGAGAAGGCACGCAGCGCGAAAGGCTTCGCCAGCTGCACATTGTGCCACTCGCCATCAGCTATGAGTTGGATCCATGCGACTTCCTGAAAGCACGCGAGATGCAATTGCGACGCGACGTGGAGGGATGGAAGAAAAGCGCCACCGACGACATCGTCAGCATGCGTACCGGCATCATGGGACAGAAGGGACACGTGCACTATCACTGTGCTCCGTGCATCGACGAATGGCTCGACCAGCTGCCCGAAGACACGCCCAAGACGCAGTTCTTCGACATCGTGGCAGCCCACATCGACCAGGAGATTCATTGCAACTACCGCATATTCCCCAACAACTACGTGGCCTTCGACCTGCTGAACGAAACGGAGGCCTTCACCGACCACTACACTCCCGAAGAGCGCACGGCCTTTGAGGAATACCTCGAAAGCCGCGTGGCACTCATCAACGATGTGCCCGGAAAGGACGAACCCTTCCTCCGCGAGCAGATTCTCACGATGTATGCCAACCCGCTCATCAACCATCTGGTAGCGAAATAGGCCTATGCTGAAACATCTGCTCGCATTCCTACTCCTGGTGCTGCTCACGGCATGCACCACAGAGTCGTACGAGTCTGGCGACGGAAAGCTGTCGCAGATGCGGGCAGACTTCGTGATGGCGTATACAAACAATCAGACGCAGGTGGTGAGTGCGATGACCGACGACGGAGACTCGCTGCTCTTCGATGCGCCCATCACGCAGAAATGGATTGCCACTCCCGACTCCACATATCGCCTGCTGCTCTATCATGAGCCTGCGGAAAACGGAAAGACGCACCCCATGTACTTCTACCAGATGCTCACACTCGACCTGAAGAAAGCGTCGAAGAAGATGCAGGTCAAGACCGATCCGTTGACATTGGAGAGCATCTGGCTCAGCAAGAACCGGCGCTTTGTCAACATGAGCCTGATGCTGAAGACGGGAGCGCACGAAGACAAAGTCTATCAGACGCTTGGCGTGTTCTACGACTCCGTCGAGGTGCGCGACGACCAGACGAGGCTCTTCCGCATCTTCTTCTACCACGATCAGGGCGACATTCCCGAGTATTACTCCCAGAAGTACTACGCCAGCATCCCCTTGAGTTCCATCGGACTTCGAAGCGGCGACGAGCTGGAGTTCTCCATCAACACCTACGAAGGCATGGTCACCCGCTCTATCACCTACTGAGAAAGTCCAGCGGCGACGTTGACATCACATACCTTCCGTTAACATCGAGCCACATCGCCCAATGACGGCACACAAACAAGCCTTCAACGGGCGTTTTCTATTTAAAGAAATCCCACCAATGAACAAGCAAGAACCGAGGTTTTCTATCATCGTACCCGTGTACAACCGTCCCGACGAAGTGGATGAATTGTTGCAAAGTCTTTGCGAACAGACCGTGAAAGACTTTGAGGTCGTCATCGTCGAAGACGGGTCGAAGACACCCTGTAAGGATGTGTGTCAGAAATATGAAGGGAAACTCGACCTGAAATACTTCGACAAACCCAATAGCGGACCTGGCCAGAGCCGCAACTACGGCGCTGAGCGCTCACGGGGCGAATACCTGCTGGTGCTCGACTCCGATGTGGTTCTCCCGCGCACGTATATAAAAGAGGTGTCGAAAGAACTCGACCGCGAACCCGTCGACGCCTTCGGAGGCCCCGACCGCGCCCACCCTTCTTTCACCCCCATGCAGAAGGCCATCTCCTACTCCATGACGTCCTTCTTCACCACTGGTGGCATTCGTGGTAGCAAGAAAGGCGCGCTCGACAAGTTCTTCCCCCGCTCATTCAACATGGGCATTCGGCGCGACGTCTACGAGGAACTGGACGGATTCTCGAAGATGCGCTTCGGCGAGGACATCGACTTCAGCTACCGCATCGTGGAAGCAGGGCACCAAACGCGACTCTTCCCCGAGGCATGGGTGTGGCACAAGCGGCGCACCGACCTGAAGAAGTTCTTCCGACAAGTCTACAATAGCGGCATCGCCCGCATCAATCTGTCCAAGCGTCACCCAGGCACGCTGAAGCTGGTCCACCTGTTGCCCATGGTGTTCACCGTAGGCGTCATCCTGCTTATTCTGATTTCGGCGGTGGGTCGCGCCATGATGCACTACGACGCCGACAATTGGCGCTCCTGGTATTGGGTGGCCCTGTTGCCATGGGTGCCCATCGTGCTCTACAGCCTTCTCATCTTCATTGACTCCTCCATCAAGAACCACAGCCTCAGCATCGGCCTGAAGAGCGTAGCAGCCGCCTTTGTCCAGCTGATGGGCTACGGCTTCGGATTCCTCGAGGCCTGGTGGAAGCGATGCGTACGCGGACAAGACGAATTTACGGCCTTCGAGAAGAACTTCTATAGCTGATTGCTGAAAACGACCAGAACAACTCCATCAGAGACAACCATGAAAGCGGAAGAAAAACCACAGGACCCCACCCTCTCCCCAAAGCTCAACATCAACCAATGGGCGGAAGAGGACCGGCCGCGCGAGAAACTCATGCGGCTGGGAGCCGAGGCACTGAGCAATGCCGAACTTCTGGCTATATTGATTGGTAGCGGTTCGACAAAAGAAAGCGCTGTTGACCTGATGAAACACATACTGAAGGATTGCAAGAATAACCTGAACACGCTGGGCAAGATGTCCATCGCCGACCTGTGCCAGTACAACGGCATCGGTGAGGCGAAGGCCATCACCGTGCTGGCCGCATGCGAACTGGGCAAGCGACGCCAGTTGGAAAAGGCGCAGGAGCGACAACGCATCGACTCGGCACAGGCCGTCTACGACCTGATGCATCCGCTGATGCAGGATCTCAGCACCGAGGAGGCTTGGGTGTTGTTGCTGAACCAGAACTACAAACTCATCAAGACCGTGCGCATCAGCCATGGCGGCATCAGCGAGACGGCCGTCGACGTGCGCATCATCATAAAGGAAGCCCTGATGGTCAATGCCACCGTGGTGGCCCTCTGTCACAACCATCCGAGCAACAACAATAAGCCCAGTCGCGAAGACAACACGCTGACCGAGCGCGTGAAAAAGGCCTGCGACGTGATGCGCATCTACCTGCTCGACCACGTCATCATCACTGATGGCGCCTACTACAGCTTCCGCGAACAGGGAAAACTTTAGGATGACGTCAAAGGGATGACACCATCGTAACTGACAAGACAACGACTTAAGGGATACCAGAATTACTTCGCGAGCAAGGCGCGGGAAAAGGCTTTCGCGACGGAAAAATAGAAATTCATAGCCTTGTTTCCAATTATTTTCGTATC
>JAILAI010000118.1 GCA_024681705.1 Prevotella sp.
AATAATAATGAAGCCCATTCCTATTAGTGTCGACGCAACCGATACACATTCACGCAACTTCTGTCTATGCCCGGCGGGTATCATTGCGGAAAGCGCCCGGTTCCATCACCCTTTGCATCGTTCCAAACGAAGGTGCGACACGCGTGCGAACGGTTACAAAACACCGCTTTCATCGTCATTTACGAAACATCACTTTCAAAATAGCGAGGAAAATATGAAGAAGACAATTTTATATCTGCTGACGCTAACGTTGGTCGCACTGACGGCAAAGGCACAGAAAACCATCACCGTGGCTGCCGATGGTAGCGGCGACTTCACCACCGTTCAGGCAGCCGTCGACGCCGCCGAGGAAGGGGCCGAGACGACCATCCGCGTGAAGGCTGGCGTATACGAGGAACAAGTGAACATCGGTTCGAAGCAGCAGGCATCGACAAAGCGCATCAGCCTGATTGGCGACGGTGCCGACCAGACCATTATCACATGGGCCGTCGGGAAGAATCCCAACAACACGTCTATCGAGAAGACGGCCGCACTGGCGGTCTACGCCAACGACTTCTACGCACAGGACATCACCCTGCGCAACACCGCAGGAAAGGCGGGCGGTCAGGCACTGGCACTCTTCGTCTCGGGCGACAGACAGACCTACCTGCGTTGTCACATCCTCGGCTATCAGGACACGCACCGCTCAAAGAAACAGACGCGTAGCTACTTCAAGCAATGTCTCATCGAAGGGGCCACCGACTTCATCTACGCCGGAGGCACCGCCTGGTTCGAGCAATGCACGCTGAACTGTGTGGCCAAGGGATATATAACAGCTCCCGAAGACATCACCATATGGGCCGACGGTCCTAGTGGAAAGCGACTCTGGCTGGGGTTCATTTTCAACCAGTGTACCGTCACGGGCGATGGCATCAGCAACCAGAGCATGTATCTGGGACGTCCGTGGGGGTCGGAAAAATGCGGTTCCATCTTCCTCAATTGCAACCTGAACGACCTCATCAAACCCGAAGGATGGACCACCATGGGTGGCAACACGGGCGACAAGAGCTACTTTGCCGAGTATAAGAGTCGCACCGCTGGCGGCGAGTTGGCCGACGTCTCAAAACGCATATCCTGGAGCCATCAGATGACCGATGCCGACTACGCGGCACTCATGTCGTGGCGCGCCGTAGACAGCGTCTTCATGGTTCGCACCGGCAATACCACATCGTTTGACCCCGAAGGCGTGATAGCCCGTCACCAGACGGCCGCCATCACCGACTACGCACCCATCGAACAACGACTGCTGGCGTTCCCAACGGCGCGCGGATTCGGCAAGTTCGCCACCGGTGGACGCGGGTGTAAGGTGGTGGAAGTGACCAATCTCGAAGACTCGGGCGAGGGTTCGTTCCGCTGGGCACTGACAGAAGCTGGGCGCGAGAATGCCACTATCGTGTTCCGAGTCAGTGGAATCATCACCCTGCAAAGCGACATACGCGCCAAGCTTCAGAACGTGACCATCGCCGGACAGACGGCACCGGGCAGCGGTATTCTCTATCGAGGCGGGAAGCTCAATCTGGGCGGGTCGAGCAACTTCATCATGCGCAACATCAGGGGACGCATCGGACTGAAGGACGACGTCACATTCATCAAAGGCGGAAGCATCGGCATCGAGAACGCCGAGAACTTCATCATCGACCACTGCTGCTTCGGATGGAGCGGTGAGGAGAACATGACCATCTACGACAATCACTTCACCACCGTGCAATGGACCATCGTGCACGAAGGACTCTACGACGCTGGTCACCAGAAAGGCAACCGCAGCTATGGCAATCAATGGGGCGGTTCGCCTGCCACGTTCCACCACAACCTGCTGGTTCACAACTACAACCGATCGTCGCGTCTCAACGGTGCGAGCAACGAGAACCAAGACCGCAACGTGTTCGTGGAGTATTTCAACAACGTGAACTACAACTGGGGAAAGAAGAACTCCTGTTACGGCGGCGAGAACGAAGCCGGAACAAAGAGCACGCACGAGTGCAACTTCATCGGCAACTACTACAAGCCCGGTCCGAGCACACCGTCAGGAAGCTACTTCATTCAGATATCGAACAACCGCAAGAACAAGGTTTCGACAGGTCCGTCGCTATGGTATTTCAACGGAAACAAGATGGAAGGCAACACGGCCGCCGACGACGACAACTGGAAGGCCGTCGACAACAATACGCAATATACCGTCGAGCAACTTCGTCGCGACACGCTTCTCTATCCCTCGGCCTTCTATCCTGCCAAGAACGCCTTCAACTACGACGACTACCTCACGCCGACCGAAAGTGCCGACGAGGCCTACGAACATGTGCTGGCCAGTGCTGGCACCGTGAACCGCGACGTTGTGGAGCAACGTCTGGTTGAAGAGGTGGCCACCAAGACCGCCCGCTATAAGGGCACGACTTTGAACAAAGCGGGATTCATCGACTCACCAGCCGATGCCGAAGGATGGCCCAGCTACGAGACGGTAGCGCCCTACACAGACAACGACCACGACGGAATGGACGACCAATGGGAGCTGCAACATGGCCTCGACCCCACCAACGGTGAAGACGGCAAACGTCCCGTCACCGCCGAAGGCTACACGGCGCTGGAGGTGTTCCTCAATAGTCTGATGGGTGAGGTCATCCCTTTTGACACGGGCATTCGTGCCGCCACCACGACGGGTGAAGTGGAACACACGTCACTCTACACCCTCGATGGCATCCTGCTGAAGCGCATGCCCTCGGCCACCGACCTTTCGTTGGCCGACGTGCCCCGCGGCATCTACATCGCCCGTCACCACATGACCGACCGCAGCATCGTTACCACAAAGGTGATGAAAAGATAGTCGCCCAACGATTCTCCGAAAACCACTGGTAGTTCTTATTCAAGATACCCACAAAAAAGAGACTTCTTAGGAGTTCCCCAACTCCCAAGAAGTCTTACTGATTAAACAATTACTACTTACTAACGTAATAACTAACAAACTTACTTATAACTAACTTAACTAACTAAAACTTTATACCTAATATGATCTTTTCAGAAATTGCCTCCACCAGAGGGCGTCCCACCTTATTCGTGGAGGCCAATGCTATCATCAACACTAACTACTAATCTGTTAACTAAATGTTCCATCTTTGGGCGTCTCACCTGTAATGGAGCTTATCTTATCAACTATACTTAACTTATTATCAAACAAATTATCGTTACACTAAACATTCCGATGGTTGGCTTCCACACCAACTCATGGGAAAGACTGGAGGTACATAACATTAAAAAGGTTTCTTAAATTCATTATTAATATTCATATATAAAGTAAAAAAAGCATTTTTTTCCTGCACAAAGATACTACTTTTTCAAATAACTTCCAAGTGTAAATGCCAAGAAATGAGGCCATTCTTCAAATTATGCCCTCTTTTTCTTCAAATAAATTCCTGCCCAAAAAATCATCGGAGTAAAAAGATACATTTGGTATAGTTGGCATTTTCAATCATTTTTCTAGCATACTTCGAAAATCCAGAAGAATGCAGTCCATTTTTGCCCCTCCATCTCCGCTCAAACCAGCATGTACATACACCACAACCAACTTCATCAACTAATCTCCAGATACCGAAAGTCTTCATTTGTAGATACCAGAAAGCCTTCATTTGTAGATGCACGAAAGCCTTCATTTGTAGATGCACGAAAGTCTTCATTTGTAGATGATCGAAAGTCTTCATTTGTAGATGGCCAAAAAAAAGGGCGCGCCTCCCGGAGCACCCCCTTCATACAATTAACTCAAGTTGTAAAAAAAGTATTTACTTCAATTCTATATGTTTTACTTTAAAAATCTTCATTTTGTCACGTTAATCACCATTCTTCGGTATCATCATCATCGAATATGTCCCAAAGATTATTGCTTTTAGCCGTAATCGGAGCATAATCACCACCACCGCCAGAACCAGAATCACTTCCATCACCTGTAAGTCCATCTTGTTTGCCATCTCCGTCTTGTATATTTCCTCCAAAACCACTACTCTTTAAAACAGGACATTCGGATGACATAGTAAATATCACTGTATCTGGTACTATATATATTTTTCTCATGACTTTATCTATTTAATATTTATTTTCTTTCCATTTACGATGTATAATCCACTTGGCAATGTATGTAAGTCTTTTGCACTGTTACGAACCAACTGTCCATTCATATTATATACTTTATCATTCTCTGTAATAACGTCAATTTTGACACTCGGGCCATCGATAGATGTGGCAACGCCAGAGATTGCTTCTTCTATTAACTCATCAAAATTTACATCCATAAACTTTGAACTATTAGTTGACTCTGAAGCAGTAACCAAGGCACAGGTTGGAGTCCAAGGAGCCAAGTTCTCTTTTGTCATCTTATAAAAGCCAAGAGGCCATGTCGTTGGATTACTAGGATCATATCCTAAATAATATGCACCTTTAGGAATAAAAGCGTCTTCATCATAATTACCTATAAAGGTATATGTGTTGCCGTCGACACATCCAGTATAAACGGTCTTATTAGTTTCTAGCAATTGTGCTGCTGCTTCATAAACTGCTTCTCTTCTAGCGTTAAACTGTTCATCAGTTTCTCCCTCTTGCTTTACTTTTACGAACAAGTCACTACGAATGTCTACAATTGAGAAACGATTCTCATACCTACGAGATGGATGTATCATGTATGGAGTATGGGCATGCATATAAACCGCATCTTCTGCAACTCCTGTCTTATTCACTTTTTTGGTAAAATTCAAAGTAAGCCAATGATTTTCTTCATCATAATCAACAGTCTCCAACTTGCTTAATGCAGCATCAATACCAAAGGCATTCTTGAACTGAGTAAGAGTCAAGTCAAAAGGATAGCATACCGAATACCAGCGACTTTCAAGAATACGTTCCTCAGGCCATACGTCCTGCTCTTTTTCAATTTGGTTACCTTCTAAGAAGTACTTCCATCCAACATATGGCGAATTTTTCACCTCGGGTTTGTCCTTGATTTTCCAAAACCCTTCTTGATTAACATATCCATTTCCATTTTCATTCGGGGTTATAACCCATGATTTTTGATCGTTAAGGGCTGAATAGAAGGTATAATTTGTACCATCTACACTTTTGTTTTTCTGTCCAGGACCTCTATTTCCACCATTAATATCTACTTCATCGGGCCATGTCGTTCCTGTTCTTGGGTCAACCATGGAATAAGATAGTACAGTACTAGAAATACGATATTTTTCTGTGGCAGCAGCAGGGTAATGTAGTACTGCTAAAGAAAAAGTATAAGAATTACCACTCAAATCAGGATTGTCTCCATCATACACATCGTAACCATGGTCAGACAGATAATCCGCACTTGAGAAACTAGGATGCTGTGTGTCTCCGGTAAAATAGAACTTTGTCGTTTGAGCTTGATTGAAAACGTTCAAGGGAAGTGGTGTGTTTTCTCCTAAAACATAGACATCAGTCAAGGAATACATTTTATCAAAACAATTTTGCCCCCATGTAGTCATCCCAGCAGGAATTGTGATAGTTTTTATATTAAGGCATTTGTCAAATGCAGCGGTTCCCAAAGTCGTAAGTGCATCTGGTAATATTAAATATTTTATACTTGTACAGTCAGCAAAAGCATTTGTACCAATTTCTGTAATGTCATTATTCATGAGAACATTTTTAAGGTTAAAGCATTCTGTAAAAGATGATGCTGGTACAGTTGTTGTACCATAACCTATGTACACTTCTTCTAGACTATGTGCTCCTTCAAGTAAACTGCTCCCCAATGTGTAACTCATTCCAGTGGGATAGTCAGGGATAGTTAACGATACCAAACTACTATTTGAAAATTGTTTAACAACCATTCCATCTTGAACAGGCAAAATTAGTTTGGTAATTATACCATTATTAAATTGTTGTATTGGATTCTTATAATCATCACTCCCTGTAGCATCTATATTCTGAACTTTTGCTTCAGATAAATCAAGAGTTCTAAGAGTGCTTAAATGTATTAATTCATGCAAATCTTTTGAGGGATCATCATAGTTGTTAGAAGACAACTGAGCATCTCCCACGCATACAATTTTCAACTTTGTTGCACTACGAAGACCTATTTCGGTTTCATCAGATAAAAGTGCCTTAAGCTGTCCCGCTTTGTCCACGGTTATCACATAACTATCATTACCCAAACCTGCAACTTGAGGAAAAGTTTCAGTTCCGGTTACTTGCGCAAACGAGACTATGCTCGTGAGCAATGCGATTGCAAATAGCAAATACTTTTTCATTGTTTTAATTTTTGATAATATCATTATATATTTATAGTAAACATGATTTTACTTAGAGTAAATCCACAAGTTTCTAATGAGTAATGAACGACTTTATTATATTAAATGCATCGTTTTTGTTGGAGTAAATGAATACTTTCCTTTTGCTGTTGTTGAGTAAATGCGGGACAAAGGTAGAAGACTTTGTGTAAATAAACAAGCAAAAAAAAAGGAAAAAGAGGGCATTCTTCAAACGATACCCTCTTTTTCT
>JAILAI010000143.1 GCA_024681705.1 Prevotella sp.
AAGGAAGAGAAGACTATCCCATTCTTCAAATGCTTCAGCTACAAGCAGACTTGGTCGTTCCTCGTTGGTAAGTTCATGACCGATGGCGTGTGGTGGTTCTTCCTGTTCTGGGCTCCCGCCTACTTCAGCGATCAGTACGGCTACACCTCCGACTCCACCATGGGTATTCTCCTTATCTTCACCCTCTATGCCATCGTGACCGTTCTTTCTATCGGCGGCGGCTATCTGCCCACCTATTTCGTCGACAAGAAAGGCATGAATCCCTATCTGGGTCGCATGAGGGCAATGTTCATCTTCGCCTGCTTCCCCGTTCTGGGTCTGTTTGCCCAGCCTCTGGGAGCCTATAGCGCATGGTGGCCCGCCATTCTCATCGGTCTGCTGGGTGCTGGTCATCAGGCTTGGTCGGCCAACCTGTTCTCCACCATTGGCGACATGTTCCCCAAGTCTACCATCGGTACCATCGTAGGTCTTGGAACAATGGCTGGTGGTCTCGGTTCCATGAGCATCAACCTGGGTTCTGGTAAGTTCTTCGACTGGGCAGCTGATCAAGGTGCCAACTTCACCTTCTTCGGATTCGAAGGCAAGCCCGCCGCCTATATGGTTGTGTTCTGCATCTGCGCCGTTGCCTACCTCATTGGCTGGTGCATCATGAAGGCGCTCGTGCCGAAGTACAAGCCCATCGTCGTGGAATAAAACGAATATTTTAGCGCTTAATAACTTGGCATTAGCCAAAAAAAGAGGTCCGAATTTCAATGATTCGGGCCTTTTTTTCGTTTTTTGTTAAAAAATTTATACTTTTCTTTGTTTATTTGAACTAAATGACGTATATTTGTCCACGAATTAAGAACACTAATATCTTACTTTAATCAACATCTATTATGAAAAAAAGACTTATTATTTTAGTGGCGCTCGTAGCTTGCATCGCTACAGCTCAGGCACAAGTGTATGTGGGAGGTTCCGTAGGATTCACCACTTCAAAGATTGACAACGGCGGTGCCGACAAGTCGGGATCATCGTTCAAACTCATTCCTGACATTGGTTACAAAATGGACGATAACCTTTCTATCGGTGTCATGCTGGGCTATTCTCATGGCCTCTGCTCCTTCGGTTCAATCTCCGTTTCTGACGTAAAGAGCGCACTCAGCTCTGTTGCCAGCATCTACGGCGACATCAACGACGAAGACATGAAGCTGAACAGTTTCACCGTTGCTCCTTATCTGCGCTATAGTGCCCTACGCTTCGGCAATGCAGCTTTCTTCTTCGAGGGCTATGTAGGCTACAGCAACATCAAGTCTGACTCTACACCGAGTCTTAGCAGCGGCGATTCAAGCTATGGAGGTAGCGAAACATCGTTCAATGCTTTCGAGTTGGGCGTTCGTCCGGGCATCTCCTATAGTTTGGGAAGCAAGGTCGACGTGATCTGCAAGCTGGGTGCCGTTGGATTCGTATCGGCTAAGGAGAAAGAGAGCGACATGAAGATCACCCGCTTTGGCGTGAGCCTCGATTCCTACAATGTTCTCGTAGGTTTCAACTTCAACCTCTAAAAATCACCCAGCGATTCTACAAGAAGAATCTCCGTAGAATCATCCATTTGAAACAACAAAGGTGTTGGCCGCATTTGCGCCAGCACCTTTTTATATTGGCCCAAGTAGGCCTTCCCCTCTTCTGTCCCATTTCAGCCTAAGCCCCTTGTGTCCTTCTGTCCCGTTCCAGTTTAAGCCCAAGTAGGCCCCTTGTGTCCTTCTGTCCCGTGCTCTGCGCAAGTAGCGCAGAGCCACAACAATTAATGGCAATCAGAACGGATAGCCAACGGCAAGATGCAACGCCTGACTATCGCGGAACCGCGGAATGTTGAAGAACCCGCTCTTGCTCGTGGTAAACGGCACATGAAGCCCAATGCCCCAATCCAATCGAAGCACCAGGAAGTCGAGGTCATAGCGCAAGCCAACACCAGTGCCCACGGCCATCTGGCTGAGGAAATCCTTGAAGTGAAAATTCATATCGGCCGAATCGTCACCGATGTATTCGTTGCTTTCCTCGTGTCCAATCTTCCACACGTTACCCATGTCAAGGAATACGGCCCCTTGAAGGTCACCAAACAAACGGGTGCGATACTCGAGGTTGCCCTGAAGTTTGATGTCGCCGTTCTGTATGAGATAGGAATATTGCGCATCGCCGGCACCCGCATAGCATCCTGGACCCAGTCCTCTCACCGTGAAGGCACGTATGCTATTCGCACCGCCCACATAGAAACTCTCGCTGAACGGAGTCACCGTTGAGTTGCCATAGCTATAGATAACGCCAGCATTCAGGTGGCCCACCAACTGGGAAGTGTTGGTCAGGCGCCAAGTCTTGGTGAAGTCGGTTTCCACTTTCAGGAATTGTGAGAAGGGATTCTTGAACATCTCCTTGTCCTTTTCGTTCCACTTTCTCCCTCCAGCCATGAAAGCTAATGCCGACAAGTTGCCCGACTCTGAGAGCGTAATCTCCCATCGAATGGGATTACCCATCGTCGACGGACTCGCATACTGATAGGTGTATCGCATCTTGGGAATGAACACGTTGCGCATCGTAGCACTCAGATAGGGATTGCTCGTCAAAATGCTATCGAAGTCAATAGTCGTTCTGACCAGATGCTGATAGGTGATGGTCAATGGCGACATCTCGTGGCGACTGGTCTGCGTCTTCTGCCATCGGTAGGTCCATTCGGCACTGAAGTTCACCATTTTGAAGAAGTCAGGACGATTGAGCGTCGTTCGCGAGACCTTCGCCAGAGTGGAAGGCGTGGTGTAGTAAGTCATCCGACTCATGCGATGTCGGCGGCGTGCTATCGAGGCGCTATCGGTAGGCATGGTTGCCGCCTGACGCCTACGCTTGGCCAAACGGCGTTGTCGCATCCATTCGCGCCAGGGGAGCATCACACGTGGAAACTCCAACGACACATCGACACCATATTCATAGCTGTTCAGTCTTTCGGTGCCGCCATCCGAGCGCTTGCTTCGTTGCCATTCGTAGGAACCATGCAGGTTGATGTCCAGCAGTTCGCCGCCCCTGAAAGCATTTCGCTTGGTCAAACCCAACCGAAGCTCAGGACCGAATCGACCGGAAGTCTTGTTCTGCACATTGGCCTCGAGATAGGTGTCGTAAGGCTTTTCCAAAACGCAATTGAGGTTTAGGTCGAGCGTGTCGCCCAACTGAGCGCGAGTGCTATCGGGATTCAACAGGTCGGTACGCGGCGTGAAGGTGAAGTCGACCATCGAGAAAATGCCCGTACTATTCAGCTTCGAGATACTCTCAATATAGTTGTTATAGCTATAAGTGGTGCCGTGACGGAGCTTCATGCTATTCATGATAACCGACAAGCGCACGGGGACCTTCCTTCCCGCATATCGCACCTTGAAACGCCTTCGGCCAATGGAATCGGTCAGCTGTTGCATGAATTGCTTCCTCACATCTATCGTCACGTTACCGATGGTCCACTTCTTCATGGCTTGCTCGGGCAGGTCGTCGACCAACTGAAGTCGCAGATTGGCCTTACCGGGTTTGGCAATCGTATCGGCCAGATAGGAAGCGTAGCCCGTCTGATAGTAAAAATATCCGTTGTTGCGGAAGGTGGTTGTCAGTCGGTTTCGCTCGGCATCGAGGGCGGCAACCGTCAGCGGGTCACCGGGTTTCAAGCTTGGTTCGGTCTCTGCCAGCAAACTATCGGTCTCTTCGGGGAAGCCAACATAGCTGATGGAGTCGACGGTAAAGAGATCGCCCATCGTCACGGTGTAGCCAATCTTCTGCTTCTTTGGGTTCTTCTGCTGAACAATCTCATAGTCCACCTTCCCATGGAAGTATCCATGACTACGCAACACCGACTGGGCCACCGAGGCGCGCAGGGCAGGATTCACCCAACTCATCAGAACGGGTTGTTTACCAAAAGACTTCGTCATCCATTTGGCAAAATCGCTCTCTTTTCCCGAGAAAGCGTTCCAAATCCACAATCCATAGGGGAACGGCGTGCGATGATAGCTGCTACCAAACAACGCTCCGTTGGGGGCCGTTGCGAGGGCTGCCTCTATCTCCTCTTGCGTGCTGATGAAGTTCTGGTTGCGCTCATAGTCTTTGTAGTTGATGTCGGTCAGACCCACAAACAGGTGGTCGTCGTCGGGTATATGCTTGGTGGTGGAACACGAGACGAGGCATAGCAATGCCACTAGCGACATCGCCAGCCGACCAAGACACCACATGCGCCTCGACTCTTTCGCGTTCCTATTATATATACTTGTCGTTACCATTTTCTTGCCTTTTACTTCTTCTCCGTTTCTATGGGTCTCTCCTCCCCTGCCGTCGTCAAAGTGTCACGAGGCTCAGGTCGGGGCATAGGCACTTCGTTCTGGCCAGAGCCAAATCGGAACAGGTCCTTGAAATGCTGAAGGGTGCGACGCCAGATAAAACCGCCGCCATATTGCTGGGTGTAGCCTTCCAACCAGTCGTAGGAGTTGTTGTCGAAGAACAATTTGACATATTTGTTGGCGGTGTCGTCGAGTCGATATTCCAACGACACATTATCGAAGAACGATTGCCGTCCATATACTTCGGAACCCGTCGAAACCTTGCCGCCAATGCTGATCTTCACGCGATTGTTCCAGAAGCGCTTCGCAAACTTGAACGAGTAGTCGGTATGCATAGCTCCACTCGCATCGGTGGCGTTGTCGAGACCGATGGACAAGTCGAGGGTGCGCAAGGCGTTTCCGGTGATATTGTTGATTTCATTCTCAAGGAACGAACTCAATGCGCCGTTCATCGAGAATCCGCTCGTATTGCCATCGGCCAGGTACATTCCCGTCGTAAGCATCGTCACGGCCAACTTACCGCGTTGCTCGGTCGACATGCTCTGTAACTCGTTGTGCAATTGCATATCCTCGGGAGCATCGAGGGTGAACTCCAGCCCCATATCATCGAGCGTTCTGGTAATGATGACGCCACAATCGAAGTCAACTCCTCGGCCCACACCCGATGCCGACGAAACGGTAGCCTTCGTGCGTTCCATAGCGGTGATGTTCAGTGTCGGATTCATGGGGTCGCCCGTAAACTCGATGTAGCTTCCGTCCTGAATGGTAAACGTCTTCAGTGGGATAATGGGCAACGAATACTTCATCTCTCCGTTGGCCAGCGTGTAGCGACCGCGAAGGGTGAACTCGTCGGTAGTGTTATAGAGCATGCGAAGGGTGCCGCCGCCCATCAGGTCGATATAGTTCGAATGGTCGCTATTCAGGTAGGCCATCACGTGGGCGCCCTTGGCCACATCCATCGTGAGGTCCATATTGAAGCCCGACAAAGGCGGACGATTCACAACCGTCATCGTGGTATCGGAGAAGTCGGTGAACTGAACGAGTTCGTCGAGTTGGTTGTCGGTGGTCAGCGGAGAGTCGCGGAGGATGTAGCTCACGTCGGTCGTACCGAGTACATCGAGTTTTCCACGCATCTTCAGATGGGCTATTTCGCCGTTCAGCATTGCAAATAGATTGACGAAGGCCTTACCGAAAGCCACGCTACGGGAGTTCTCCTTGGTGTTGATAATCTCGAAGTTGCGCGCCATCATCTGCATGTCCATCTTCACATGTTCGAAATCGGAGAAGTCTACATTTCCATTCAGCACAAGTGGATTCTCGTTGTGTGCGAAGGTCTCGAAGTTCTCCACGATGAGATGGCTTCCGACAATGCGCAGGGGTTTGTCCGAGAAGCGCAGGTCGAATCCATAGGGTACGCTCACCAGATGGCAGGAATCGAGCTTCAACGTTCCATTCACCTGAGGCTTGCTGAGCTTTCCTTTGATGTCGAGTTCGCCGGCACTATAGCCGTAGAAGGCCATCATCTGGTCGGGTATGAAGCCGTTGACCAACGACATCGGCAGGTGTTCGAGATTGGCCGTAGCTTCCAGAGTGCCGCTATCGCCACGATAGAGACCAACAACGGTACCCACTTCCTCGCCTTCCACCGAGAGGGTTCCGTCCACATAGTGCGAACCATCGTCTTCAGGCATGTAGACGAACTCGGCGCCCACATTGCCCATCGGACTTCCTTCGTACGTCAGACTCTTCACCTCCATCGACGAAGAAACCGACAGATGCTCAGGCGTCTTCACGATGTGGTAGTCACCGTCCACATATCCCGTGATGCGCGGCAAGTAAGGCAAGACGCTCGTCAGCTCCTCAAGGTTGAGTTTATTGAGCGAGAACGTCAGGTCCTGTAACGCCTCTTCGTTGCCGTCGTCGGTATAGATGCGAAGTCCGGTATCGTCGTCGGCAAGTATGTTGAGGTTGGCCGACACGCGCTTGTTGTCGGCAAGGAACACGTAGTTGTCTTCATTGATGTTGGCTGGCCGATAAGCTATCACGGCATCATTGGGAAGCATGTGGAGCCTGATTCCGTTCTCCTCCATCTCGGCTTCGGCACCGAGACGAATACCCAGCTTGTCCGCCTTGTCGAAATAGCTCAGGGTGACACCAGCACCGCGCTCGGTCAAGTAGCCATCGAAGAGGGTGTTGAACACGAATTGCGGATTCTTCTCGTTGTTGCGCACCTGACCTTTGAACGTGATATTCGTACTATCGGAGATGAAATAGAGCCGCAACGTGTCGAGTTGTATGCTATCGGCCATCAGCTTGTTGAACGCCACGCTACCATTCAAACCGTCTTTGACAGAAGTGGTCATGTGGACGTCAGCATCCTTGAAGCTATAGCCCTGACGCTGGAGCATACGGCTGAAGAAATTGTCGCCACCAGTCTTCATCGTGATTCTGGCTTCGGGGAACTTTTCCCTCAAGGCCATCTGGTCTATCTTCCTCTCTTTCAGCTGTTTATTTACCTCAGCCATTAGTTTTTCTCCAACCTTCATCAGCTGTTTGTAGCCACCTGATGCGTCCATATCAAGATTGAAGTCGCCCGTATGGACAACGGCATGGGTAGTATCTCTACGCGTGAGCACATCGATGAAGATGTCGTCGGGGATATAGGTGTCATGCGAACCGCTGATGGCCAACCCGTGGGTGCTGCCTTTCACCTGATAGAAGTCCTTGAGGTCGGTTTCCAAATCCACGTGTCCGTTCAACGAAACCGTCATTGGCTCGTCGGTCAGCTTCAGATTGTAGAGGTCAACGTGTTGCACATCAGTCGAGATAGAGGCCTGAATATTCTTGGTGTTCATCAGGGCGTCCACATTGATGTTGCCTTTCAACAGAGCATTTTGCGACTGAAGGTCGGCCAGCAAATGTCCATTCCGAATCGAGGCGGTACCGTTCATGCCATCGAGATTGTACTCGCCGTAGCTGAAATGGGTAATCTGTGCCTTTGCATTGAGACGCGTACGCGACGACAACATGTCGGTTCCTTCGCCATCGAGTGCCAGATGCCCGGTGAAGGCACCCGTCTCATATTCGGGAAGGAAGTGGCGCAACTGGAAATTACGGGCCTGGAGGTCGGCTTTGTAGCGCATGTTTCCACGCGTGTCGATATTGGCTTTTCCACTCACCGTACCGTTTGACTCGGTCGCCACGAAGTCAGCTGCATACTGAGGTCCGTCGGCGCGGAACTTTCCCTTTACGCCAATGCCCGACGGAATGCGCACGCCATCGAGGGTCTTGGGCGGAACAAGGGCGGTGAAGAAATCCAGATTATAGGTCTTGGCATCGATGTCGAGGTTGGCTTTCAGGCGGTCCATATCCGTCAGATTGGCAACGGTTCCCCGAGCATTTAGGTTGAACGATCCCGGCAAGCGAGCATTCAGACCAGTGAACTCCATATTGTCCATGTTTCCACTTACAACGGTCTTCACCGTCAACGGAGCATTGGGCCATTTGCGGATGAAGTCCTGAGGCATACCACCGAGGAAACGCATGATGTCTTGCTTGCCAAACACGCCGTTAGCACTCAGATGCACCTTGCCTGGCAAACTATCGCTGAAGGCATTCTGATCCATCACGAGGTGGGCATCGAGCGTACTCTCGGGCGTCCGTAAGCGAAGGTCGGGCAGGTAGATTTTCTTGTCGTCAAGGGCAACGCGTCCGCTCAAACTATCCAGACGAAGGCCACTCTTCTCGGCCAACGACGCATGGCGCACGTTCATATCGAGTTTGGGAGCCGAATACGAAAGGGAGTCGATGCCGATGTTGATGTTACTCACGGCCAGATGGCTATAGTCGAGTCCTTCTACGGGCTTCGCCGAACGGTCGTTATAGGAGAAAGCGCCATCGTTCCAATCGAGATGGGAGATGCGATAGTCGCCTCGTCCAAGGTCGAAACTTCCACCACGAGCCACCGTGTTACCCAGATAGGCCGTCACTTGCAACGTATCGCCAGGCATGTGGACAGCCACATGACTACGCTCTACCTTCAAATTGTCCACCAGAATCTTCCATTTGTTCTGACTTTCGGTGGTGTCTGGGGGCACGCTATCGGGCAACATCACACTGACGTTGGCGTCGCTGAGCACCGCATCGTCCACCTTGAGATGCTCACCACTAAGGTCAATTCCATGACTCTGAAGCTTGAGACGGCCAAACGTTCCCTTCACATGGGCATCGTCGATGAAGTCGGTCGTGTTGAACGTAACGCCCTGTAGGTCGAGCTCGTCAATCTCCACCTGCTTGTCGAAGAGCGGTTTCAGCTGTACATCAACCACCGCCTTGCTCACCAAAGCCACCGTGTCGATGCCCTGAGTGTCGGCGTTCGGACGCATCACCTTGATTCCCTCAACGCCAAGACGCAAGGGGAACTCCAGATGAACATGGTCTACGCTGATGTCCATGCCCGTCTTCTCGGACGCAATGCTCGCCACATGCTTCACCGCCCAGTTCTGAACAGGAGGCACATAGATCAGCACTGCTAGCAGAGCTACCAGCAGCACCGGAACAAGCACGACGATAGCCGTCCATTTGAGCAATCGCTTCATCGCTTTCACTATTTTCGATTGCAAAGATAATACAATTCAAGGGCAGCACAAAGGAAATCATTCATTTTTTTGTACGAAACTATCACTAAAACGCGCTAAAATCGGTTGATATCGCGTCCTATCCGCGCATACTTGAGAAGTTCATAATAGATAAGACGAAGTCATTTGGATGATGATAGCACCGAAAGAATGAAAAAGCGAAGTGCATTACCTTATTATAATATAACGAGAGTTCGACGAAAATAACATCATATAAGTCTTTTCCGAAAAAGACCTACCGACCTACCATGACACCCCTCAAACGCCTATAAATAAAGGGAATCCACGATGGTAGGTCTATTCCCAAGACCTACCATACACCTACCATAGACCTACCATCGTTCAAACCTTTTGCCGTTGGGGTTTGCGAGTAACCATAGTAGGTTGGTAGATGTTAAACGCAAATGTAGTGAACAAAGTTGTAGATTCTATCTTCATCTACATATAGTAACGTGAGTTCAACGAAAACATCATGAAACTTTTCTCGAAAAGACCTCAAGACTTCCATAACAACTTGCTAACGCCTATAAATAAAGGGCAAGCGTCTATAGTAGATTCATGGTAGAACTATGGTAGGTCTATGGTAGGTGTTGGCGAAAGACCTACCATACCTCAAACCCTTTGTAGATGGGCGTTTGAGGGTGGTCATGGTAGGTCGGTAGGTGTTAAATGAAATTTATAGAAGAGATGAACATTCTATTTTTTTATTATTACTGTCCGCTAAACATATTTTAGCGCTTGTTGACCTCTGCCCTAATATGGGGGGCTTGTTGACCCCACCCATACCCCTCCCCTGCAAGCAGGGGCGGGGAGTGAAGGATGTGGCTCTCGCCTCAATCATTAGCCTCCTGGGGGGGGTAGGTTTAGATAGGGGGTTATGGGGGTAAATAGGGGGTTATAGGACTTTATAGGATATCATTAGCCCTCAGAGTATCCAAGACTATCCAAAACTATCCCAGAGTATCCCATTGCCCACTCTTCCTATGCTCCCGCCCCTATTTATAGGAGAGAGGCAGGGGTGGGGTCGATTCCCTGACCAAGAGGATGCGCCAAACAAATTAACGACTCATCATTATGCAGCCATGCCGATAACAATCCTTAACGTTTGGCATCCCAGTATTTAACATGGAGATTTGAAAATTTTCAATCAAAAGATTTGAGGCGGCAAAATATGCGATTCTCAGCAATTATACGCAAGTCTTTAATTGTCAAGTACTTACAAAATTCTCGCCGTTTTAAAATCCAAATTTTTCTCCTTTCCTGACAAAAAAATCTAGATTTTTTGCATCAAAAGCGGCAGTTTCGATGACCAAAAGCGGCAGTTTCGGTCATCAAAAGCGCCAATTTCGATGATCTAAACTGTCGGTTTTGCTCAAACGACTTTTCGATTGTAATCTCCGAGATAGCAAAAAGGGGATAGACATGTGGGTAGTTTTATGTTAAAAAGTTGAGCGTTTTTGGACTTACCTTTTAACACTTCCACCAACCAGGAATATTAAAAAAGGTATAAAAGCGATGATGTAATCGAAGATGGCCTTTCGCATTCACATCGTAAAAATGCCAAAGGGGAAACCGAGACCCTAAAATGAAAAAGCGTTGAGAAAGAAAAAATCCCCGCACACAACGAGGCGCACGGGGATTCTTATCGTAATTTTAGGTCCTTTCTTAGAAGTCCATGTGGTCAAGGGTATCGCTGAAACCCTTCGGCTCGCGATCGGCCATTGGGTCGTGATACTCCTGAGAACCCTGCTCGGGCTGCTGGTTAC
>JAILAI010000162.1 GCA_024681705.1 Prevotella sp.
GGAGCAGAGAATGTAGATGGCGTCGATGACGCTGGTGGAATTGACGGCCTCCACCATGAGGATGAGGGCCATGAAGACGACCGCCATACCCACGTGAACGCGCTTTCGCAACCGTTCATCGCCTGGTCGTTGGCAGATGTCAACGCAATAGCTGGTGGTCATTGCCGTCAGGGCGGAGTCGGCACTACTGAACGATGCCGCCACGATGCCGATAGTGAAGAGCACCACGACCGCCGTGCCCAGTTGTCCGGTTGCGGCAAACATGGGTAGCAATTCGTCGCTCTTGGCAGGCAATGCCACACCTTGTTGTTGGGCAAGCAACACCAACAACACACCGAGCGAGAGAAACAACAAGTTGGCCGGCACAAAGGCCACGCCGTAGGTGCACATATCCTTCTGGGCCTCGCGAAGCGTCTTGCACGTGAGGTTCTTCTGCATCATGTCCTGATCGAGACCCGTCATCACGATGACGATGAAGATTCCGCTAAGGAACTGCTTCCAGAAATTCTGCCTTGACACCCAGTCGTCCATCACGAACATGCGCGAATGATCGTTGTTGGCAATGGCCTTCACGGCCTCAGCAGGCGACATTCCCAACGCCCCTATTACATTATATATAATAAGTATCAGCGCTCCGAACATGCAAGTGGTTTGAAACGTGTCGGTCCATACAAGTGTCTTGATGCCGCCACGCCTTGTATAGAGCCAGATGAGGGCGGTCATGGCCAGCACCGTCAAGGGGAAAATGTAGGCCGGATGCTCACCATCGGCGGCAACAAACTGACGACTTACCACTTGCGATACGATGAGACAAACCACATAGAAACGCACGGCCGCACCCGTCATCTTCGACAACAGGAAGAACCATGCGCCCGTCTTGTAGGCATGCATTCCCAGCCGACGGTTCAGGAACGTATAGATGGTGGTCATGTCCCACCGATAATAGACGGGCAGAAGGATGAAGGCAACGGCCACATAGCCCAGGATAAAGCCGAGACAGGTCTGCATATAGGTCATGTCCGTCTGAAGCACCATGCCCGGAACACTCACAAACGTGATGCCCGAAATGCTGGCGCCCACCATTCCAAAGGCCACCATATACCACGGGCTCTGCCGGTTGCCACGATAAAATGTTTCGTTGTTGGCCCTATGCGCCGTCAGCCGGCTCAGCACCAACAACACGATGAAATAGACCAGTACTGTAGACAATACTACCATTCTCTCTCTTCTTTGCTTTCTTTTTCGGTTGAATTCTCCTTGACAAACGCCTTCGCTTTCTTCCACGCGCACCGCACACCGGGCGACATACTCTCTTCGGCCATCATGTCGAGCATCATGTTGAGCTCACCAATCAGCTCGGGATAGTGGCGACAATGGGCCACCGACAACTTCACGCACAATGCCTTCACTCCGTAGGGTTCCCACCGCGAGGCCATGCAACCGAAACAGAAGTCCACGAAGTCGGCCCTCACGTCGCCCTCTTCCATCGGCAAGCGCTCCACCAACGTCAGCATCAGCCGTCGGCGGGTGGCGTCATCGGCTTTCATCGCCGCTTCCATCAGTTGTTCACGATGACCATTGAGCCATGCGTTCAACTCGGGCGGCAGATGCGTCAACACCCATGTAGCATTGTCGGCCAGACGCTTGTCGGCACTCCACATGAGCTCATAGAGCTCGCTGAGCATCGCTTCATCGTGGGCCGCACATAAGGCAAGAGCCTTCACATGGGCCCCACTGATGCGGGCAGACAACGTCTGGGTGAGTCCATTTTGCTGAATCATGGGTCGTCAAGGTTCATTTTGCGTGCAAAGATACGGGTTTTCTTCGAGAAAACATCACTTTTGCGAGCCTTTCGTCAAGCCACATGTCGCCCCTCGGTTTCTTTTTTCTATCAAACATTGTCACCGCATGTGCTTTTTTACTACAATTTCTTGCACAATTAAAGAAAAAACCGTAATTTTGCGCCAAAATGAAAGAAAAAGCAAAAGTTTGGCAACTTTCTGACGCGAAAGCAGCAATCTTGCCCTACTCTAACGGAACCTGGAAACAATCAATAAACAAAAAAACAACAAAATGAGTAAGCAAAAGAAATTCATCCTGCAGGAGAACGAAATCCCCACGCAGTGGTACAACATTCAGGCGGACATGAAAAACAAACCAATGCCGCCACTGAATCCCGGAACACAAGAGCCAATGAAGGCCGAGGACCTCTTCCCCATCTTCGCCGAAGAGTGCGCCCGTCAGGAACTCGACATGGAGCACCAATGGATCGACATTCCCGAAGAGGTGCTCGACAAGTACAAGTTCTACCGCTCCACGCCGCTGGTTCGCGCCTACGATCTGGAGAAGGCTCTCGACACGCCGGCCCATATCTACTTCAAGAATGAGAGTACCAATCCGCTGGGTTCCCATAAAATCAACTCTGCCCTGCCCCAGTGCTACTATTGCAAGAAGCAAGGCGTCACCAACGTGACCACCGAGACAGGTGCCGGCCAGTGGGGTATGGCACTTAGCTATGCCGCCAAACTCTTCGGTCTGGAAGCTGCCGTCTATCAGGTGAAGATTACGCTCCACCAGAAGCCCTACCGTAGCACCGCCATGCGTGCTTTCGGCGCTACCGTCGAGGGTTCGCCTTCGATGTCGACCCGTGCCGGTAAGGACATCATTACTCGCGACCCCATGCACTCGGGTTCTCTGGGAACAGCAATCTCCGAAGCCATCGAGTTGGCTATGACCACACCCAATTGTAAGTATACGCTCGGATCGGTTCTGAGCCACGTTTCGCTCCATCAGACCATCATCGGATTGGAAGCTGAGAAGCAGATGGCAATGGCCGGCGAATATCCCGACACCGTGATTGCCTGCTTCGGTGGCGGTAGCAACTTCGGTGGACTGGCATTCCCCTTCATGCGTCACAAGATTCTGGAGGGCAAGAACACTGAGTTCATCGCTGCCGAGCCCAATAGTTGCCCGAAACTGACACGCGGAAAGTTCGCCTACGACTTCGGTGATTCTTCTGGCTACACCCCGCTTCTGCCCATGTACACACTGGGCCACGAGTTCAAGCCGGCCAACATCCACGCTGGTGGTCTGCGCTATCACGGCGCCGGAACCATCGTAAGTCAGTTGTTGAAGGACGGACTGATGTATGGCGTTGACATTCCCCAGCTGGAATCGTTCGAGGCAGGACTGCTCTTCGCACGCACCGAAGGTATCATCCCCGCACCCGAGAGCTGCCACGCTATTGCCGCCACCATCCGCGAAGCACAGAAGTGCAAGGAGAGCGGCGAGGAAAAAGTCATCCTTTTCAACCTCTCTGGTCACGGACTCATCGACATGCCGAGCTACGAGCAGTTCATCAATGGCGACCTGCGTAACTACGACGTCAGCGACGAGGATATTGCGAACTACCTGAAGGGCGTTCCCAAGACAATCGATTAAAATCGACAATTCCAAATAAAAAAATCTAGAAAAAATTCATCGAAATTGGCGCTTTCAGTGAATTTTTTCTAGATTTTTTTGAACCACCTGCCGATTTCCACTTCTGGAAACGGCAACGGCTAGGGTTGTTTCTCTATGTTTCGAAGCACCATCACGGCCTCGGCGACGGTCTGCACATCCTTTATCACCATGCTACGCTTGCCGTTTTTCTCGCGCAGGTTGCACCGTCGCGGGTTCTGCGTCAGGTAGTTGATGACGCTATCAAAAGCGCTGCTCTGATAGTAGGCGCTCGTATAGTTGCTCACAAAGAACATCGTCATCTGACCCTGCTTCAGCATGATTTTCTCGCATCCCAGCTGCTTGCCAAGTCTCCGCAACGGCACCACCTGAAGCAATTCCTCGCCTTCGGGAGGTATCTCTCCGAAACGGTCGCGCAGACGCGCCTTGTAGTCGTCGAGATCGCGGTCGTCCTTGATGGCATCGAGCTCGCGATAGAGCAACATTCGCTCCGCACTCGAAGGCACATAGAGGTCGGGGAAGTACATCTCGAGGTCGCTCTCGATGCCGCAATCGTCGACGAACGAGGTCTGGTTGATGAGTTCCTGTGCGTCGGCAGAGAGTCGTTGCGGCTTCGACGAGCCAGATTTCCGACCGTCCTTCGGCAATGCTTGCGAGTAGAGATCGGAGAACTCGTCGTTTTTCAGTTCGGTGACGGCTTGCGAGAGAATCTTCTGATAGGTCTCGAAACCCAAATCTTCCATGAATCCACTCTGTTCGGCACCCAGCAGATTGCCCGCGCCACGAATGTCGAGGTCCTGCATCGAGAGGTTGAAACCGCTGCCCAGCTCGGAGAAAGTCTCGAGCGCCTCGAGCCTTTTCTGTGCCTCACGCGTGATGTTGGCCATTGGCGGGGCGAGCAGATAGCAGAACGCCTTGCGGTTGCTTCGGCCCACTCGACCGCGCATCTGGTGCAGGTCGGAGAGTCCGAAATGGTGGGCATCGTTCACGATGATGGTATTGGCATTCGGAATGTCGACACCGTTCTCCACAATCGTGGTGGAGAGCAGCACATCGTAGTCGTAGTTGATGAATCCCATGATGATTTCCTCGAGGTCCTCGGGCTTCATCTGTCCGTGACCGATGGCGACACGTGCGTCGGGCACATGCTTGTGGATGAGCATCGACAGCTCCGTCAGGTTGGAGATGCGGTCGTTGACGAAGAACACCTGCCCGTTGCGGCTCATCTCGAAATTGATGGCCTCGGCGATGATCTCGCTATTGAAGGTGTGCACTTCCGTCTGTATGGGATAGCGGTTTGGCGGCGGTGTCTTGATGATACTCATGTCGCGGGCGCCCATCAACGAGAATTGCAGGGTGCGCGGAATGGGCGTTGCGGTCATGGTGAGCGTGTCTACGTTCACCTTCATCTGGCGCAACTTTTCCTTCACGGCCACGCCGAACTTCTGCTCTTCGTCGATGATGAGCAGACCAAGGTCGTGGAACTTCACCTGCTTGCCGATGAGTTTGTGGGTGCCGATGATGATGTCGATCTTGCCTTCTGCCAAGTCGGCCAGCACGGCCTTTGTCTGCTTGGCACTACGAGCGCGCGAAAGGTAGTCCACACGTACCGGCATATCCTTCAGTCGCGAGCGGAAAGTCTGGAAATGCTGATAGGCCAGCACCGTCGTGGGCACCATCACGGCCACCTGCTTACCGTCGCACGCGGCCTTGAAAGCGGCACGTATGGCCACCTCCGTCTTTCCGAATCCCACGTCGCCGCACACCAATCGGTCCATCGGCCGGGCCCTCTCCATATCGGCTTTCACGTCGTTGGTGGCCTTCAGCTGGTCGGGCGTGTCTTCATACATGAAGCTAGCCTCCAGCTCATGTTGCATATAGCCATCAGGAGTATAGGCGAAACCTTTCTCTCGACGACGGGCCGCATAGAGCTTTATGAGGTCGCGAGCGATGTCCTTGATCTTCTTCTTCGTGCGCTCCTTCAGCCTCTCCCAAGCACCGGTGCCAAGCGTAGATAGGCGTGGTTGCGTCTCCGAATCGCGACGCTTGTATTTCGAAATCTTGTAGAGCGAGTGAATGCTCACGTCCACCTTATCGTTGTTCGAATAGATGATGCGAATGACCTCCTGATAGTTGCTGTTGTCGGCAGGACGGCCGGGCTTCGGTGGGATGGGAACGCGCACCAAACCAGCAAACTTACCGATGCCGAAATCGACGTGCACCACGTAGTCGCCAATATCCATCTCCTGCAATTCCTTCAGCGTGAGGGCCATCTTGCCCGAACGTGCCGCATCGGAGCGCAGGTTGTATTTGTGGAAACGGTCAAATATCTGGTGGTCGGTGAAAAGACAGAGTTTCAGTTTCTCGTCGACAAAGCCTTCGTGGAGAGTTTTGTCGATGGGTTGGAACGTCAGTTTGATATTTGTCTTTCCCTCCTGTTCCATGCTACTGAAGATCTCGCTCAAGCGTTCTTGCTGCTTCTGTGAGTCGGCAAGTATGTAAAGGTGATAGCCCTTTTGCTGATAGTCGGTAAGTGTCTGGACAAGCAAGTCGAAGTTTTTGTGGAACAATGGTTGGGAAATGGTCTTGCAACGGATAGTAGCCTGAGGAACACCAGATTGTTTCAGTCCGAACTCCACGCGTCGGAATCTCACCAGTTCTTCGGAGAACTGTCGTCCGGTAATGAGTTGTGCCTCTGCTTGCATCTCCTGTAACAACTCCTGACGGGCCATCTCTGTAAGACCCTCCATCCGCTCGGTGAGAGCCTGTTGTGAGAATCCTGCCTCGTAGGTGCGGTCGATCATGTCGCGTAAAAAGAGCACGTCCTTCGTGGCGATGAGCGCGTCGGCAGGCAGGAAACTGAGGAAGGAGACGCGATTGGTGGCGGTCTTCAGCTCGGGAACAATCTCTACCGACTGGCGCTTGTCGCGCGACAACTGGCTCTGCACCTCGAAAGTGCGGATGCTATCTATCTCGTCGCCGAAGAAGTCCAGACGGAAAGGATATTCCGAACTATAGGAAAAGACGTCGACAATGCTACCGCGAACGGCATACTGACCGGGTTCGTAGACGTAGTCGGACATCGTGAAACCGAGCTCGCGCAAACGTTTCTCCAATTCAGTAATGTCCTGCAAATCGCCCACCTTCAGCATGAGCGAACGCTCATTAAGCAAGGTCTTGGAAATGACAAGCTCGGCCAAAGCCTCCGGATGGGTGACGATGAAAAGGTTGTCGCCCTGCTGGCGGGCCGTCAACCGACTGAGCACCTCGGTGCGAAGAATCTCATTGGCCGAATCGCGCTGAGCATATCTGACCGATCGGCGATAGCTGGACGGGAAGAAAAGCACCTGCCCAGTGCCCAGCATCTGGGTGAGATCGTGGTAGAAATAGCCTGCCTCCTCGGCGTCGTTCAACACAAAAAGTACGGGCGACTTCAGGCGCGAAGCCACCGAAGCGAACAAAACGGGTGCGGCAGAGGCCACGAGTCCCTGAAGGAAAACGGTCGTCACCGACTTGTCTTCCAACACCTTTACCAGCGCCTGCGACTGCTGACTCTGGCCATATAATTCCAACAAATCTTGTATCTTCATACGAAAAGTGCGCAAATTTACGAATTTTTCCGCACAATCCTGCGGGGTAAACCAAAAAATTCGTAACTTTGCGCTAAATTAGAGAAGAGAACATGAACGAGAGCAATAGCATTGTCATCATTCCTACCTACAACGAGAAAGAGAACATCGAGAAAATCATCCGGGCCGTATTCGGTTTGGAGAAATGCTTCCACGTGCTGGTCATCGACGACGGTTCGCCCGACGGAACGGCGCAGATTGTGAAGCATCTGATGCAAACCGAGTTCGACGACCGCCTATTCATTCTCGAACGTAGTGGCAAACTGGGATTGGGAACGGCCTATATTGCCGGTTTCAAGTGGGCATTGGAGCGCGACTACGAATACATCTTCGAGATGGACGCCGACTTCAGCCACGATCCCAACGACCTTCCGCGACTCTACGCCGCCTGTGCCGACGAGGGTTACGACCTGGCCATCGGTTCGCGCTACATCAGTGGAGTAAACGTTGTGAACTGGCCCATCGGGCGTGTTCTCATGAGCTATTTCGCTTCTAAATACGTGAGAATAGTGACTGGATTCAAGGTGCACGACACCACCGCCGGATTCAAATGCTATCGTCGGCGCGTGCTCAGTACCATCGAGCTCGACAAGATTCGCTTCAAGGGCTACGCCTTCCAGATAGAAATGAAATACACCGCCTATAAGATTGGCTTCAAGATCAAGGAGGTGCCCGTCATCTTCGTGAACCGTCGCGAGGGCACTTCGAAGATGTCGGGCGGCATCTTTGGCGAAGCCTTCTTCGGAGTGATGCGACTTCGCTGGGACGGATGGACGCGCAAGTATCCGCCCATGCCCGAATAAACCTTTTCCATTTACAGAAAGACACCATGAAATATCTCTATCGCATCTACCAGCTTTGCATAGCAGTGCCCTTATTCCTTGTGTGGACCATCATCATTTCGATCACCGTAGCCATCGGTTGCACGCTTTTTGGCGGCCATTGGTTTGGCTACTATCCCGGCAAGGCCTGGGGATGGCTGGCGCTGAAACTATTCCTCATACCCGTCAAAGTGGAGGGGCGCGAGAACCTGAAAGAGGGCGAATCTTACGTCTTTGTGAGCAATCATCAGGGCATGTTCGACATCTTCCTCATCTTCGGACATCTGAACCGTCAGTTCAAATGGATGATGAAATACCAGTTACGCAAGATGCCTTTCATCGGCTTTGCTTGCGCCAGATCGCACCAGATATTCGTTGACAAGCGCGGCGCCAGCAAAATCAAGAAGACCTACGACCAAGCCCGCGCCATCCTTCGTGGCGGAATGTCGCTCTGCGTGTTCCCCGAAGGCGCACGCACCTTCACCGGCCACATGGGCGTTTTCAGACGAGGAGCCTTCATGTTGGCCGATGAATTACAACTGCCCGTTGTGCCTATCACCATCAACGGATCGTTCGACATCATGCCCCGCATGCGCGACTACCACTTTATCACGTGGCACCCACTCTCGCTCACCATCCACGCGCCCATCCATCCCGAATGTCAAGGACCCGACAACATCAAGCGAACCATGCAGGAGAGCTACGACGCCATCATGTCGTCGCTGGTGCCCGAGTATCAGGGATTCGTGGAAAATCCCGACCAATAGGACATCTTCTGGACGTCGTTCCGCATCCGCCTGAACGTCGCCACTACCCCATCGAGTTTCGCAAAGACAACATAAAGAGAAAGAATGCCATGAGAGACTTCGCCGCCATCGACTTTGAAACAGCTAACAATAAGCCCACCAGCGTTTGTTCTGTGGGGATTGTTGTGGTCAGGGACGGCGAATTTGTCGATTCGTTCTACTCGCTCATCCAGCCCGAACCCAACTACTACAACTATTGGAACACGCGTGTGCATGGCCTCACTCGCTACGATACCGAGGAGGCTCAGGTGTTTCCGTACGTGTGGGAGAAGGTGGAACCGCTCATCGAGGGCCTGCCTCTCGTGGCCCATAACAAAGCCTTCGACGAGACGTGTCTCAAAGCCGTCTTCCGATGCTACCAGATGGACTACCCCGACTATCGTTTCTATTGCACTTGTATCGCATCGCGAAAGGCCTTTCCCTTCGCTCCCAACCACCAGTTGCACACCATCGCCGAATGTTGCGGCTACCATCTGGAGCATCATCACAACGCCCTCGAAGATGCCATCGCCTGCGCTTGGATTGCTCGCGAGATTCTTTAGCAAAACGTTCGCAATCGCGTAGAACTAATGTCCTTCACGATGGCAAAAGGCAGATGGGATGGGGTTTATCTAATCGAAAAGCCTGCCCTCAACGTCAGAGGACAGGCTTTTTGTATTACGTGAGAAGTCTTTTGCTTACTCGTAGTATTCAATTTTGCGGGTCTGTTCTATATCGCGGCCCATCATGCTAGTCTTGCGGCTGATCCAGTTGCCACGATCGTCGTATTTATAGTCGGTGTAGGGTGTTTCCATCTGCTGACCCATCATGTCCATCGACATTGATGCAGGAGCACCTTTCTCGTTGTACTTGAACACCTGAGTCATAGAACCCTGTCCGAAATCCATGGACTGGCTCTTGATTTTTCCGTTCTCCCACTTGTAGGTGGTGACAATCTTCATGTTGCCCTGAGGTGTCTCCACTTCTCTTTCTGCTTTCTGCAAGTAGCCGTTGTCATCGTAAACTTGACCAGAAAGGCCTTCTGCCAGCATCTTGCCGTCTTGAGTGAAGTTTACAATCTGTTCACCACGGCCCATCATTCCTGCTTGGGTGATAGATTTTACGGGACCAGTGGCCTCGTTCAACTCAACATCATGGAACTTTGTCTGTGCTTGCATAGCAAACGGTATGACCATCAAGGCCATCATTAACATTACTTTTTTCATTTTCTTTAAGATGAATAAATTAATAATAAATCATTAGATGGTTCTTTGACGTATCAAAATGAAAAGAGTTTAATCGGTGGTGAAAAATCAGGGTTTATTTGTTTGGTGGAGGTTCTGCTATTCGGACAGTTGTCAAGCCGTAAGGATGTAGACGTCCGCATTTGTTTCATCGACTTACGGGGTATTGATGACGGTGGGGATGAGTGGTAACGGTGGTGTTTTCAAAAGCGAAAATGTCGGTTTTCAACAAATAATTCTAGTTTTTTCAAAAGCGCCAGTTTCGATGATCAAAAGCGGCAGTTTCGGTCACCAAAAGCGCCAATTTCGATGATCAAAACCGTCGTTTTTGGTGAAACGACTCTTCGATTGTAATCTCCAAGTTAGCAAAAAGGGGATAGACATGTAGATCGATTTGTGTTAAAATGTTGAGCCTTTTTGTGACTTCTTTTTAACAGATCAAAGAGCGAAATTCGTTAAAGGAACCAAATGCACTCGCTAAATCAGAAATGATGGGTAAGACCTACGCGCACCTCAAAGGTCTTTACTTTGACGTCATCATAGTATTTGTAATGGGTGTCACGAGAGAAGAAGGATATGGCCGATTGGATGCTCCAACCCGTTTTCATGTCGACTTCCACTATCGGATTGACAACCAGCAGACGGGCATTGCCCTTATCGCCCTGAGCGTTCAGGTGAAGCGGGTCGATGGTGGTGAGGTCTTTCTGTTCGTAACCTTTCCACGTGTACAAATGGAAATACTTGGCGTGCAAGATGAGTCTGCAAAAATTGACAAACTCTATATGGGTTTTCGTCTTGATGCCATATCCACTACCCATATTGTAGTCGCGGTCGATGACGTTGTAGTAGTCGCTCTTCGTCCCGCCAAGCAGGATTCCACTAAGGAACACCCGTTGCTCCAAACGCTTCAAAACGCCCATCTCGGGAAAACGACAGATGAGTCCGGGACCAACCGAAGCGGCCTCGCTAATGCGATAGGGCGTCAGGTCGGAGCCATCTTTCACGGGCTTCGAATCGTAGTAGTTGAAATGCTGGTAGATGCCAAGTTCGGCCTCGATGCCCTTGTGTTGCAACACGGTCTTGCTCCATAAGTTGCCGAGAAGATGCAAGCCATTGATGAGGGGCTGATTGCTACTGAGTCCGAAGGTTACTTCGGCGTCAAAGAAGTCGTATGGCTTACTATTTCCGCCATCGCCGATGGGATGGCCGTACTCCAGGAAGAAATTCACACAAGGGTTGTGCTCACCACGAAACAACGCGCCGTTATCGGCAAGGTAGCGGTTGCCAATCGTCATCGAGACGTCGACGGGAAGCTCACCATAGTCGTGATGCAGGTAATGGTTTCTTCGCACGCGCCAGGCATCACCGTTGATGATGCGGTTCAGTCCCTTGATGGGGTCGATGATGGTGGCGGCGGCTTCTCGAAGGAAGCGGTTGAAACCGTGGGTGCGGTCGTTGAGCAACAGGTCGCTGATGCGATGCGTCACCTCACCTATGCAGATGCCTCCTGCCGTCGTTGCCATCAGGTCGTTGATGGCTGGCGGCTCTATCTCACCCATATACTCCCACATCAGCGAACCGCCAAGGGCGAAAGGCGCCGATTCCCAGAAGGTCAGACCATTGGAACGTGCCGAGTTGAAGTAGAGATTGCCGTGATAGGGGTGGGCGAAGAGGTTGGTGGAGAACTGGTCGTTATCCCACACCATGCCGCCTTTGAAGTTTTGTCGCAACGTGTGCATCGTGGTTTTGGCGAAGTCTTCGTTCAGTACGAAGCGGTCGAAGCAATGCACCATCACGTTGATGCCTACGGCTTCTGCGACGGCTCGCCAAGGCCGTTTCGACTGAGGAAGTGCCAGCAAAGAGTCGGTGGTTTCAGCGTAGGCATCGTCTGTCCGACGGCGCAATGCCGATGGGGCATTCCTAGTTTGTCTGAGGGTCAGACCCGCCTCGAAGAGCATCCTATCGCGATAGCGGGTGGAATGATGATAATAGCGGGTGTCGCCATAGCCAACCGAAGCGAAGGCACCGAGATGTTCGCTGATTTGATAGTCTACGTTCAATCGGGCCTGCAACGAATAGAGCCGTTCGGGCTTTTCGGCATTGTGGCGTTGGAACGTCTCGATGTGGTAATAGCCAAGGTCACCGCTGACCGACCATTTCGGCGTTAGCTGAAAATATTGACCGATGCGATAGAACAAAGCGCCCGAGAACTTCTCGTCGAGTCCCATGTAGTGGGTGCCAACGCCCAAGATATTATAGGTGCTTCGGTTTCTGAAACGCACGGCGCCATTGCCTTTTGTGGTGGTTCCACCGTAGAGCATGTAGTCGATGATGGTATTGGGATTGACGTTCACCAATCCTATTTTATGGGCAATGGTGTCTCGCGTCACATTGTAGATGCCCACCTGCCAGCCCTTTGGATGCGAACGGGCGATGTTCAGCACACCGATTTGTATACCGTTTAGCGAGTCGGCGAAGTTGACGGCGGCGGCCTGCATTCCACGCATATAGCCCGACGACACGTTGAGCAAGGTCGACACTTGCAAGCCTTTCTCCAGACCTGCCGAAATGTTGCTCACGCCACATAGCTGAGCGCCCCGCAAGGGTTTGACCGACAAGTTGGAGAATCCCGACATCTGCAATCCGCGTCCTTGGTCCAAGGCAATCGACGAAACGATTCCCACTTGCAGGTTCTTCAACGTGTCTTGAGCACTCACGATGCCCACAGGAGATTTCTGTGCCCACGCAGAAGTTGAGCATAACAACAGAAATATGATGGTTTTCAGAAGCTTCATCTTTCAAATATGTGTGACAAGCGCAAATAGAGTCGCCAAGACGTAGGTGTGACATCTTGCCCTATTTTGCCCATTTACCTTGTTTACATCAATAACTTTGCCATTCTTTCCACCTTCAAACCTTTAGGACACACATCGTGAAATAATGGACATAAAAAAAGAATCGCCACAACAACATACTCATCATGACACCTTAGCACATCGCAAAAGTTATGGTGTTTTGTTCAATACTTCAGGTATTTTCTTTGTTTGCCAATTATCACCCCTTTAAAACTTTGACGATTGAATTGTTTGATGCCACTCAGGTCCCACCATTCGGAGTGTCGCGTTTCAGAACTAAATGAAGGGCTAACGCCTGACACCATATCATCAAAATTGGATTTGTACTCACCTTCGATATAGTTGTCGAGCCAAGAATAAAAATCCGTCAAAGACTCTTCAGACACGGAACCTGACAATCGGGCGTCCGCAATCAGATTGCTGCCTCGCTCCATGATTTCAGCCTCTATCCCAAGAATCCTTTGCATGATACCCGTCTCCTCACGGTTATAGAGTTTTGACAAGTCAATGACCTTGGTCGTGTTTTCTTGATATGGAAAGATGATGGCTTTCAGCGCCTGGCCTTTCTCGCTCAGCCATCCGTTCATCGCTTTCTCAGGCAACATGTTGTTGGGGGTAAGGAATAATGGGAGTGCAACCGTTGCTACAGGTGGGCCTGTTATCGACCAACATGTGGTCAGAAGAGGAGATTCACCCGCCTTTACACCTTGTATCAGCATCGCATTCGTACTTGAATAGCGAGGAATATATCCGTCGAAATCAGTAGGAGTTTCATCATTCCACGTAGCAGGAGCAACATCGTAAAGGACGGTGCCATTGCTATGAATGAGATATCGGGGCATGTTTTGTATGATATAGCGTCCATTCAACTGATTAGACATGATGGCCTCTGAGGCAAATCTCTCCGCTACTATTTTCCTGTCCTCACCCACTTTTCGGTCCTGATCGCCCGCCAGGCTATAGTTCGTACGAATCAAGAAACCTTCTGGAGCGGTCTGAGGGTCATTGACATCGTACTTGGTATAGCCGTTGGGTCCCACTTCATAGAAAGCGGCATTCCCCTGAGCGTCAATGACGGCGAAATTGGCACGGACGTCCACTGGCTTTTCCAATCCGTCTATCAACGCTTCAAAATCAGATGTGTTCTTACAATAACGAAGAGCCATGTCAAGAATGTCATTGTTCATGGATGCGTATTCAGCGCCAGAATAATTGTAGGAAAGAGAGTTGGCGATACAAAAGCCTTCCTCGTTGAAACCACTCCAAGGCCCCTCCCAGGTGTCGTCACGCAATGCGTATTGGGCTAAGAACTTGAAACCCTCCTGCTGGTCAACTCCGATGTCTACCATATAGGCCGCCAAACTATCCCTGTTCTTAAACAACAACGGTCTGCCATCTTCAGTAGAAGAGGCGGAAACCAGCATAACAGTACATCCCAGAGCTCTCAGAGTGAAAGGCAATGCAAACCATATCAGAAGGAGAACTCTCAGAGACAGAGCTATCTTTCCAAAATGCTGATGGGTGCGAATTCTTTCTTCTAAAACATCTTTATTCATGCCTCAAATCTACAAAGAACAACGATACACTTGATGACGACTTTCTTCGTTACGGATATCGTATGCTTTTAAGTAAACAGAAGTAAAGACAATCCCTTTTTCCTCATATTGAGTGAATGAGATATATTGTTTTCTTCCAAATACATTAGTATATTTTAGATGCAAAGATACGTTATTTTTCACGAACCCCCATTCATCCCTTCCCTTTTTTACAAGTTTTTATACTATTCAAGGTTCCTGTGATGATTATTCATGGCAAGGTTTTTGATCGTCCGATGGCCAAAGAGACCTTGGAGGCCTTGATTTCTTTCTTTTTGGGTAATTTGTTTCAATTTTTATCTCAACTGGCTTATAATCTCGGAAATTCTATATAAATTTGCAACAACTAAAGATCTATAGACTAATCAAGAACAAATACAGGTGGCAATGATTTGTGACTGATTACTATTTTGCATAATCTGGTAATATAGTATAGACGTTAATCACGATATATACAATATAAACTTAATAATTTATGAAAATGAAACAAAAACAATTCACATCTCTACGTTCTTCCACACAAGAAGAATATGGTCAGATTCAGACTCTCTGCGATATCATTAAAGTAGTTAACGATGAAAAACACTTCAAATCTGCTCAAGAAGTTTTTGATGGTATCGTCCCTATCATGAACAGATATATCAAACGTGGAACTATAGGGGAGTTGACGCGGCAGCATATCAAAGCAGGATTGCTGAATGATGAAAGTCTTTTCCTTAACGGCCAACTTGATTGTGATGCACTAAGAGAAAAGCTTCTTAAAAGCATCACTTCCGACAATGATGACAAGTATGAGAGAATAATGGCTCAACGTGACGTTTTCAAATTTGTTGGATTACTGATGTATTTCAACTGTTTTCGTAAGTATACTTCAGTTGAACAAATCCGTGAAGACTTTTGTCAATACTTATTCGATGAAGAAACACCTGAGGGAGACCTTAGTAAAAGCTATCTCAACGACAAATTGTTCTACGGCTTTCCTATGGGTGGACATGCATACCCAAAATATGCCTTCTTCTGGGCTCTTAATTCTCTATGGGAATATGTTTCTGATGAAAATGGCGTTCTCGATAACGAGAAACTTCAGAAAAAGATGGTTGACGAATATCAGAAGTGCAGAAAGGAAATGGGACTTGAAGCTTTAGTGGATGCTCACTATACTGACGACGGACCTTGCCATCCTGAAGTCTTTTTCCCAAATACGGAAGAATTCTATGGGCCGGTTCTGGTAGCAGTAGAGAGCGAGAGAAAATTCATAGAATCGTGTGGCGAAGGTAAAGGTCCCAACCGTTATCCGTATTGGTATGAGCGGGCATTACTTCAGAATATTCTTGACAAAAAATCAGGACGTTCTTCGGACAAAGAAAACGATTAGGGTTATAGATAATTGCCAAGGATTAAAACTTCATCAATGACTGAGTATCAATTGTTTGGTCATAAGATCTTGATTAAACGCGTGGGATGTGGGAACGGGGACTCCATGGGAGCCCCCATTCCTCCAAGCCTCAATCTTTTCGTCAAAGTGACGAATGGATGTAATGCGAACTGCCCTTTCTGCTCAAATGCCGGTCACGCGCAAGACCGACATCTGTTTGATGTGGATAAACTATTCGCCTGTATTGATGAGATATTGAATCAGCGCATTATCCTGAACCGATTGAACATCACTGGAGGCGAGCCTTCGATTGTGCCGGAAACGGTGAACCGAATCGTAGAGAGGCTGAATGCTTCACCAGAATATCAACGCATTCACTTGCATCTGAACACGAACGGCCTGTTGCCAAAGTCACAGGAAATGATGCGCATAGCACGTTTCGATTCCATATCTATTTCCATGCACCATTATGACACGAGTGTTCTCTCTGAGATATACAACTGCCACATACCTTCAAGGGCGATTGATTTTGAAGGAATAGACATCGGCAAAATAAACCTGAGTTGCAACCTCATCAGGGGGTATATAGATTCAACAGAGGAAGCCAAGAAAATGCTCGACAAGACTATTGACATTGGCATTCCTAGAATTGGCTTTGTCGGTCTTATGCCTGTCAATAAATACAGCAAAGAGCATTTCATCGACCTTGAAGAGATAAGGATTGAAAGCATTCCCCACGTTTATTTTACCAAATCCAAGAACAGAGGAATGAATTGTAAATGTAGCAATTATCTCTACAATCGAGATGGTAAAATACTGGAAATCTATATGCGCAATTATATGAACCCGAACTATTGCGAATCGTCAGTTGTCTTCGACGGCCAGCATCTTAGACAGGGGTTCCATGATAACAATCTAATTTACTGATAATGACAGAAACAGAAAAACTATTTGAAACCAGAAAAGATATATGTGATTACAACACTTCCTATCCTTTGCATCCTTCCGACTGGAGTTCGTGGAAGACATCTGATAGGCTCTCTTTTGACGACATCGAAGACTTGTCGTTTTACATACACATACCTTTCTGCCAGAGTCTATGCAGGTATTGCGAATACATCAAATACAAAAAGACATCAGCGTCAATAGAACGCCAATATCTGGATATCGTTGAAGGCGATATGCTCGAGTTCGCAGAGCAATTAACAACCGGGGAAACAATCTTGCGGGGATTTGATATTGGAGGAGGCACTCCTACAGTCTTAAGCACTGAGAACTTCGCAAAGCTGATAGAGATGTCTGCCGAATATGCGAGACGCTTCAAAAGGCCAGAACGCTTTCAGGGCAGCATAGAAGCGACGTTTAACACGATTGACGAGAGCAAGATAGCCATCATGAGCAAACATACTGATATTTTCAGCCGCATCTCTTTCGGATTGCAGAGCACGAATTGCGCCTTTCTGCGAGATAACAACAGAGACAACGGACAGATACAGAGGATGACCGACATCTTCCACAGCTGCAGACAGCAAGGCATCAGCACCATCAACCTGGATCTGATGTATGGATTCGTCAGTCAGACAAAAGAAGAAATAGAAGCAACTATGAAGGTCGTGGAACGATTGAAGCCCGAACATCTCACTGTCTACGAACTGCGAACAAATATGCTCAGCAGGTATCCCATTGCCACTGTCGAGCAACGTTTTGAGCAGTATTCGTACCTTTATGATGTAATAACGGGTCTGGGATATAAAGGGCGTTTTGGAATGAATACATTTTCATTGGTTGGTGACGATGGACTGTCGTCATACCTTCAGCACCGAATGATAAAGAATGGAGCTTATAAAGGATTCGGCATAGCAGCACAGAGTAAAAACAACACCGGCATCTCCTATAATATCGGGAAAAATGAAGAGTCACTGGAAAGCTGTCTTTCTAAGAACACTTTTGAAAAAGGCGGTGACTCTTATAGGCTTCCGCCAAGAGAGCTACTCTCAAAGTATGTAGCTATCAGCGGCTATTGCGGAATGATAAACTTATCTGTGATGGAGAAAATACTTCATGCAGATCCTAACATGGTGTTTGAAAAGGAATTGGGCTTTTTGCTCAACAGTCACTACATTGAAAAAGAAGGCACGATGTTATATCTGACGCCCAAAGGTTTTCTTCATTATGGCGCTGTCCTATCTTTGTTTTATAATAATAAATCCTGAGCATATGGAAATTCAGATTACAGCAATCAAGTTTGAGACGGTAAATGGCAAGAAGACAGGAAAGTCGTTCGCTTTCAAGTTGGATCCCAAGAAAATGGCCATCTACAAAACGGAGGCTACACTCCGTAAGAAAATTGGGGAGTATGTTGCCCAAAGCGGTGTGTTCAAATCCAGTGAACTCGCCGAAGTGAAGTACAGTATGAAGGACTTTCTGGAGGAATGGAAGAGGCAGATCCCTATTGTCGAGGCAGAAGAACTGAGCAAGCTGGAAGACTCTCCCAATAATCCAGAGAGTCGTATTACTCCTGACCATATCACCCGTCTTGCGGCCAACGAGGTCTTCGTCTTCGGCTCCAACGCAAGGGGAATGCATACTGGTGGTGCAGCCAAAGCTGCTGCCCGGAACTTCGGTGCTATCATGGGACAGGGTAGTGGCCTGCAGGGCAAGAGCTATGGTATCAACTCTATGAATGGTCTCGATGTTTTAGCGCAAGAAGTCCGTGAGTTTTGTGCTTTTGCCAAGGCACATCCCGAGAAACATTTCCTCGTGACGCCCATTGGCTGTGGCATTGCAGGCTATGCAGAATCAGACGTCGCACCGTTGTTTGAAGACTGTCGTGACTTAGAAAACATCTCGCTTCCAGATTCCTTCTGGGGTATCATCGGTGAACCGCCAGTCAAGGAGTACGATTTGGAACGGTTTCTGACAGCCCAGCTAGCCGACTACCAGGATGCCCTTGATGAGATTCGAAGTGGTCGCAAACGCGGGCATTGGATATGGTACATCTTTCCCCAACAGAAAGGCCTCGGCCATAGCTATAATTCAGAGTACTATGGTCTCGACGGTATTGGTGAGGCACGGGCCTATCTCGCTCACCCTGTTTTAGGTGCCCGACTAAGGGAAATCTCCGAAGCTCTGCTGACACATAAAGACAAACGTGATATCGATACCATCATGGGTAGCGAAATTGATGCCCTTAAGCTGCAGACCTGCATGAACCTGTTCAACAAAGTGTCGCCGAATGATGTCTTCGAAAAAGTGCTGGATGCGTTCTTCTGATATTATAATTAGAAAATAATTTTTTTCCTTGTCTTCTTAAAAAAATTGTTATCTTTGCAAGTAATTAGATAATTAAAAACCCTCATATAGAGTTATTATTCAGCTAAAATTATATAAACATTAAATTTAATAATATTATGAGTGATGGTCCAAGTTTTCAGCAAAGACAAGCGTTAGGTAATCTTGCTGAGGTGTTAACCAATAAAAATCCTTGGGTATTTAAAAACTATTTTAAGGATTTCTTTAATGATTGGGATGCTATATATGATTCCGATATTTCAGATGGCGAATATTATAGAGCCCTCAATAGTTTCCCACTGAATGCTAAACGCTACATCATACAGGTTGTACTGACTGCGTGGAATCTGCATAAAGATTTGCATACACTATACGAAACTATAAATACTTTGATTTATTTAAAGATATGTGGACCTGCAGAATATTACCTTATGCAGATAACATATAATTTCATATCTAATTTTGGCAGTAAACTTGGTGATCTGCAATATGTTGAAATAGAATCATATAGGAATTCAGAATATACTATCAGATTCTGGCAAGATGATTCTTTTATGAGAGATACTTATGGTATTATTGATTTGCAACTTCATAACGAAAGGCAAACCCCACTTCTGGCTATAGTGCCATGGTTTGGCCTGTTGAATAACGTTTATCATGTATCTGATAGTGATGAGTTTGATGACCAAACGATCAATGATGTTACGGATAACTATCTATATCCTTTACTTACAAACGAGTTTGCAAAGAAACACTGTCCATGGATACAATCTAGTTGCGATATCGACCTTGCAGAAGAATCCATGAACAGGGGAATTCTATTTGTCCTTCATCCTGAATATGTTGATCGAAATGGATTATAAAAGGATAATATTTATATTATATGCATTTGCAATGCTGCTAACAATGACAGCATGCACCAGTAATTCAACAGAGGCTACTAAATCCAATGAAGAAAGTAGCGAGGTGGATTTCGAGGTAGCAAAGAACTACTTCTTTAAAAATGACCAGCAGATTCCTGCAAGTCCCAAAATTACCACCGAGGATGAATTTAACAAGTTCTTCGGTATGGCTGCAGTCTTGGGTGAAGATGGTGAACCGACTTCCATTGATTTCACCAAGCAGTTTGTACTGGCTATTGTCCTGCCAGTTACCGATACAGCTACAGAAATTAATCCCGTGAAGGTAGAGGCAAAGAGCCACTCACTTTTCTACACCTATGAGGTGAAAACTGGCGAGAAGCAAACCTACAGCATTCAGCCCGCTTCCATCATCATCCTCGACAAACAATACAGGGAAAACGAAGTAAAACTTATCAGCAATTAAGGATAATTTATATCTACCTTTGCAACCGAAATAATTTTTCATACTAATTGTTAAACTAAAATATTATTAAGGTAATAATCGCACTGGTCTGAAAAGATTGGTGCGTTTTTTTTGTACTTTAAAAAATTATCACTATATTTGCAAACAGATAACTAAAACATTAAATTATAAAACAATATTTTATATCTTGGGACGACGATGATAACATGCGAGGGTGGGATTGATTTTATAAAGAAAAACAGTTCGACCGACAGATGCAGATGAACAAAAGGTAAAACTTAAGCGGATAGAGATATATAACTATAAATTAAATGTTGGCAAAGGACTTACCCTTCATTTTAAAATTACTAACGTCCAAAACAATTAAAACTATGGATTTATCAATTTATGACAAAATGGCTCTTTCTCAGTTCTCATCTTTGGAGAAAGAAAGTCTTTATCAAGTAGTGTGTGCAGCTATGATGGTTGATGGTGTGAAAGATCCTCGTGAAGTAAAGCTTGTAGAGGAGATTGTCAATATAATTGGATTATCTCCTTCTGAACGTGCAGCTTCAAGACAGCTTGATGAGCCTACAATGAGCCGTACTATACGAAACATGAGTGAATTAAAAAGAGCCTATGTTGCAAAATTCATTGCTCAGATGATATTAGTAGATGGTAAGATAGCTCCAATAGAAGAAAAATTCTTTTATTATATTTGTGATAGCCTCAATCTTCCGCACGCTGATTAATAACAATTTTGAGTGAAGTTACCAAAAGCACCACATAATAAATCACTATTCGTGTTATGGAACAAAGTTCAAATCTTAGATATAGTTTGATACAAGAGTCGGATCTGCCATTTATAAAAAAGCTTTTTGGCTATTCGGAGGTTACCAAGTTTTATATACTCAGAGATGACCATGCCCTTGATATTGCTAGTTTCTTGGATTATTTAATTTCTGCTTATCACAACCACACTTCCATAAATTATATAATTTCGCTTAACAACAACACCCCAATTGGCATTATAGGTGGCGAAATTCAAAGAGATTTAGATGGGGAGGTTGCATGGAATGTGTCATTTGCGATTCTTCCGCAATATTGGAACTGTGGATATGCATCGGAAGCGTTAAAGTCATTCACCAATGAAATAAAACATTATTCTATAGCGAAGGCTTTCCTAGACATTAGTGAATTAAACACGGCATCAGAAAAAGTTGCTCAGAAAGCTGGATATAAAAGGAGCAATCAAGCTGTTCATATGGATCCTAATCATATGGAACTAGATGTGTTGTTTCATTGGTATATGATGTTACATTCCCAAAGAGAAGTTTTCTTTAGTATGGGTATATCTGCATTTAGACAAAAAGATTATAAGGGGGCTGAAAATTATTTTATAAAAGCTCTTGAAGCTGAGTATGAAGGAGGACCTAATACAGATGCTTTATGTTATTCAAACATGGGAATGGCCTGTAGCTCATATGGTAATTATGATAAGGCTTTTAAATATCTGCAAAAAGCCAAAAGTTTGGGACTTTCAAATCCTTCTATTGAGCAAGAGTTAAATTGGTTAAAATCAAGAGGTTACTGTTAATTGTAGAAGACTAAAAATAATTAGATATGTATTACAGAATTCAAAAATCATTAGGCAGAGTATCTGCAATAGAAGTGCCATCTGAATCAGTGCTTAAGCTTTGCATTGGGTTTACGAACTATCAAGCTAAAGGTGCCGCATCGATTATAATTTATCAGTATGGCAATCCAAGAGATTGGGAGTTAAATGGATGGAAATTCCCATGTGTTTATAATAATTTAATATACAGATGTTCTCGTGATATCTATGGAGGAGCGTCGAATTATACTATTAGTTTTGATGTCATTGATCCTAATGGATCAATCTGCCATATCAAGGATAAATCTATATATGGTTCAACGGAAATACTTGATGTTGAATACTTTTATTCTCTTCTTTATAATATGTCTTGTTGTAAGAATATAGAACAATTTAAACAACTATATAAGTATATAATAGATAACAATGTATTAGATAGTTATCAATCAGATCGCAAACTAGCTATTGATGTTCTTGCCTTCATAGAAAACTTCTTACCTCAACTAAAAAATGTTCAACAAAGAGAGTATATTACAGAATTAGAACAGAAGATAGAAGCTAAATTTAAAAGAGCACAGGAAATTATTGCATCTTCGGATGCTCCGAAATAATGGTGTCTAACCAGCCCCCAATTCGCCATCACCAGAGAACATTGATGATGTCAACATGCGTGGCTTCGACCCTGTCTCTGAGACGACATGCCCGACAACGGCATGAGTCGATATATGGAAAACAACGACGAAGAAGGTTGGGATTAAAGGATACAACAGAAAGAATAAAGGCGGTTCTCACGAATCACCTTTATTCTTACTAGTACCCCATGCAGGAAGTCACTCCTAGGGTAGTTCCCACCGCAGTGAGAATGCTCACAATCAACTGCAATATCAGCTTCCAAGTATCCTTCTTCATAATTTTCCTCCTTTCTATTAGACGCTTCGCTTATTAAAAGCGAGCAAATACGATCACTCGTTCAGTTCATAAGTCGAGGTTGAATAGAGTAGGGCGGGCTTGCCGCCCTGACTCTAATTACCCTTCATTAGCCCGCATCACCGCCGCCTTCTGGGATGAATACTCCACCGCTTGAGCTAGAGCTTGAGGTTCCGCTGACCTCGGTCAACTCCTTGATGTTCTTGAACTCAGCACGCTTCTTCAGGGTCTTCGACGACAGATTGTTAATATCCTGACGATTAGCCGCGAATCTCAGATGCAACCCATTGATGCTGGTTCCGAGGTTGAAGTCCTCCTCGCTGGCCTCACCGGTCGACTTGGCCGACAGGTAGAAAGTTCCCAGGTCACCGAACTGCACCTTCTTACCCTCCATCAGCTGCTCTAGCAGACAGTTCTGCAGCTTGTTGGCAACACCCAGACAGACATCCTCACCGTACACACTGTTGTGCTCCACCATGTGCTTGCACAGCTCTCTGTAGCTCATGGTCTTGGTTGCTACTACATGGCCGTAATACTTACCGTATCCTTTGGCCTTCTCATTAGTCACTTGTTTTACTTTAATCAATACTGGCATAATTTAATCCTCCTAATTTTTTTTAATGGTTAATGTTACTTTTCTCTCGCTCCCGATCCGACTTCGCTCCTGCTCCCAGGGCCCTTGTTCACATTCCCTCTATCCTCACGTTCACAATGCAAAGTTCCGACATTTCAAAATACCCTTGGCGCCCTCTGGCGGGCTCGCCCAAAAAATCTCGAAAAAATTACTGAAAACTAAACTTGGTGGCTGGCCCCATGTTCAGTCTTCGCCATCAGGCGAAAAGTCAACATCCCAAGCTTCGCACAACAACTTCACCGCCCTCGGTGGCAGCAACCTCGTGCTCGGACTGACCCCAATTGCCGTCAGCGCCGGCTGCTGCAATTTGATGTAGCGAGACATCGTTCTCTCTGAAATGCCGGCACGCTTTGCCAGCTCTGACTTACTCATTGCTCTGTACATTGTAAAAGAAATTTTTAGTTCAACAATATCGTGTTTTTCTCGGCTAAAATATCATCCGCTCATTCGCCTCGAATTCTTTGCTCAAACACCTAGAATTTTTTGCTCATCCGACCCGAATTCTTTGCTCATTTGAAAACAGACGTAAAAGCTATACAAAGTTACAAAAAATTCCCGAGATTACCAACTAGCATAAAAGAAAAAAAATTATTAACAATAATATTTTGTAATAAGGATTACAATCATATTATAATCAAAAAAAATAAACGATATTCTCTATATCGCTATCCATCATTAAGTTATAAACGGATACCGCAAAAACGGGGCCATGAGAAGTTGATTCT
>JAILAI010000173.1 GCA_024681705.1 Prevotella sp.
GCCGTTTTCGTCGCGTAGTTCGTTCATTGGTGTCCACCGAGTGTCGTCGGCCAGAGGCTTGATGGCGGCTTCGTACGCCTTCTTCTGCTGGGCTTCCGATGGGGTGCGAAGGCGTTTCACGATGTCGACGAGCTGTTTCAGTTCGGTGTCGGCAATCGTGGTCTGCGCCTGTGCTACGCAAAATGTGGCGAGCAGGAGGACGAGGGTGGCTATTCTTCTGAAGTATGTTCTCATTGTTTTCGAGGTTGATAGGATGACTGGTTTCCCTTTCTGTTCTTGGCTTTCTGGCGCTATGCCATTGGGCCACGGGTGCTCCTCATCTCTTCGGGCCACAACTCGCTGTCGGATAGGCGGTCGGCAGCCGCATCGGTGGTGGCTTTCGGAGCAGGTGGTTGCGATTCGCGTTGCCGCCAGTAGTCGTATTGTTGGCGGGCGAGGGTTTCGATGTCGGCGAGCGATGGCCGCATCGAAGGCTGATAATGCAGACAGCGTTGCACCAATAGACTGAGGGGTGCCCAGTCGTCGTGTGACCGCATAAAGGGTACCTTCGAGCGTGGTCGTTGTACCTGTCCGCCGCGATTGTTCATCATCATCCGTCCCATGACCAGCTGGAAGATGGTGGCCGCCAGCGACCAGACGCCGCTCTGCTCGTCGGGTTTCGCTCCACTCACCACCTCGGGCGGACAGAAGGGCGAGTCCGTCTCGTAGTTCTGGAGCGGATGGAACACGAAGCCGTCGTCGTCGATGAGCACGTTGGCGGGCGTCACGACGTAGCACTTCAGTTCGCGCATCTGGCGTGGAAGCGAGGAAAGCAACCGCCAGGCCGCTGCGGGTTGACAATAGCCGGCCAGCTGACTGATGGGGCCCTCGGCCGAGGGCGGTATCGGCGTGTGTCCAGAAGACTTTTCTATCGGGTATTTGTTCATGGCTTGGCTCCTTTCATTCGGTCTATTTCGGTGATGGGAACGGAATATTTGCGCGTCTGCTCCAGCCTGTCCACTACCGAGACGATGCCCACCACGCGCCACTCGTTGCGGCCCGTACGCATGAGTACAGGTCCGCCGGAGAAGCCGGGAACCAGTTCGCCGTTGTGATGGATGTCGCCGTCGGGCAGGCCCAGCGTGTCGAAATGAGGCCGCATCTGCACCTGGTCGTCGCGCTGCTCGAAATGAGGCACGGCACCGATGGCGGGGTGTCCCATGAAGTGGAGCGGTTGTCCCTCGCGCAGGTGCTTCTTCAGTTCGGCGGCCGTTGCGCGTTGCAATGTGCCGCATGGCTGAGTGACCACTCCCGCCGCGGGCATCCATGCTACGTCGCCCAGCATCATCTCGGTGCGGCGGTAGCGCGGAGCGATGCTGCGCCAGTAGTATTCGTGGCTGAAGTCGCCCAGTTCGATAATCTCGTCGCGCGACTTGTCCATATTGAAATCGGTAGATCGCACGGTGGCCACGTGCTGTTCTGTGCTGTCGGTGGTCTGATAGAGTGAGCACCAGCTGACGAGATCGAGACGTGTGTCGCCGTCGGTGGTCTGGTTGTGCGTCTCGGCCGCCAATGCCCATTTCACGGGCAGCAGGCGGATGGTTGCGGTGTCGGTGGTCATCAGTGCCGACGTGTCGTTGAGCCAAGGCTCGATGCAGTGGCGGGCGGTGACGAGGAGAGAGTCGGTGGTGAGGAAGGCAGTGCCCACAATGCCGCTTCCTGTCTCGAGGAAACTGAAGGAAGCGAGACGCGTGGTGTCTGTGCCGGTGATGCTGACCAGCCACACCGAGTCGGCCCTGAGCATGAATACCGACGAGCGAGCCTCCGCCTTCATGTCGTCGGTGAGCTGCTTGCCGTCGTTGAAACGGCCGTTGAAGTAGAGCAGCAACAGCAGAAAGAGCAGCACGGGAAGGGCCACCAGCAGGGCCAGCCAGCGGCGGGAGAGTGCTGCGGGTTTCGTCTGGATGCCCCGACCGCTGTACACGTCGTCGTTGTGGACGTTGAACAGCAGTTCCTGGGCAATGCCTTCGACGCTGATGCGGTCACCGTCGCTGAGTTGTCGCACGTAGCCTACAGGGTCGCCGTTCACCCTGACTTCGGCGTTGAAGCACAGTCGGATGAGTCGCCATCCGCTGCCGTCGCCATTGCTCACCACCACGCCGAACTCGCGGTCTTCGCAATCGGTGGGGTTGTCGAGCCGCGCCTTGCAATCGTCGGTCTGCCCGATGCGTAACGCCTCGTCGCGGTTCATCAGGCAGTCGCCCCGCCGATGGAGTGCGTCGGCGTGCTCATAGCGCAGTGAATAGTAGGTGCTGTTGGCTGTGTCCATAGGCATTATTCTTGGTCGGCGGTGTCGAGATTCTCGAAGAAGGCGTTCGCGATGAGGGGGATGGAAGCGGTGAGGTCGCGATCGTAGATACGCACGTCGTTGCCCTGTTCATCGGTTCCCAGCTCGCGATAGCTGCACAGGTCGAGATGCACGCGCTGCTCGTTCTTGTATTTTTTCTTCAGTTTGATGTCGGCCTCGATGTCGGCTTTCTCGTCGTCGGTTGGCGGACGGAAGCCCAGCATCAGTCGGTCCACCACCCAGCGGTTGTGCTCCACGGCGGCCATCTGGTCCACCTCGTCCTCGGTGAGGGCGTAGAATTGCGACCAGTCGTTGGCGTCGTGACCCAGCGAGCGCATCTTCGTGCCCATCGTCATCACGTTGTACACATTGCTGTATCTGAGGGCGAAGCCTTCCACTTTCGTCCATTCCTGCTCCACTTCCTCGGACGGCATCTCGGTGGGAATGCCCTTGCGGCCGAAGCTGCAGGCATAGAAATAGTTCAGCATGCGGGCCATCTGCATGAGCGGTTGTCTCACGTCGTAGCCACAATCCTCCATGCCGATGGGGTAGACGTTGGCAAAGCGGTTGCCGCGACCCATCATGCTGAAGGCCGTCTGCTGGCGAACGCGCACCAAGACCACGGTCTGCGGATTCCGGTAGATGGGCGCGGGCAGTCCGAAGGCTTCTTGATAGTTCAGGTTGTCGTCGCCATCGCAGAGGGCAACGGTGAGCAACTGGCGGTCGCCACTGGCAGCCCAGAGGGCCAACTTCTGTTGCATGAGCGGATGGTGCAGATGACCCTCGACAAACTCCCATTCGACATCTACGAAGTCGTCGCGCCGACCGTGATACTTGGGTTCGTGGTAGCGCGTCTGCCCACGGTCGAGGCTGAGGCAGCGGTAGTAGCTGTTGTCGAAGAGGTGGCGGTAGCGACTGAACAGGGCTTCCTGCTTGTCGCCCATGGATGGGTCGACCAGCGTGATGCGGGTGCGCAGCTGGTTGTCGCGAACGTAGTTGGGAAAATGGGCCATGAGTGCCGTGTAGACGGCGAGTTGCTCGCCCAAGGCGGTGAGTCCGAAGACCACGAGGTGGACGGTCTGGTTGCTATGAACGTCGATGCCCTGCCGGTCGATGGGCGGACACGAGAGGCTGTCGGCGCGGGTCGCTGCTGACGACTTGATGGGCCAGGGATTGCCCATCAGGGCGCGCAGGGCCCACTGGTCCTCCATGGTGAAGGCGAAGATGTCGAATCGCTGGTTGATGTCGTGGTCGAAGTCCACCGTCTTCAGCATCCACAATGTGGTCTGGCTTCTGAGCAGCAGATGACAGGGCATGCGTGTGCTGGTGTAGCAAGCAGCGCTGTCGGTTGCGGTGAGCATCTCGGCAATGTCCGATAGCCACCCCATCACCTCGTTGTCGGCGCGCAACGCATCGTCGTTGGCATTGGCCAGCAACGCCAGCTCGTTGGTAGAGGAAAGCAGCGATGCGTCGACGTCGGCGACACTATCGCGCACCACTACCGTACAACCCAGTTGCTGAAACTGCCGTTTCATGTCGCGGGCCACAGGGTGATTGCCCAACAGCAGAACCTGTTTCTTAGCTTTCATAGACGTTCTCGTTTTATTGAATGCAAAGATAAAAAAAATCGGTGATACCGCCATCATATTCTTCCAGAAATCACAAATTTTAGTGCTAAAGATGTTATCGAGGCCATCCGATTCCGTTTTATTATTCAACATTCCTTAACACTTGATGCCCCTCCTTTTAACTTCACCATTGAATAATTCTGCGCCAACATTTCCGAAGCACCGAAATAAGCCACTCACGACCCATTAGCGTAACCTGCTGACATCCAACATCTTACAAAACCCGCAACAATCTTTCTGTATAAAATTACGCGAATTATGCAAGAAAATCGAGAAAAACAGCCACCAAAAGCGGCAGTTTCGATGAGCAAAAGCGGCAGTTTCGGTCATCAAAAGCGCCAATTTCGATGATCAAAACTGTCGGTTTTGGTCAGACGGTTTTTCGACTGTAATCTCGAGATTGCAAAAAGGGGATAGATATGTGGGTAGTTTTATGTTAAAAAGTTGAGCGTTTTTCGGGTCGTTTTTTAACACTTCGGCGACCGCAAAGTGTTAAAACCACTAAATTTGCCGCAGGTAATGCGGAATGGGAATAGTCGCGAAAAAAGCACGTTGTAATTCTTCTATGAGAACTACAACGTGCGCAACGATTATTGTTTTGAAAAGATTATTTCAGCTCAACCCGCTTTCCATTATGGATGTAGACTCCCGGACGGATAGGCTTCGTGTCGAGCTTCATGCCTTCAAGAGTGAACCAGTCACCATTGTTAACTCTATCAAGATTTTGAGTCTCACTTGACAATGATCTTTCTTCCGTTGCGGATATAGATGCCCTTAGCTGTTGGTCGCCCGTTAAGTTTTTGACCTTCGGGTGTGAACCATTCATCATTTTGGCCTTCGGCTATAGAACTCTGTTCAGTATGACTGATGTCCGTAAGGATTCCGCTGTCGTTAGGATTATTGGAGTATTTGTACTCATTGATCTTATACACCCATTTGTTCGGATCGTTGGTAAGAACGGGTGCAGGATCTGTTCCGATAACTTGCCCCCAATGCTGTTCCGTGCGGTCGCCTTGCAGATTGTAGGCAATTTCACCTTGGGCCAGCTGGTAGGCCGAAACACTGGTGCCGTAAACATAGTCGGAGGAATAGTTGCCGGCTATATAGAAACTAGATACGGGTTGGGGATATACACCATCTCCCATTACATGTAAAGATGAAGGATCCACATCAAAAGTACCATTGTTTAGGCAATAGTTGTAGGTTACATACTTTGAACGACCAGTAAAGCCAAGGAATGGCGAACAATACTGAACGTTACTACCACCATCTATCACGCCACTAAACAGGCAATCGGTGAAACTAGCAGGAATGTCCCATTCTCCATATCCTAAGAAGCCACCTATATATAGGTTTTGGGGTGCAGTGGTTATTCCCGTTATCTTTAACCGTGATTCGCAGTCGTTCATGGTCAGGTTATTGAAAATGCCTATGATACCGCCAGTATGGAGAAAACTCGTCTTTATCGTTCCATCTACGATGAGTCGTTGTATGGTAGCATCCTTTACACCATAGAACAGGCCGCCCGCATAATCCTTATTCAATTGATCATTGATGGTTATCTTGTGATACTGACCGTCGAACGTACCCATGTAGTACTTGCAATTAGAAGAATTGTAACCAACGCCAACCTTTCCGATATGACCCGTAAGGTCGATATCAGCAGTCAATCTGGCATTAATTTCAGGATTCGTACGTGAATGTATCACGAACTGATCCCAATCATTTGCATCACCAATCAAGTAATAGCCTTCTTCATCTTTTTGGAGGTTGAACTCAAACGGGGTTATCTCATCGTTAGTCCCCAGCGAAGTCATTAATGAATTTGGTGGTAGTATAATCTTCGTTGTAGCAGGCACACCATTGAAGATACCACTGCGTATAGAATTATTGGTATACCAGTCATACACGTTGACGCATTGCGAGGCATCGATGGTTTGCAAGGTATTGCATCCTTTGAAAATATCAGATTCCATCGTGCCGATAGAGTTCGGCAATACGATGTTTGTCAGTTTCGTGCAATTCATGAATGCTTCCTTTCCTAATGTTGTAATATTGGAAGGAATAGTAATGCTCTCTAGTTTTGTGCAGTTTTTGAAGGCTCCCAGTCGGATCTCCTTGACCGAAGGGGGAATCGTAATGGTGCTGATGCTGGTGGTTTCAAACATCCAATTGGGGATATAGTCCAAGGTATACCCTTCCTCAAAGGAAGCCTCCGTCATACTTGTACATTCAAAGAATGCGTCAGTTCCAATAGATTTGAGCGTATTGGGAATGACGATGCTCGACAAGGAGGTGCAATGTTCGAAGCAATCGTTACCCAACGAGGTTGCCGATCTGGGAATGGTAACATTGTCGAGACTCGTACAATAATAGAAAGTTTCGTTGGGAATGGACGTCAATTGCTCAGAGAATGTAACGGTGGCCAGACTTGAACAACTGTTGAACACACTACTGCCCATGGTGGTCAGTGTATTCGGCATGGTGAACGAAGGTAGCAAAGTACAGTTGGAAAAGGCAGAGGAACCGATCGTTGTAAGCTGTGAGTTCTCCGGGAATAACACCTCGGTAAGTTTCTTACAGGAATAGAATGCACTGCCGCCAATGGTTTTCACCGATGCAGGAATGGTAATGCTTGTCAAAGCCGTGCCATAGAAAGCCGTTTCGGATATCGTCTCCAACTGAATGCCGTTGGCAAAATTCACGGTAGAGAGCGATGAGCAGCCCCAGAAAGCACTCGCCTCCATTGTAGTTACTGATGCGGGAATGCTTACTATGGAAAGGTTCGTGCAGCTGGAGAATGCACCGCTCTTGATGGTTTTCACTCCATCCAAGAAATTCACCGTAGTCAGCTTTTTACAATTGTAGAAGGCTGTCGACCCAAGAGTCTCACAGGCAATGTTTGCCGTGATGATACCACTTTCTTTAAACACGTTTGAGTCCATTGATGTGATGGTGGCAGGGATGGTCACCTCTGTTAGTAGCGAACAATTCATGAAAGCTTCTCCTCCTAGTGTTGTAACATTGGCAGGGATTTCGATGCTTGTCAGCTTTGTGCAATTCTTGAGGGCTCCCTGCCGGATTTCCTTCACCGAAGGAGGTATGACAAAGGAGGGAATACTGGTTCCCCAGACAAACCACTTGGGAATGTAATCCAGCTTGTAGCCTTCCTCGAAGGAAACCGTCGTGAGATTTGAACATCCTTCAAACATGCTCGTGCCAATCGCTGTGACAGAATTGGGAATAACGACACTACTCGTTAAGGCAGTGCAATTCATGAAGACGCGATCACCGATGGTCTTGATCCAACTGGGAATGGTAACATTGTTGAGGCTCGAACAGTCATAGAATGTTTCGTTGGGAATGGTGGTCAACTGATTGGAGAAAGTGACGGAGGCCAGTTTCGGACAACTATAAAATACACCACTGCCTAAGGTAGTCAATGAATTCGGCATAGTGAACGATGGTAGTAGGGCACAACTTCTGAAAGCATAGTTGTTGATTGTTGTGAGTTGTGTGTTTTCTGGGAAGATCACATTGGTGAGTTTATTGCATTCTTGGAAAGCATAGCTGCCGATAGTCTTCACCGATGCAGGAATAGAAATACTTGTCAGTCCCGATTTATAGAAGGCATTATCGGGTATCGTCTCCAACTGAATGCCATTGGCGAAATTCACGGTAGAAAGCAATGTACAGCCAGAGAACGCAGAAGCCTTAATCGTCTTCACTCCTTCCATGAGGTTTAACGTAGTCAACTTGTTACAATCAGTAAAAGCGTTCACCCCCAATGTCTCACAGACAATGTTTGCTGTTTCAATACCGCAGCCAGAGAAAACGTATGAACCCATTGATGTGATGGTAGAGGGAATGGTCACCTCTGTTAGTAGCGAACAATTCCTGAAAGCCTCATCCCCCAGTGTTGTAACATTGGCAGGGATTTCGATGCTCGTCAGTTTTGAACAATTCTTGAACGCACCCTGATGGATTTCCTTCACTGAAGAAGGTATGACAAAGGAGGTAATACTGGTTCCCCAGACAAACCACTTGGGAATGTAATCCAGCGTGTAGCCCTCCTCGAAGGAAGCCGCCGTGAGATTTGAACATTTTTCAAAGATGCTCGTGCCGATCTCTGTGACAGACTTGGGAATAACGACACTACCCGTTAAGGCTGTGCAACTCATGAAGGCTTGATTACCGATGCTCTTCACATTCTTGCCAATAGTCAGCGAAGTGAAGTTCGTCTTACCACTGAACGCACTTGCTTTTATAGCTGTTACTGCCTTCCCGTCGATCTCATCAGGAATAATAAGGGTATAGTTCTCTGACGGAGTGAAGCCAGAGGCAAAACCGGTAATGGTCAATGTACCATCACTATTCGTGGTATAGGCAAGGTCCTGTGCCTTGACTGCGATACTGGCAAGAAGAATCATGCACAGCAGGAAGAATTGCTTTCTTTTCATCTTCTATATGTTTTTAGTTATTATACATTGCATCCCCCTCCTTACGGAGGGGCCAGGGGTGGCTTACTTGATGATTATCCTTCTTCCATTCTTAATATACACGCCCGGCTGATTAGGCTTCGTATCAAGCTTCATACCCTCGAGGGTAAACCAGGTGTCGTTATCATCATCGGTGATGACACGCAAACCTGTGGCTATACCATTGTTCTTCTTGAAGAGGGCAAGGATGGGCTGACCTGTACTGTTGTCTTGTACCCAGACCTCTTCGGTGCGTCCAGCCTGCAAGGCGGTGGTGATGGTGCCGTCGGAGAGGGTAGTGG
>JAILAI010000259.1 GCA_024681705.1 Prevotella sp.
TGCCACACCAGCGGCAATTGTACCAACACCGCTTTCGGCCACGAGTTTCACGCTGACAGCTGCCTTCGGATTCACGTTCTTCAAGTCGAAGATCAGTTGAGCCAAGTCCTCAATCGAATAGATGTCATGATGGGGTGGGGGTGAAATGAGCGAGATGCCAGGAATAGAGTGGCGGGTCTTTGCAATCACTTCGTTTACCTTAAATCCAGGAAGTTGTCCGCCTTCACCAGGCTTGGCGCCTTGTGCGACTTTGATCTGTATTTCTTCGGCATTGACAAGATACTCTGTAGTTACACCGAAACGACCTGAAGCCACCTGCTTCGTCTTGCTCGATAGTGAGATGCCATCGAATGTGGAGTGGAAACGTTCAGAGTCCTCGCCGCCTTCACCCGTGTTGCTACGTGCACCGAGTTTGTTCATCGCCAGACAAATGGCTTCGTGAGCCTCCTTGCTAAGTGCTCCGAACGACATGGCTCCGGCCACGAAATGCTTGACGATTTCTTCTACGGGCTCTACCTCCGATTCGTTTAGTGGTCCATTCGAAGACTTCTTGAATGTGAGGAAATCGCGAATGAAGATGGGTGAAACCTTTTCATCAACAAGTTTTGCGAACTCCTTGTATTTCTTGTAGTTACCCGTACGACAAGCCAATTGCAATGTGGCTATCGTTTCGGGATTCCAGGCATGCTTGATGCCGTCCTTACGCCAATGGAATTGTCCTTGATTGGGTAGGAACGATTGACTTGATGAATCGTTACCAGTTGGCATAGCTGCCTTCTGCATGGCTACGGCATCACGTGCTATTTTCTCTAATCCGATACCGCCGACGGTGCTTACTTCGGTGCCAAAATAAGTCTTCAAGAGGCTCTCGCTAAGACCGATGCTTTCAAATATCTTCGCTCCACGATAAGAACGGATGGTCGAGATGCCCATCTTCGCCATGATTTTGAACAATCCCTTTTTCACGGCCTTGATGTAGTTGGCCTCCGCGGTAGGATAGTCCTCTTGAATCTTATGTTGCTTCACCAGATCATCAAGAATGGCAAAAGTCATGTATGGGCATAGTGCGCTAGCACCATAACCCAGAAGCAATGCGGCATGCATCGTCTCGCGTATTTCTCCACTTTCTACAATCAATGCCGTCTGTACACGTTTGCCAACCGAAATCAGATAGTGGTGAACGGCTGATACGGCCAATAGAGAAGGAATGAAGGCTTCATTCTGAGCACTATCCACCTTGTCGGTAAGAATGATGTAGTTGTAGCCATCGTCGACGGCTTGCTCGGCATCCTTACACAATTTGTCCAAAGCTCTACGCAAGTCTTCTCCGGCTTGTGAACCGGGAGTGAGACTGAATGTCATGGCCAACTTAATGGTGTTGAATCCCTTATATCGGATATTGCAGAGGATGTCCAGCTGGGTGTTGTTCAAGATGGGATGTGGCAAGCGCACCATCTTACAATTCGTTTCGTCGGGGCTGAGGATGCCTGTTCCCACACGTCCGATATACTCGGTAAGCGACATCACCAACTCTTCGCGGATGGAGTCGATAGCGGGATTCGTGACTTGTGCGAATTGCTGACGGAAGTAGTTGAAGAACACCTGCGGTTTGTCGCTAAGCACGGCGAGTGGCGTATCGTTACCCATTGAGGCCGTAGGTTCCTGACCTTTCATGGCCATCGGGATGATGGTGGCGTTAATGTCTTCGGCACCATAGCCAAACATCATTTCTTTTTGTAGTAGGTTTTCAACCGCGTTGTCTACATGACGTCCACTCTTCAATTTCTCCAACTGGATGCGGTTGGTGCTAAGCCATTGTCTATAAGGATGTTCTGAGGCGAGATTTTGTTTGATTTCGCCATCATAGTAGATTTTGCCCTCCTGGGTGTCGATGAGTAGAATCTTACCCGGCTGAAGTCGTCCCTTTTCGGCAATCTCCGTTGGATCAAAGTCCATCACACCTACTTCCGAAGCTACGATCATCGTGTCGTTCTTGGTGATGGTGTAGCGAGCAGGACGTAGTCCATTGCGGTCGAGCATACCACCAGCAAAGCGTCCGTCCGAGAACAACAAAGCGGCAGGTCCGTCCCAAGGTTCCATCAATATGGAATGGTACTCGTAGAAAGCCTTCAGGTCTTCTGATATCGGGTTTTTGTCGTTGAAACTCTCAGGAACGAGCACGCTCATGGCGTGAGGGAGAGAGAGACCAGACATGACGAAAAACTCGAGCACATTGTCCAATGAAGCCGAATCCGACATCCCCTCCTGGACGATGGGCGAAATCTGCTTGATGTCACCCAATGCTTCTGAGTTCATCACGCTCTCTCTGGCTTTCATCCATCCACGATTACCACGAATGGTATTGATCTCGCCGTTGTGGCATAGCAAGCGGAAGGGCTGGGCTAGTCCCCACGTAGGAAATGTGTTTGTGCTGAAACGTGAATGCACCAGCGCCAGTCCGCTTGTCAGATAAGGATTCGTCAAGTCGGGGAAGTATTGACGCACTTGCATCGACGACAACATCCCCTTGTAAATAATATTCGTATTCGAAAGTGAGCATATATAGAAATCTTTGTGCTGAACTCTACGCTCTATTTTCTTTCTAATAATATATAATGTGCGAGCCAGATCGGTCTCTATTCCACCTTGAGTGAAGTCTTTTCCCTCGCTCTTGGTAGCGTGTCCGGTGGGGCTACTTGTGATGAATACCTGCTTGATGTCGGGTTCGGTACTCATGGCGGCATCGCCCAAACACTCCGGATTTGTGGGAACTGTTCGCAAGTGCATCAACTGAAGTCCCTCGCGCTCAATCTCCTCGATCATCACGCTAAGGATCTCCTGTTGTGCCTTTTCCTCTTTGGGTAGGAAAACGAGACCTGTACCATACTTTCCTTTTTCTGGTACGGGAATGCCTTGCAACAGAATGAATTCGTGAGGTATCTGAATCATGATACCAGCACCATCGCCATCTTTACCGACCTCGGCTCCACGATGACGCATGTTTTCGAGCACCCGAAGTGCATTATCCACCAGTTCATGACTCTTGTTCCCGTGGATGTTTACAATCATTCCAACCCCGCAAGCATCATGTTCGTAGCTGCTCTGGTAGAGTCCTTTCGATTGTTCTTGAAGTTTACGTTTTGTCATATTATCCTTACTTTTCCTTACGTTTTGTTCTGTTTACGGATGCAAAGGTAGACAAAATGATAATCATTTCTTTAAAATTATTGCATTTATTATCTAGAAAAATAATCAAAATTACAATTAGTCACGAAAATGTCTATTTTCCTTTCATTTTGTCTTTATTTCGCGCTTTCTTTTCTTGATTTGTTTACACATTGACATATTTGTCCGTTTTGTAGGTGTCGAGATGGCGTTTCTGGTATCTGCGATTTGGCAATTTTTGACGAAATGTGTCAAATTGGATGGATTTCAAGACAAAGTGTAATCAAAGGGAAATATAAATCATTCGTTTACTTTACATTTTGACACTTAGAATTAATTTTAACAATCAAAATGTCGTTTTATGCTTGTGGTTTGTAACAAAATGCTTTACCTTTGCATTGTCAATTGGCGTTGAGGGCCTCTCGTGAGGCTTAATATTAATAAGGTAAAAACATTTAATTATGAAAAGGATTGAAGCAATCATCCGCAAGACGAAATTTCAGGATGTAAAAGAAGCACTGTTACAGTCGGATATCGACTGGTTTGAATATCACGATGTTCATGGTATCGGACAGAGCCGACAAGAGCGTATCTATCGCGGTGTGCAATATTCTACCGATGTGATTGAACGTGTGGCCATAACGATTGTCTGCCGCGACGTCATTCTGGAACCAACGTTGAAAGTGCTGCTTAATGTGGCCCATACAGGTGAGATTGGCGACGGACGTATCTTCGTCAGCGAAATGATTGACACCTGGAGTATTCGCACCGGTGAGCATGGAGACACCGTACTGAGAGACAAGAAATAACAAAAACACCAATTAAACAATTTAAAATTTTCAGGATATGAACGAATTTGGATTATCACTCGATACCGTATGGATGCTATTGGCAGCCATGTTAGTTTTCTGGATGCAACCAGGATTTGCATTGTGTGAAGCAGGATTTACACGTGGTAAGAATACGGCTAACATTCTGATGAAGAACTTTGTCGACTTTATGTTCGGATCATTGTTGTTCTTCTTCATTGGATTTGGTTTTATGTTTGGTAGCGATGGTGCCGGCTTCATCGGTGCCCCGAACTGGGGAGACCTTAGTTTCTATAAGGGAGATCTGCCGGTAGAGGGTTTCTTGATGTTCGAGACCGTCTTTTGTGCCACTTCTGCCACCATCGTCAGTGGTGCGATGGCAGAGCGCACGAAGTTCTCTATGTACCTGATTTATAGCGCTTTTATCTCGATGATTATCTACCCGGTCGAAGGCCATTGGACATGGGGTGGCGGTTGGTTGTGCAACGCCGAAGAGGGCTCGTTCATGATGAATACCTTTGGAGACGTGTTCCACGATTTTGCCGGATCTGCCATTGTGCATAGTGTTGGTGGTGTGTTGGCACTCATCGGAGCTATGGCCCTTGGTCCCCGTCTTGGCAAGTATGGCACCGACGGCAAGAGTCGCGCTATTCCCGGTCACAACCTGACGATGGCCGCATTGGGCGTGTTCATCCTCTGGCTTGGATGGTTCGGATTCAATCCTGGTAGTCAGCTGGCCGCCAGTGGTGAGGTGAACCGCGTAGCTATTTCGCACGTGTTCCTCACGACCAACCTTGCCGCCGCTATGGCGGGCACGGCCACGATGTTCGTCACTTGGATGAAGTATGGAAAGCCCTCTTTGTCGCTTACGTTGAACGGTGTGTTGGCAGGTCTTGTGGGAATCACGGCCGGATGCGACCTTGTATCGCCGTTCGGAGCCGTCATCATCGGTCTGGTATGCGGTGTGGTGCTTGTCTATGCCATTGAGTTCATCGATCATGTGCTTCGTATCGACGACCCCGTTGGTGCTTCCAGCGTACATGGTGTGTGTGGAATTATCGGAACCCTGATGACAGGTCTGCTTTCCACTACCAATGGTGCCTTCTACGGTCATGGTTGGGGCTTCTTCGGAGCCGAGTGCTTTGGCATACTTATGATTGACCTCTGGGCAGCTGCTTGCGGATTCGTGTTGTTCTATGGAATCAAGAAGGTTCGCGGTTTGCGTGTGGGCGCTCGTGTTGAAGAGGAAGGTCTCGACATCTACGAACATGGTGAGAGCTGTTACAACTAAATAAAGAAAAAGTTATATTTATTATGAAAAAGATTGTTTTATTCGCAATGGGTCTGGTCACCAGCGTGACGACCCTTGCACAGGAGACGGAAAAGAGTATAGAGACAACCGTAGCGGCGGATTTCGTAAATCAGTATATTTGGAGAGGACTGGACTTGGGTAGTGCGGCCGTACAACCGACGCTCGGAATCGCCTCTCACGGACTATCGCTGACGGCTTGGGGCAGCTACGGACTGGTAGATGCTAACGACACGAAAGAGTTCGACCTGACGCTAGCCTATAGCATTGGAGGTTTCAACATCGGTGTGACCGACTATTGGTTCAACACTGGTCTCGATCCCGAAAACCGATACTTCAAGTACGATGCTCATGGCACGAACCACCTCTTTGAGGCAAACATCGGTTATGATTTCGGTTTCGCCAGCCTCCAGTGGTACACCAATTTCTCTGGAAACGATGCCGTGAACGACGAAGGCAAGCGAGCCTATAGTAGCTATGCTGAGGCAAGTGTTCCGTTCCGTCTGGGAGATACCGAGTGGACAGCTACGGCTGGTGTGGTGCCCCATGCCACCGATTTCTACGGTACAGATGGTTTTGCCGTTACGAATCTCTCATTGAAGGCAACAAAGGATATCCGTATCACCGATACGTTTTCAATACCTATCTTCGGACAAGTGGCCGCCAACCCTTGCTCCGGAAAAGCCTACCTGGTTCTTGGTTTTACGCTGCATCCATAATCTTCTCCAGGTATGCGTACCCTCTTCTTGCAAAGGAAGGGGGTATTTTTTTGCTTCAGACGCTCGTGCTTTCATTCTTCCGATTTGTTGGTTTTGACAATTTGAAACGAAATGTGCGAAATTGTAGGTTGTAAAATTACAAATTGTCATATAATCAAACAAAATCTTTTCATATTGTTATTTTGGTTTATTTTTAACAAACAAAATGTATGGTGTTATTCCCGTTTTGTTTTCAAAATGTATTATCTTTGTGCCTTGAATGGTGCACGGTGACGCTCACGATAGTCGGAAACCAGCTTTTTGTATAGCGTCGTCGTCGAAAGCCATCAAAATGATTGTTTATGGAAACAAAGTATATCTTCATTACCGGAGGCGTGGCCTCTTCACTGGGAAAGGGTATCATCTCGGCATCATTGGGAAAGCTATTGCAGGCGAGAGGATACAAAATCACCATCCAAAAATTCGACCCCTACATCAACATCGACCCGGGAACGCTGAACCCCTATGAGCACGGGGAATGCTACGTCACGGCCGACGGAATGGAAACCGACCTGGATCTGGGCCACTACGAGCGCTTCACGGGCATTGAGACCACCCGCAACAATAGTGTGACAACCGGTCGTATCTACCTGAGCGTCATCGAGCGTGAGCGTCGGGGCGACTATCTGGGCAAGACCATACAGGTGGTGCCGCACATCACCGATGAGATAAAAAGAAGGATTCTGAGAAAAGACGTGGGAGAGACCAACGAGGACTTCGACTTCGTCATCACCGAGATAGGAGGAACCATCGGCGACATTGAGAGTCAGCCCTTCCTCGAGGCCATCCGCCAACTGAGATGGGAACTCGGACCACAACGCTCGTTGAATGTCCATCTGACCTACGTGCCCTATCTGGCGGCTGCTGGTGAACTGAAGACAAAACCCACGCAGACCAGCGTGAAGCAACTTCAGGGACTTGGCATTCAGCCAGATGTGCTGGTGTTGCGCACCGAGCACGATCTGAGCGACGACCTCCGTGCAAAGGTGGCCCACTTCTGCAATGTCGACCTGAGTGCCGTCATCCAGAGTCAGGACATGCCCAGCATCTACGAGGTGCCGGTGAACATGCAACGCCAGGAACTCGACTCGGTGATTCTCCGCAAGATGGGCATAGAACCCAAGGAGACGCCCGAGCTGGGCCCGTGGCGCGACTTCCTGGAGCGACGCAAGAGGGCAACAGAAGAGATATGCATAGGACTGGTGGGAAAGTACGATTTGCAAGATGCCTACAAGAGCATTCTCGAGAGTCTGGCCCACGCAGGTACCTATAATAATAAGAAGGTGAAGGCAACCTTCATCAATAGCGAACACATCACCGCCGAGAATGTGGCCGAGAAGTTGGCAGGTATGGCGGGCATCGTGATTTGTCCGGGATTTGGCAATCGAGGCATCGAGGGCAAGATTATTGCCGCCGCCTACACCCGCACGCACGATATTCCCACGTTCGGCATTTGTCTGGGCATGCAGATGATGGTCATCGAGTTTGCCCGCAACGTGCTGGGCTATCAGGACGCCAATAGTAGCGAGATGGATGCAGAGACAAGCCATCCCGTCATCGACCTGATGGAGGAGCAGAAAAGCATCACGCAGATGGGCGGCACGATGCGACTGGGTGCCTACGAGTGCGAACTGGTGGACGGAAGCCGCACCATGAAGGCCTACGGTGGGCAGACGCTGATACGCGAGCGCCATCGCCATCGCTACGAGTTCAACAACAACTATCTGGACGAGTTCGAGACGGCTGGCATGAAGTGCGCTGGAGTGAACCCTGCGACCCGTCTGGTGGAAATCGTCGAGATACCCTCGCTCAAATGGTACATCGGCACTCAGTTCCATCCCGAATACTCGTCGACGGTGCTCCATCCGCATCCCTTGTTTATGGATTTTATACACACATGTATCGATGGAACAGCTGAAGCATGAGTGTGGAGTGGCGATGATTCGCCTGCTGAAGCCACTTTCCTACTACGAGCAGAAGTACGGCACTTGGCGCTATGGGCTCGACAAGCTCTATCTGATGATGGAGAAGCAGCACAATCGCGGTCAGGAGGGAGCGGGCGTCGCCTGCGTCAACCTGGATGCTCCAGCTGGCCAGGAGTACATGTTTCGTGAGCGTGCGGAGGGGAAAGACGCCATCACCGAGATATTCAAGCATGTGGACGATTCGTTTGCCGGACAGCTCTACATGGGCCATCTGCGCTATTCCACAACGGGCAAGAGCGGTCTGCAATTTGTGCATCCGTTTCTGAGGAGAAACAACTGGCGCGCCAAGAACCTCTGCCTATGCGGAAACTTCAACATGACCAACATCGACCAGGTGTTCGACTTCATCACCCAGCAGGGCCAATCGCCCCGCGTCTATGGCGATTCCTACATAACGCTTGAGCTGATGGGCCACCGGCTGGACCGAGAGGTGGAACGACTCTACACGATAGCCAAGGAGAAGGGCCTTCAGGGAACCGACATCACCAACTACATCGACGAGCATGTGGAGATGGCGAATGTGCTGAAGACCACGATGCCCCATTTCGATGGAGGCTACGTGATGTGTGGCCTGACGGGTAGCGGCGAGATGTTTGCCGTGCGCGACCCCTGGGGCATCCGTCCGGCATTCTACTATCAGGACGACGAGTTGGTGGCTGTGGCCAGTGAGCGTCCGGTCATTCAGACAACGTTCGACCTGAGCACTGAAGATATTCAGGAACTAAAGCCAGGCAACGCATTGATTGTCAACAGGAAAGGTGCCGTCGTACTTCACTCTCCGCTTTTGGAGAAAGAGGGTGGGGTAGCATCGCCCTGTAGCTTTGAGCGTATCTACTTCAGCCGTGGGAGCGACCGCGACATCTACCAGGAACGCAAGCGACTTGGCGAGCAACTCACGCCAGCCATCATGCAGGCCATCGAGGGCGACGTCGCCCACACGGTGTTCTCGTACATCCCCAACACGGCCGAAGTGGCCTTCTACGGCATGACCGACGGAGTGCGCCGACTCAACCACGATGTGAGGATTGAGAAGGTGGTGTGGAAGGACATCAAGCTACGCACCTTCATCAGCGACGGAAACGAGCGCAACGACCTGGCTGCCCACGTCTACGACATCACCTACGGGTCGCTGGAGGCCTATGAGGATAACCTCGTCATCATCGACGACTCCATCGTCAGGGGCACCACGCTCCGCGAGAGCATCTTCAAGATTCTCGACCGCCTGCACCCAAGGAAAATCGTCATGGTGTCGAGTTCGCCCCAGATTCGCTATCCCGACTATTATGGCATCGACATGTCGCGTCTGGAGGAGCTCTGTGCCTTCCGGGCAGCCATCGCCCTCATCAAGGAACGTGGCATGCAACAGCTCATAGCAGAGGTCTACCGCGCTTGCAAGTCCGACCTCCTCTCGACCAATCACGTGCGCCGCATCTATGCGCCTTTCAGCGTCGACGACATCAACCGGAAGATTGTGGAGATGCTCCGTCCGAAGGGGATGCAATCGCCCGTGGAGCTGGTGTTCCAAAGCATCGAAGGCCTGCATCAGGCTTGTCCCAACCATCCTGGCGATTGGTATTTCACGGGTCGTTATCCCACCCCTGGCGGCATACGGATGGTGAATCAGGCTTTCGTCAACTATGTGGAAAATGTGCTTGGTATGCAGCTGTAGAAGGCTTCTGAAACCAACAAAAATGATATTTGTCTTAAAAAAAAAGAAAGATTATGTGTGGAATTGTAGCGATATTGAACGTCAAGGAACAGACGCGCGCACAACGAGAGAAAGCGTTGAAGATGAGTCAGAAAATACGCCATCGCGGACCCGACTGGAGCGGCATCTATTGTGGTGGAAGTGCTATCTTGGCACACGAGCGACTGAGCATCGTCGACCCCGAGAGCGGCGGTCAGCCTCTTTACTCGCCCGACGGTAAGCAGGTGCTCGCGGTGAATGGCGAAATCTATAACCATCAGGAGATACGCCGACGCTTTGCCGGACAATATGACTTCCAGACGGGGAGCGATTGTGAGGTGATTCTCGCCCTCTATCGCCAGAAGGGCATCGGCTTCCTCGAGGACCTCAGCGGCATCTTCGCTTTCGTGCTCTACGACGAGGAACGCAACGAGTTTCTCATTGCCCGCGACCCCATCGGGGTGATACCCCTCTACATTGGCTATGATGCCGACGGTACCATCTATGTGGCTTCCGAGCTGAAGGCGCTCGAGGGGTATTGCGACCGCTTCGAACCCTTCCTACCCGGACACTATCTGTCGAGTCGTGAGGGTTGCCAGATGCAGAGGTATTATCGTCGTGACTGGATGGAATACGAGGCCGTGAAGGACAACAAGGCCAGCGTAGAGGACATTCACGATGCTCTGGAAGACGCCGTGAAGCGGCAGCTGATGTCCGACGTGCCTTATGGCGTGCTGCTCTCGGGCGGTCTCGACTCGTCGGTCATATCGGCCATTGCAGAGAAATATAGCGAGATGCGCATCGAGGACAATAGCAAGACCAAGGCCTACTGGCCGCGCCTGCACTCGTTTGCCGTAGGACTGAAAGGCGCTCCCGATCTGGCCAAGGCGAAGCTGGTGGCCGACCATATCGGCACCGTGCATCACGAGATCAACTACACCGTGCAGGAGGGCCTCGACGCCATCCGCGACGTCATCTACTTCATCGAGACCTACGACGTCACCACCGTGCGGGCCTCTACGCCGATGTACCTGCTGGCGCGTGTCATCAAGTCGATGGGCATCAAGATGGTGCTCTCGGGCGAAGGCGCCGACGAAATCTTCGGTGGCTATCTCTATTTCCACAAAGCACCCGATGCGAAGGCCTTCCACGATGAGACCGTGCGCAAGCTCTCCAAGCTTCATCTCTACGACTGCCTGCGTGCCAACAAGAGCCTCTCGGCATGGGGCGTAGAAGGGCGTGTGCCTTTCCTCGACAAAGAGTTCCTCGATGTAGCCATGCGTACGAATCCAGAGGCGAAGATGTGCCCGGGACAGACCATCGAGAAGCGCATCGTTCGCGAGGCCTTTGCCGATATGCTGCCCGAGGCGGTGGCTTGGCGTCAGAAGGAGCAGTTCAGCGATGGAGTGGGCTACTCGTGGATTGACACCCTGAAAGCCGTTACGGCGGCAGCTGTCAGCGACGAGCAGATGGCACATGCCGCCGAGCGATTCCCCATCAATCCTCCGCAGAACAAGGAGGAGTACTACTATCGTTGCATCTTTGCCGAGCACTTCCCCAGCGATTCTGCCGCCCGTTCGGTGCCCAGTGAGGCCAGTGTGGCTTGTAGTACAGCCATCGCACTCGAGTGGGACGAGGCTTTCAAGAATATGAACGATCCCTCAGGGCGTGCCGTCAAAGGTGTTCACGAGCAGGCGTATTAGGAATCAGGGTTCTTGAGATACGGGGCGAGGGCTTGACAGGGTTCTTGAATACGGCTCGACATAACTCTTTAAATATAGAGCGAAGGTTCGACAGAGATCTTAAAATACAGGGTCGGCATTGATGGAGAAAGCACTCCATGTCTTTTCCTGCGTTTCTTGCGTTTCTCTCGAGATTCAATGGGCGCAAAATGTCGCCCATCTCCCACGAGCGATATTTGTACTAGGGCTGAGCCAATTCCCGTGCTACGAATCCCAATCTGGATGCATTGATTTCCATGCAGGTTCAATGCTTCGGACGGCTCGCCCTTTCCGTTGGCAACCGTCAGCATTCGGTGCAGGTCAATGCAACTTTGCTTCGGCCAAACTTCAATGGGCTCAATTTTGAGCTTATTAACCCAAAGAGACCTATATTCAACGGGCGCAATTTTGCGCCGGTTAAACCATTGAGTGCCAGCTTTGGCCATTTCCGGTGGGCTCAATTTTGAGCCGACCTCAACCAATGAGCATTATCTTTGGTGGCCTATGGTGCCCTATAATATCCTATAAAGTCCTATAACCCCCTATTAACCCCCATAAAGCCTAGGAGATCTCTAGCCCTATCTTCAATGGGCTGAATTTTCAGCCAGTTCAACCATTGAGTGCCTGTTCTAGGTCATCTTCAACGGGTTCAAATCTGAGCCGGTTAAACCAAAGAGTGCCATCACGCACTGTTTCATTCCCCCAATATGTTGCTTCGGTTTCCACCTTTCATTCCTGCTTTTCCCCTTTCATTTCTATTATTTCCCAGCCTTTCATTCCTGCGATTTCCCCTTTTCCATTTCTATTATTATTCCGCCTTTCTATCCCTGCGATTCCCCTTTCCATTCCTGCCAAATTCCCCCTTTTGCTTGCTATCTCAGCACATGTGCAAAGGTACTACATTTTTTGGGAAATTCCAAATTTTCAGGGTCTCCAGGGACGGTCTTTTTTGTTAAATAATGTTTATTCTATCGGGTCTGAATTTGTGGTTCGCTGGCTTTGTCAACATACCGATTCCCGCGAAGATTTTATTTGATGAAAAGCGGCAGTTTTGATGATGAAAAGCGGCAGTTTAAGTGAAGAACGATTAAAAGTGAAGAGTGAAGAATACATTGGCGGCTATAAGGGTTCGGGAATAGGGAGCATGGGGTTTGATAGGGGGTTATAGGGGGCTATGGGACTTGATAGGAGATGACAGGGCTATGGGGAATGGCGGGTGCCTCACGAAAACCTATTATTGGTGTCCGCTAAAAAGATGTTCGAGTGATGAGTCGCTAATTAGTATGGCGCATCCTTTTGGTCGGGGAATCAACCCCATCCCTGCCCCTCCCCTATAAATAGGGTTGGGGAGTAAATGAAGAGTTATAGGCAGCATCAGGAATTATTATGTAGAGTTCTTTCAGTTCCGCCCTCTTGATAGGGAAACAAACACTATCTATGCTCCCCGCCCCTGCTTGCAGGGGAGGGGTAGGGGTGGGGTCAACAAGGACCCCAATGTTAGGGCTGTGGTCAACGAGCATGGGACTTTGAGCAGGGAAGAACCCCGAAGGGGTGACAAGATCACAGGCAGGGGTGGAGCGAAGCGGAACCCCTGATAGCGACAACACAGAAACAGTAGCGCCGAAGGTGCGACAGAATACGAATGCTACACCATTTCAAGGTCAGAGGGGGCTTGTCAAGCGGCAAAAGTCGTAAATATGGAGCTAAAAATATGTTTAGCGGACAGCAATAAAAACCTATAAAGTCCTATGAACTCCTATGATACCCTATAAAACCCCATAAAAACCTATAGCCCCCTATAACCCCCTATAAAAAGATGAAGAGTAAACAATATCCGTACAAAGTCTACGTTCTTAGGAAAAGGGTCAACCTCTCCAGCGAAAGTAGTCAACTGTACTCAGGCGAGGCAGTCAACCAAATCCGTACGGGTAGGCAAATGTTAAAAAACAAGG
>JAILAI010000261.1 GCA_024681705.1 Prevotella sp.
GCGCAGACGGCGGGCGGTGACAATCTGGCCGGCCTTCATGTTCTCAGAGGCACCGGCGTCGGTGACCACCTTCTTACCCCAGATGCGGTCGTTCTCCTCGGCGAAGTCGAGCTTGTCGACAATCTCCTGCTCGAGGAACGAGGTGTCACCGGGATCGTTGATCTGCACCTTGCGCATCATCTGACGAACGATGATCTCAAAGTGTTTGTCGTTGATCTTGATACCCTGCAGACGATACACGTCCTGGACCTCGTTGACGATATACTCCTGGACAGCGGTGGGACCCTTGATGGCAAGGATGTCGTTGGGCGTGATGGCACCGTCGGACAACGGAGTACCGGCACGCACGGCATCGTGCTCCTGTACCAGGATCTGCTTGGAGAGCGAGACAAGGTACTTGCGCTGGTCACCCGACTTCGAGGTGACGATGATCTCACGGTTACCACGCTTCACCTTACCCATGGTCACCTCACCGTCAATCTCACTGACAACAGCGGGGTTCGACGGGTTACGGGCCTCGAAGAGCTCTGTGACACGGGGCAGACCGGCGGTGATGTCACCACCCTTGGCAGCAGCACGCGGGATCTTCACCAGCGTCTCACCGGTCTTCACGGTCTGACCGTCCTCTACTACCACGTGGCCTCCCACAGGGAAGTTATAGGTACCTATCTTCTCACCATCGGCACCAATGATGTCACAGGTAGGAACCCTCGAACGGTCTTTCGACTCGGTGATGATCTTCTCAGTAAGACCGGTGGTCTCGTCGGTCTCGGCACGGAAGGTGACATTCTCTATGACATCATTGAACTTCAGCGTACCGGCATACTCTGTAACGATGACTGCATTGAAGGGATCCCACTGGGCTATCTTGTCGTTCTTCTTCACACGATCTCCGTTCTTGAAATAGAGGGATGAACCGTAGGGTACATTCACCGTGGAGAGCACAATCTTCGTATTGGTATCGACAAAGCGCAACTCACCCAGACGGCTGACTACCATCTCACACATACGACCATCCTCGTCGAACGGTACGGTGCGCACTTCCTCAAGCTCTATCACAGCATTCTCGTACTTCGAGACGATGCTGGCATTGGCTGCTGCATTGGCTGCCACACCACCGGCGTGGAACGTACGGAGGGTAAGCTGCGTACCCGGCTCACCAATGGCCTGGGCTGCAATCACACCGACTGCCTCACCCTTCTGCACCATGCGGCGCGTGGCAAGGTTACGGCCATAGCACTTCATACATACACCCTTCTTCGACTCACAGGTCAGCACGGAACGGATCTCAACGCTCTCGATCTCGGCCTTCTCAATGGCTTCTGCCACTGCCTCGGTGATCTCCTCACCCGACGCGACAATCGTCTCACCGGTATGCGGATGGATGATATCATGCACTGACACACGACCCAGGATACGCTCGTAGAGGGAGCTGATGACCTCGTCACCACTCTTCAGGGCCGTGCAGACGAGTCCACGCAACGTTCCGCAGTCTTCCTCGGTGATGATGACATCGTGAGACACATCGACGAGTCGACGGGTAAGGTAACCGGCATCGGCTGTCTTCATGGCGGTGTCTGCCAGACCCTTACGGGCACCGTGGGTCGAGATGAAGTACTCCAGCACGGACATTCCTTCCTTGAAGTTCGACAGAATGGGGTTCTCAATAATCTGATGGCCCTCGGCACCGGCCTTCTGAGGCTTGGCCATCAGACCGCGGATTCCTGAGAGCTGCTTGATCTGGTCCTTACTACCACGGGCTCCGGAGTCGAGCATCATGAACACGGCATTGAAACCCTGGTCGGCCTCGGTCATCTGCTTCAGCAGGATGTTACCGATGTCATTGTTGACGTGCGTCCATGTGTCAATGACCTGATTGTAACGCTCGTTGTCGGTGATGAAGCCCATGTTGTAGTTGTCGGTGATGGTACGCACTTCCTCGTTACCCTTGGCAATGAGCTCGGCCTTCTCCTTCGGGATGATGATATCATCGAGGTTGAAGGACAGACCAGCCAGATAGGCCATGCGGTAACCCAGGTTCTTGATACCGTCAAGGAACTCGCATGCCTCAGCAAAACCCACATGCTCTATGACATCGGCAATGATGTCACGCAGGGACTTCTTGGAAATGACGGTATTGACGAATCCTACTTCATCAGGGATGATGCCATTCACGATAACACGACCGACAGAGGTCTCCACGGTGTGGCGTACCTTCTGACCGTCAACGATGTCGTCAACGACAACCTTCACCAGGGCGTGCAGGTCGCACTTGCCTTCATTACGGGCAATGATGGCCTCCTCGGGACCGTAGAACGACAGTCCCTCGCCCTTGGCACCCGGACGGATCTTGGTGATATAGTAGAGACCAAGCACCATGTCCTGAGAAGGAACGGTGATAGGTGCACCATTGGCAGGATTGAGGATATTATGGCTCTGGAGCATCAGCAGCTGAGCCTCGAGGATGGCCTCGTTGGAAAGGGGAAGGTGCACAGCCATCTGGTCACCGTCAAAGTCTGCATTGAAGGCGGTACAGGCCAGCGGATGAAGCTGGATGGCCTTACCCTCGATCAGCTTCGGCTGGAATGCCTGGATACCCAGACGGTGCAGCGTAGGAGCACGGTTCAGAAGAACGGGATGACCCTTCATCACATTCTCCAGGATATCCCAGATGACCGGTTCGCGACGGTCAACGATCTTCTTGGCCGACTTCACCGTCTTGACAATACCGCGCTCTATGAGCTTGCGGATGATGAAAGGCTTGTAGAGCTCGGCTGCCATGAGCTTCGGCAGACCGCACTCACCCATCTTCAGCTCCGGACCGACGACAATCACCGAACGGGCGGAGTAGTCAACACGCTTACCTAACAGGTTCTGACGGAAACGGCCCTGCTTTCCCTTCAAGGAGTCAGAGAGCGATTTCAACGGACGGTTGGAGTCACTCTTCACGGCTGAGGACTTGCGGCTGTTGTCAAACAGCGAGTCCACTGCCTCCTGCAGCATACGCTTCTCGTTGCGCAGGATGACCTCGGGTGCATGGATCTCAATGAGTCTCTTCAGACGGTTGTTGCGGATGATGACCCGACGATAGAGGTCGTTGAGGTCACTCGTGGCGAAACGGCCACCGTCCAGGGGTACCAGAGGACGCAGCTCGGGAGGTGTCACGGGGATAATCTTCATGATCATCCACTCAGGACGGTTGATGCCCTTCTCCACACTCTGGCGGAATGCCTCCACCACCTGCAGACGCTTCAAGGCCTCGTTCTTGCGCTGTACCGACGAGTCGGTATTGGCACGGTCACGAAGCTCATAGGACAGTGAATCAAGGTCGAGCTTCACCAGCAGGTCGTAGACAGCCTCGGCACCCATCTTCGCAATGAACTTATTGGGATCGCTGTCATCAAGATAGTCGTTGTTCTCACCCACTACATTGTCGATGATCTCGTTGTATTCCTCTTCTGAAAGCAGGTCATACATCTGGGAACCTAATGCGGGGTTGCCCTCTCCGTCCTTCTTGCCAGCCATCACACCGGGCTGGATAACGACATAACGCTCGTAATAGATGACGGAGTCGAGTTTCTTCGTGGGAAGTCCCAGCAGGTAGCCTATCTTGTTGGGCAGGGAACGGAAATACCAGATATGGGCAACGGGAACCACCAGTTCAATGTGTCCGGCACGCTCACGACGCACCTTCTTCTCGGTGACTTCCACACCGCAACGGTCACAGACAATACCCTTGTAACGGATACGCTTGTACTTGCCGCAGGCACACTCATAGTCCTTCGTAGGACCGAAGATGCGCTCGCAGAACAAACCGTCACGCTCTGGCTTATAGGTACGGTAGTTGATGGTCTCAGGCTTGGTAACCTCACCGAAAGAGTTCTCGAGAATCTCCTCGGGTGAAGCCAGTCCGATGGTAATCTTGGTGAAATTACTCTTTGTCTTTATATCTTTCTTGAAAGCCATAATTATCAGTTATAAATTATCTATTATCAATTACCTTTAGTCCATTGTTATGCTGAGACCCAGACCGCGAAGCTCGTGCAGCAGCACGTTGAGCGACTCGGGAATGCCCGGCGTGGGCATCGGCTCTCCCTTGACAATGGCCTCATAAGCCTTAGAACGTCCTACGGTATCATCCGACTTGATGGTCAGGATCTCCTGAAGCACATGGCTGGCACCGAAGGCCTCCAGTGCCCAGACTTCCATCTCTCCGAAACGCTGGCCACCAAACTGTGCCTTACCGCCAAGTGGCTGCTGGGTGATGAGACTGTACGGGCCGATGGAACGGGCATGCATCTTGTCCTCTACCATGTGACCCAGCTTGAGGAAGTAGGTAATACCTACGGTAGCGGGCTGGTCGAAACGCTCTCCCGTCTCACCGTCATACAGGTGGGTGGAGCAAAGGCGGGGCAGACCGGCCTTGTCTGTCCACTCTGCCAGGTCGTCAAGCTTCGCACCGTCGAAGATCGGAGTGGCGAACTTCACGCCTAAGCGCTTTCCGGCTGCACCGAGAATGGCCTCGAAGATCTGACCGAGGTTCATTCGGGATGGCACACCCAACGGGTTCAGCACCAGGTCTACAGGACGACCGTCCTCGAGGAACGGCATGTCCTCCTGACGCACCACCTTCGAGACAATACCTTTGTTACCATGGCGACCGGCTAGCTTGTCACCCACACCGATCTTACGCTTCTTGGCAACATAGACCTTGGCCATCTGCAGAATTCCTGAGGGAAGCTCGTCACCGATGGTGATGGCAAACTTCTTACGCTTCAGCTCGGCATCCAGCAGCTTGTACTTCTTCATGAAGTTGATAATCAACTGGGCAATCAGCTCATTCTTGTGCTCATCGTTGGTCCAGTTGCTGATCTGGATATCACCATACTCCAGATTCTTCAGAACAGTCATGGTGAACTTGCTGCCCTTCGTGATGATCTCGGCACCGGTGTAGTCCTTCACACCCTGCGAGGTCTTTCCCTTCGTCAGCGTGGCAAGCTTCTCCACGAGGATATCCTTCAGGTCATCGACCTTGGCCTCGTATTCCTCGTCAATCTTCTCCAGGATCTTCTTGTCCTGCATCTTCGTCTGACGGGTCTTGACGGCTCGGGCAAACAGCTTCTTGTCTATGATCACACCGGTCAGCGAGGGATTGGCCTTCAACGAGGAGTCCTTCACATCACCGGCCTTGTCACCGAAGATGGCACGCAGCAGCTTCTCCTCCGGAGAGGGATCGCTCTCGCCCTTCGGCGAAATCTTACCAATCAGGATGTCACCGGGCTCCACACGGGCTCCCACACGGACCACACCGTTCTCGTCGAGGTCCTTCGTGGCTTCCTCACTGACATTGGGAATGTCGGCCGTGAACTCCTCCACGCCACGCTTCGTCTCACGGACATCCAGCGAATACTCGTCCACATGGACTGAAGTCAGGATATCTTCACGGACTATACGCTCGTTGAGCACAATGGCATCCTCATAGTTATAACCCTTCCAGGGCATATATGCCACAAGGAGGTTGCGACCCAGCGCCAGCTCACCGTTCTCGGTGGCATAGCCCTCGGTCAGGATATCACCGGCCTTCACACGCTGACCCTTCACACAGATAGGACGCAGGTCGATGGTCATATTCTGGTTGGTACGGCGGAACTTGGGAATGCGGTATTCCTTCAGGGCTGGCTCGAAGCTGACGAACTCCTCGTCTTCCGTACGGTCATACAGGATACGGATGGTCGTGGCATCCACATACTCCACAGTACCATCACCTTCGGCTGTGATCATCGTACGCGAATCCTCACAGACCTGCTTCTCAATACCTGTTCCGACGATAGGTGCCTCGTTATGAAGCAGGGGAACGGCCTGACGCATCATGTTCGAACCCATCAGTGCACGGTGGGCATCGTCATGCTCCAGGAACGGAATCAGAGAAGCGGCGATGGAGGCAATCTGCTGTGGCGACACGTCCATCAGGTCCACGTCAGTGGGAGGTACCACGGGGAAGTCTGCATCCTGACGACACTTCACCACGTCGCGGATGAAGGTTCCGTCATCGTTCAGCGGAGCATTTCCCTGACCGATGATGTGCTCTGACTCCTCTTCGGCAGTCAGGTACACGATATCTTCATTGTTGAGGTTGGCCACACCGTTCTCCACCTTACGGTAAGGTGTCTGGATGAAGCCGAGCTCATTGATCTTGGCATAGACACAGAGCGACGAGATCAGACCGATGTTGGGACCTTCAGGACTCTCAATCGGGCAGAGTCGTCCGTAGTGGGTGTAGTGAACGTCACGCACCTCGAAACCGGCACGCTCACGCGACAGACCGCCAGGGCCCAGGGCTGAGAGACGACGCTTGTGGGTCACCTCGGCCAACGGGTTGGTCTGGTCCATGAACTGCGACAGCGGGTTCGTACCGAAGAACGAGTTGATCACGCTGGAGATGGTCTTCGCATTGATCAGGTCCGTGGGGGTAAACACCTCATTGTCACGCACGTTCATACGCTCACGGATGGTACGGCTCATACGGGCCAGACCGATGGAGAACTGATTCGACAGCTGCTCACCGACAGTGCGCACACGACGGTTCGACAGGTGGTCGATATCGTCAACCGTTGCCTTCGAGTTGATCAGCTGGATGAGGTACTTGATAATCTCAATGATATCTTCCTTCGTCAGGACACGGACCTCCATGTCGGTATTCAGGTTCAACTTCTTATTGATACGGTAACGGCCTACATCACCCAGGTCATAACGCTTGTCCGAGAAGAACAGGTTCTGGATCACCTCACGGGCACTGGCATCGTCCTGAGGCTCTGCATTACGCAACTGACGGTAGATATACAGCACTGCCTCCTTCTCCGTATTCGACGGGTCCTTGGCCAGCGTATTGAAGATGATGGAGTAGTCCTGGGCAATGGTATCGTCCTTGTGGACAAGGATGGTCTGAGCACCGCTCTCCAGGATCTCAATCATGTTATCCTCGGTGATCTCCGTCTCACGCTCCATGATCACCTCGGTACGCTCGATGGAAACAACCTCACCGGTATCCTCATCAACGAAGTCCTCGTTCCAGCTCTTCAGCACACGCGCAGCAAGCTTCATGCCTACGACCGCTTTCAGACCCTTCTTCGTCACCTTCACCTCCTCGGCAAGGTCGAAGATCTGCAGGATGTCCTTGTCGCTCTCGAAACCGATGGCACGCAACAGCGTAGTAACAGGCAACTTCTTCTTACGGTCGATATAGGCGTACATCACATTGTTGATGTCCGTCGCAAACTCTATCCATGATCCCTTGAACGGAATGATACGGGCGGAATAGAGCAGGGTGCCGTTGGCATGCACACTCTGACCGAAGAACACACCCGGCGAACGGTGCAGCTGTGACACCACCACGCGCTCGGCACCGTTGATCACAAACGTACCGTTGGAGGTCATGTAAGGAATGGGACCAAGGAACACGTCCTGAATCACCGTACCGAAATCCTCATGATCCGGGTCAGTGCAATACAGTTTCAGCTTAGCCTTCAAGGGCACACTATAGGTCAGACCACGCTCCAGACACTCGTCAATGGTGTAGCGAGGCGGGTCGATATAGTAATCCAGGAACTCAAGAACGAAATTATTACGCGTGTCGGTGATAGGGAAATTCTCGGCGAATACCTTATACAAACCGTCATTCTTGCGTTCCTCAGGCGGAGTGTCCAACTGCAGGAAGTCCTTGAAAGACTTTAATTGCACATCAAGGAAATCCGGAAAGGGCATGGGATTCTTGACGCTGCCAAAGTTTACTCTGTTGTCTATTACTTTTGAAGCCATATATGATTAAAAATGTTGTTTTCTGTTTATCCCAGACTCTCTTGATCATCCAACCTTTCAAGCCTTCCTACGCTATCTGGATTCAAGAGACAAGAAAAGGTTAGGGACCACCGACTGGGAAGTCCCTAACCAAATGATATAACAATGTAACTGATTACTTCAGCTCAACCTCAGCACCTGCGGCCTCGATGGTCTTCTTCAGGTTCTCAGCCTCGTCCTTGGACAGACCCTCCTTGATGGTAGCAGGAGCACCGTCAACGAGATCCTTTGCCTCCTTCAGGCCAAGACCACAAGCTTCCTTCACAGCCTTCACAACCTGGAGCTTAGCAGCACCGGCTGACTTCAGGACTACGTCGAAAGAAGTCTTCTCCTCTGCAGCAGCAGCCTCACCACCAGCTGCGGGACCAGCAGCAACTGCAACAGCTGCAGCAGCAGGCTCAATTCCATACTCGTCCTTCAGGACTGTCTTCAACTCTTGAACTTCCTTTACTGTAAGGTTTACCAACTCTTCAGCAATAGCTTTAATATCTGCCATTTTATTAAAAAACTTTTAATTATTAATTCTTAATTGTTAATTGAAAAAATTAGCGCTCCTCCAAAGTCTTCAATACACCATGGATGGTATTTGCGCCTGATTCGAGAGCGGAGATGACGCCCTGTGCAGGACCCTGAAGCATAGCCACAACGTCTGCAATGAGTTCGTTCTTGCTCTTGATAGAAACCAGCTCATCAAGCTTGTCAGCACCAACAAAGAAGCCTTCCTCTGCATAAGCACCCTTCAGGGCGGGAACCTCTTCCTTCTTGGTCTTGTATTCCTTGAGCAGCTTGGCCGGAGCGTTAGCCGTCTGAGTGAACATCAGGGCGGTGTTGCCCTTCAGACAGTCATACAGCGGAGAATAGTCTATTTCTGCAGCTTCAAAAGCCTTATGCAGCAAGGTGTTCTTCACCACCAGCAGCTTGATGTCGTTCTTGAAGCACTGACGACGAAGATTGCTCGTCTTCTCGGCATTCAGACCCAACAGGTCTACCAGATAGAAATGAGCATATTCCTTCAGCTTCTCACCGAGTTCAACAATGATAGTATCTTTTAATTCCTTTTTCATGTCAATCTTTCAACTTTTTAATCTTTCGGTTTTCTAATTTTACTCGACTGATTTAGGATCAACCTTGATACCAATACTCATCGTGCTCGACAGATAGATACTCTTCAGATAGGTACCCTTGGCAGCAGCAGGCTTCAGCTTGATAATCGTGGAGATGAACTCCTTCGCATTCTCAAAAATCTGATCGGCTGTGAAAGTGACCTTGCCGATTGAGGTATGGACAATACCAGACTTGTCAACCTTAAAGTCTATCTTACCCTGCTTTACTTCCTTCACTGCCTTGGCTACATCCATAGTAACAGTGCCACTCTTCGGGTTTGGCATCAGTCCGCGAGGACCGAGGATACGTCCGAGAGGACCCAGTTTTCCCATGCAAGAAGGCATCGTGATGATCACATCCACATCGGTCCAACCACCCTTGATCTTATCGATATACTCGTCAAGACCTACGTAGTCGGCACCAGCCTCCTTGGCAGCAGCTTCCTGGTCGGGTGTACAGAGAGCGAGAACACGCGTCACCTTACCGGTTCCGTTGGGCAGCGATACCACACCACGGACCATCTGGTTGGCTTTACGCGGGTCTACACCCAAGCGTACGTCAATGTCAACCGAAGCCTCAAACTTCGTCGTGGTGACTTCTTTCACCAGCGCAGCGGCTTCTTTCAACGTATAGGCTTTCCCTGCTTCAACCTTATCAGCTACTAACTTTTGATTTTTTGTCAGTTTACTCATGTCCTTAATTGAAGTTATTTGTTATTTACCAGGGAACTCCCCTTTTACAGTGATACCCATACTACGGGCTGTACCGGCAATCAGTTTCATGGCCGACTCCACTGTGAAACAGTTGAGGTCTGCCATCTTGTCCTCGGCAATAGCGCGAACCTGATCCCAGGTCACACTGGCCACCTTCTTACGGTTGGGCTCTGATGAACCACCCTTTACCTTGGCGGCCTCAAGCAGCTGGACAGCTGCGGGAGGAGTCTTGATGACGAAACTGAATGACTTGTCAGTATAGTAGGTGATAACAACAGGAAGAATCTTTCCTGCCTTATCCTGGGTTCTGGCGTTGAACTCTTTGCAGAATCCCATGATGTTAATACCCTTAGAACCCAGAGCAGGACCTACGGGGGGAGAGGGATTTGCAGCGCCACCTTTAATCTGTAATTTGATTAATCCAGCAACTTCTTTAGCCATTTCTGTTTATAAATAATTATTGTTGTTTATATAAGCCAAGGCGTGGAAGCCACCTTTAGCCCTATATAGAACAGGCACACCGTAACAAAATTGTGCCTTTATTCCTTCTCTACTTGATTGAATGAGAGTTCTAACGGCGTCTTGCGACCGAAGATCTTCACGGCAACCTTCAACGAATGCTTGTCAGCATTCACCTCTTCTATGATTCCACTGAAACCACTGAACGGACCGTCGGTCACCTTCACAGCCTCGTCCACCGTGAACGGAATGGTCATCTCCTCTGCCTTGATGGTTATCTCATCGGCTGTGCCGAGAATGCGGTTGATCTCCGACTGACGCACGGCAGTGGGGTTGTCCATGCCACCAAGGAAACCTAGGACATTAGGAATAAAACGAAGGGTACTGGCAATCTCTCCCTGAAGATTGGCCTCGACAAGAACATATCCAGGAAGGAAAAGACGCTCCTTCACAACACGCTTGCCACTGCGCAACTGAGCATACTTTTCAGTCGGCAGCAACACCTGACCTACATGGGAGGCCAGATTAGGATTATTCTTCATCAACGCTTCCAGATACTCCTTCACCTTAGCTTCCTTACCACTGACAGCGCGGAGTACGTACCACTTCATTCCAGTCTGAGTCATTTCTCTCTCGATATTATCCTGGATATACCAAAGTCATGATTGACTTGAAAATCGTATCCATCACCCACACCACAAGGGCAATTACCAGTGATGCAGACAAAACAACGACAGCGCTATGAGTCAGCTCAGAGCGCGTCGGCCAAGTTGTCTTATGAGCAAGCTCGTCATAGCAAGCCTTGCAATAGTCAATAAACTTCTTCATTCTTCTTTCTTCTCTATTTGCACGGGAAGGAGGACTCGAACCCACGACCCTCGGTTTTGGAGACCGATGCTCTACCAACTGAGCTATTCCCGTATGAAAGCCCCCACCCTTGAGCGGGGGCTTCTGTTATTTCTAGTGTGTCAAAGCAGAAGAGAATCTTCTCTCTTCACACTTCTCTTTCTTAGTCCTCGTAAACCTCGGTGATCTGACCAGAACCAACGGTGCGGCCACCTTCACGGATAGCGAAACGCAGACCCTGGTTCAGAGCTACAGCGTAGATCAGCTCAACAGTGATCTCCACGTTGTCACCAGGCATCACCATCTCAACGCCTGCGGGCAGAGTGATCTCACCCGTGCAGTCCATGGTGCGGAGGTAGAACTGGGGACGATACTTGTTGCCGAACGGAGTGTGACGACCACCCTCTTCCTTCTTCAGGACATAGATAGAAGCCTTGAACTTCTTGAAGGGC
>JAILAI010000015.1 GCA_024681705.1 Prevotella sp.
CGAACAATTGTCAATTGAATCCGATGAAAGTATTTGTTCTAATTGTTTCGCATTTTTTTTGACATTTCAGAGATAATTCGTAACTTTGCACGCAATTATGAAATCGAATCGAATATCTAAAGCATAACAATCACTCATCAAGAAAATGAAAAGACACCTAACAATTATCTGTAGTTTGCTACTATTATGGAGCCATGCGGCATGGGGCGACAATTTCGAGAGCGCCACACAAGCCGTGAATAACATGAAAGTGGGATGGAACCTGGGCAACACGCTCGAATCTAACGGCGACTGGATTACCGGAACGTCGACCGAAGCCTATGAAACGGCGTGGGGGCAACCGGTGACGAAACCCGAATTGATGGAAATGATGCGCAATGCGGGCTTCAATGCCATACGTGTGCCAGTGACCTGGTATCAGCACATGGACGACAACAATCAAGTAAATGCAGAATGGATGGCGCGCGTACACGAGGTCGTGGACTACGTCATCGACCAAGGCATGTATTGCATTCTCAACGTGCATCACGACACTGGTGCCGACGATAACGCATGGCTCGTGGCCGACGAGACGGTGTTCGCTCAGCAAGAGGCTCGTTTCAAGACCTTATGGACACAGATTGCCAACGAGTTCAAGGACTATGGCGACCATCTGCTCTTCGAAGGCTACAACGAGATGCTCGACGTGGCGGACTCATGGTGCTTCGCTTCATTTGGCACTAGCAACAAATATGACGCTTCGATAGCTACATCGGCCTACAATGCCATCAACAGCTATGCGCAGGCCTTTGTCGATGCCGTGCGCGCAACGGGTGGCAACAACGCGCAACGCAACCTCGTGGTGTGTACCTATGGCGCATGCTCCGGATCGGGAACATGGAACGATCATCTGAAAGACCCGTTGAAAAATATGAATCTGCCTACGGATAATGTGGATGGACATATCGCCTTCGAAATACACAGCTATCTGAACGTAGAAAACCTTCAGAATGCGAAAAACGAAGTGGTCGACATGATGAGCGCCCTGAAATCATACCTGGCTTCGAAGGGAGCGCCCGTCATCTTCGGCGAATGGGGCACGGCTAATCTCGATACCGACTATAATGAGCGTCACGACAATATGCTTGCCTTTGCAAAATATTTCGTGCAACAGGCAAAGGACAATGGTTTCGCCACCTTCTATTGGATGGGACTCTCCGACGGAAAGAACCGTACGCTACCCGTCTTCAACCAGCCTGACCTGGCAAAAAACATCTTGCAGGCATGGTATGGCGACAACTACGAGCCCACATTGCCCGTGGAAGACGACTTCGAATATGCCTACACCACGGTGGAGTTCAATTCGCAATGGGGCGAATTGTATCTATATAATGGTGACGCATTGAACATCAGCGAATATACAGGTTTACGTCTGGAGATGGCAGAGACCGTCGGTAGCGGGATTCTGAATGTGAAGGTGACAGGTGGTAATAGTAATGAGAGCTACGTAGGTGTGACCAATTTGGAAACAACTGTCACATTCGACAGCAACAAGTTGGGACAAACCGTAAGTAACATTACTTTGCAATACCAGAAATCAAGCACGTTCGAGGCAAAAGTGGTGCGCGCCGTGCTGCTGAAAGCCGACGGGTCGGAAGTAGAGACCGACATCAGTGTCTTCTGGGGTTGTCAGATAACAGACATCGTCGTCACGCCGAAACCAGAGGAGCCTGATATGGCCTATGCCGTCTTCAACAATGGCTCGCTCAATTTCTACTACGACAACAAAAGCGACTCGCGCGATGGAACGGCCTATGAACTCAACAACGGCAACAACACTCCCGGCTGGATCAGCGACCACAAAAACGAAATAACATCGGTGGTCATCAATCAGTCGTTTGCCGATGCTTTGCCCACGAGCACCTATAGATGGTTCGATTCGGAAAAGACGTCCAACACCGGTAGTTCCAATGTTGTATACTTCAGCTATAGCTTCGACGACGGAGCGCAGATGATGGGATGGGGCAACAATCAGGAACGCGCCATTGTCGATGGTTCCTACGACGGCTCGAAATGTATGAGCGTTGTCAACCCGTCGGTAGTGGACTATTGGGGCAGTCAGGTGGCCGCCGACATCAACCCCCAGCTGACCGTCGGTGAAACTTATACGCTACACTTCTGGGCAAAGGCCAGCGGCAATGCTTCCCTCTCGGCAGAGTTCCAGTATCCCAGCTCTGATGCTGGATATCCCTCGTGCGGCAACTTCGGATCGTTCGACTTGACAACGGAATGGAAAGAATACACCATGACCGCTACCGTCACCCGCGACAATTGCACCCGCTTCTTGTTCCAGGTAGGCACCTTTGCCGGTACGATGTGGTTCGACGATGTCACGCTGAGCAAAATCAACGAGGCACAACAGGTGGACATCGCCGAAATAGAGGGCCTGGAATATCTGAACACAAGCAACGTGACGAACATGGCGTACATGTTCAACGGGTGCTCAGCCCTGACGAGCCTCGACATCAGCAACTTCGACACGCAAAATGTAACCGACATGAGTGGCATGTTCAAAGATTGCAGCCTCCTGACAACGATTTATAGTGGCGATAGCTGGAGCACCGCCAAAGTGACCGCTTCGAATGATATGTTTAGCGGTTGCACACAACTCGTTGGCGGAAAAGGCACAAAGTACGACGAAACGAAGACCGACGCCACTTACGCTCGCGCCGACAAGGGCAAGACAAATCCCGGATACTTTACCAATCAGTACGTTGCCACTTCTATTGCCGGCGTGAAAGGAAACATGGAGAATGTATGGTTCAGCATCGACGGCCAGCGACTGAAGGGCGTTCCCACTCAACGCGGCATCTATATCTGCAATGGTCGCAAGGTGGTGGTGCGATAAACGAACAGAAGAATCATAAAAGCAAAAATGAGCCGGCGGAGTTTTCCGTTGGCTCATTTTGCATAGTTTTTACCCCTATCCCACCCTTCGGATTTCTTAAAACGGCACTAAGGAGATTAAAAACATTAGACACTTGTAAAGATTTGGGGAAACTCTACCAACGCAAAACGATTGTCAAATGCACGAAAACTGTTCCATTTGTTACAGAAACTCGACGAATTTGTTAAAAACGGAAGCAAAATGCTCGTTTTCCTTCCAAAAAATTTTACAATTAGAAAA
>JAILAI010000044.1 GCA_024681705.1 Prevotella sp.
GGAGTTGGTGAAGGCAATCACCGAACCGTCGATGGCTTCAATGAGCGTGCTCGTATAGCTGATGCTCGACACCTTACCCTTAATGCCGTCGCATTCTATCCAGTCGCCCACCTTCACGCGTCCTGCCATCAGGTTGATGCCATAGTAGAAATTTTCCAGAATGTCTTTCGAGGCAAAACCGATACCAGTAGAAAGACCACCAGCAATATATCCCAACCAAGTGCCGCCCACGTGGAAAATTCCAAGGCAGATGATGAGCCAGATGCCCCAAATCAGCACTTGGATGACATTCTTTCCCATCACCTCGCGCGTACCTTTATCATGTAGGTTCTTTCGTTGATAGTGAAGGCGCAGGAAGTCGAGGCTGATGCGATTCAGATAGCCGAAGAGGAAATAGAGTTCGACCACCTGGATGATGCTGAAGATGCTGATTCTCAGATTATTCTGGTCGATGAAGGGCTTGGTGAAGATGCTCCACGTGAGGTCGCTCAGGTTGAACACATCTGCGGCCATGTAGATGCTCAGTGGGATGGAGAACAGACCAAGTACGGGAAGTACCACGCGATAGACAAAGCGGAAGAACCAGGTCTCGGTGACAGGTCGCTCGTAGATGTGATGACGATCACTATATTTCTTCATCCATACGGTAAGGCAAGTGATGGTGAGAATACACGTCAGCTGCATAATCCACCAGATGAGCAATTGCACGCTGAGCAATGTGTAGCCCACCCAAGAGCAGATGGTGCTTGCGATGAAGATGACAAGCGAGATGTACGAGTAGAAAATGTCACTTCTCGGAATTTGCTTTCCGTGCCGTCTGATGACACTCCATTGCCACAAGGTGCAAGCCAGTAGGATAGGGGGGAGGATGAGGTTGACGAGGTCGTTGGGAATGAGGACGATGCGGAATGCAATCACCAGGAATCCCATCACGATGAGAGGAGAGTAGATACGGAACGCACTCTTGATCTGATCGCCTTCCACACGAAGCAATAGCGATATGAGGATGACGCTCAGCAACCAAGCATACTCCACCAACAGATCGCTGGCCATAATGAGGAAGTTTTGATTGGACGATGCCCTGAGGATTGCGATGATTGCCGCAAAGGTGAGCGTCGTGGTCGTCATGATGATGCACGCACGTTTCTTCCGGAACGACTCGGTGCGGAACTTCTGAGGCATCAGCCATCGGAACACCAGTAGATTGAGAAGGATTGAAACGATGGCAAATACGAAGATGCTTAGGAAGAGGTCGAGAATGATCTTGCTATCCCATTGCGATTGTATCTTGTTCAATGGTCGATATTTGTCGCTGACGGTCTCGGCAGTAGCCATCACGTTCTGCTGAAGCGAGGCCAGAATGGAGAAATAGTTTTCGCCACCATTCTTGAAGATGCTGTTTTGTATCTCGTCGTAGCGCTTGTTGGCATAGTCGTTCAGGTTCTTGAGCCTCTGCTCGGTGAATTTGTAGAGACGCTCGTAGTCGTTCATCGCCTGACGGTTCTCCATCATCGCCTTGCGTATATTCGTGGCCAGCGTGAGGCAAACATTACAATCTATTCGCGCCTTGTCGTTCATCTCGGTGAAGCGCATCATCTTCTCCAGACTACCAATCAAGCTATCGTAGCGAGCTATCTCGGCATCGTTCTTATCCATGAATTTGCGCAGGGGCGCCGAACCTCGCGAGAACTCCTGGTATTGGTTGGTGGCTTCGTGGCACGCATAGGTCATGTCGAACACGTAGTCGGGCTTTTGCGAATAAAGCATCAATGAGTTCTGGTTGCTTCGATGGAAGATTTCTCGGAACTGCTTCATGATGCGTTCGTCGCGCATCTGGCTGAATTTGTTGCGCTTTTCCAGCTCGTCGTGTTTGTCAATGAGCTCCTGTCTCAGAATGAGAAGCGTGCTGTTCAGGTCTTTCTCCTTCAGCACCGCATGGCCCTGCATGACCACTGTGATGAGCAATATAATTGTCAGTAACGCCTTTTTTGTCATGATAATCGTAAAATTTTGCTTGCAAATTTACATTATTTCTGTCAATATGCGTATATTTGCATCGTTTTTTAATACTGAATTTTTAAATTTTAATGTTTATGATATTGATTGCTGATTCTGGCAGCACCAAGACCGACTGGACGTTTGTCGATGATGGAGCGGTGGTGAAGCGGGTGTCGACACAGGGCATCAATCCCGTTCACCAGTCTCGTGAGTTCATTCTCGATGGGGTGCTGAAGTCAGAACTGATGCCGCAAGTTCACGAAGAGCAGTCGTGTTCACATATTTATTTCTATGGTGCCGGATGCGTTGGCCGATGGACAGAGAGCGTTCGTTCGGCACTTGCCGAGGTGTTTCCCCAGACGGCCGACATTTCCGTTGAGTCGGACCTGCTCGGTGCGGCACGTGCCGTTTGCGGACGTCAAGAGGGCATGGCGGCCATCTTGGGTACGGGTGCCAATTCCTGCCTCTACGATGGTCGGGAAATCGTGGCCAATGTACCGCCGATGGGCTATATCCTCGGCGATGAGGGTAGTGGGGCCGTTCTCGGACGCATGTTTCTCAATGCCATCTTCAAGGGCGGTCTTCCTCAGGCGATGCGCGACGACTACCTCTCGTGGGCGGGTCTTTCCTATGCCGACGTCATCGAAAAGGTCTATCGTCAACCGTTGGCTAACCGATACCTGGCGAGCATCTCGAAGTATATCTACAACCATTTGGACGTCAGTGGGTTAAGAGAACTGGTTAAGGAAAACTTCAGGAACTTCTTTGCTAACAATGTAGCCCGCTACAATCGTCCGGACTTGCCTTTGGGGGCGGTGGGAAGCGTCGCCTACGTCTATCGTGAGCTCCTCTCGGAGGTGGCCGCAGAGGAAGGCTACGAACTGACTCAAGTATACCAGTCGCCGATGGAGGGCTTGATAAAGTATCACTCAGAAGAGACGAAAAGTCAATAAAACATGCAAAAAACGTGCATTTCGTTGTTTTGGAAGCCTGTTTTGAGTGCTAATTTGTTTTTTTTAACCTATCTTTCTTGCCATTTTGTGAAAAGTGTTGATTAAAATCAAAAAAGTATCATACCATTCACGAAAAAATGTGTAACTTTGTCCCCGTATTCGTGTTAAATGAAAACCTAAAAGACATTACTCATGAGAAAAAGCCTTATCGTTTTTGTGTTTTTCATGATTGGAGTGACAGCAATTGAAGCAAAAACGGCAAAAAAGAAGCAATCCAAGCCGTCGGGTTTGGTTGAAGTCGTTGACGGTCATTTCGTGAAAGACGGTCAGCCCTATTATTATGTAGGTACGAACTTCTGGTATGGTGCCATCCTCGGAAGCGAGGGACAAGGTGGCAACCGTGAGCGTCTTTGTCAGGAACTCGACGACCTGAAGGCTATGGGAATCGACAACCTCCGCATCTTGGTGGGCAGCGATGGCGAGCGTGGTGTGACCACAAAGGCAGAACCGACGTTGCAGGTCGCCCCAGGCGTCTACAATGATACTATTTTTGCAGGTTTAGACTACTTGCTCATGGAAATGGGAAAGCGCCAGATGGTGGCCGTGCTCTATCTGAACAACTCGTGGGAATGGAGTGGTGGCTATGGCTTCTATCTGGAGCATGCAGGTGCCGGCAAGGCTCCGCGACCCAATGAGGCAGGCTACATGGCTTTCATGCAATTCGTGAGTCAGTATGCCACCAACAAGAAGGCGCACGAGCTATTTTATCAATATGTACGCGATGTGATTGGCCGTACGAACCGCTATACGGGCAAGCCTTATTCTGAAGACCCCGCCATCATGTCGTGGCAGATCGGCAACGAGCCCCGAGCCTTCAGCGAAGAGGCCAAGCAGCCTTTTGCCCAATGGCTTGCTGAGACGTCGGCCTTGATTCGCTCGCTCGACCCCAACCACCTGATTTCAATCGGTTCTGAGGGTAAGTGGGGATGCGAAGGCGATATGGACCTCTACGAGCAGATCTGTTCGGATGCTAATGTCGACTACATGAACATCCATCTGTGGCCCTACAACTGGAGCTGGGTGCATCAGCGCACCTTGCGCAAGGAACTGCCCAATGCGTTCAAGAACACGAAGGATTACATCGACGAGCACCTCGTGCTGAGTGCCAAGCTTCGCAAGCCATTGGTGATGGAGGAGTTCGGTTTCCCGCGCGATGGCTTCTCGTTCAGTCAGGAAAGCACCACTACCGTCCGCGACGACTTTTATCGCTTCGTCTTCGGATTGGTGGTCGACAATGCCCTTCAGGGCGGTCAGTTCGCCGGATGCAACTTCTGGGGATGGGGTGGAAGAGCCAATCCCGTGAACGAGCAATGGCAGGTGGGCGACGACTATACCGGTGACCCCGCTCAGGAACAACAGGGACTCAACTCGGTGTTCTTCACCGACAAATCCACCATCGGCGTCATCCGTGAGCAGGTGGACCGAATCAAACAAGCAGGGAAATGATAACACGCTCGCTAACAATGAATTACACCCTGCCAATTAACGATAATTTTACCCTGCCAATTAACAATAAATTTTAGTATACCAATTAACAATAAATTATTAAGCTTATGAAGAAAATTTTTACTTTAATCGCAGCTGCCCTGATGACTATCGGAGCAAGTGCACAAACCACAACTGTGGGTGCCGAAGACAACACCAGTGGATGGTGGACGGCCTTCTCTGATTACTACACAATCCAGAAGGACCAGACCTTACACTTGGAGTTCACGAACTACACCAGCAAGGGTGAGAACTGGCACAACTTCGTGTTCGTGCTGGCTAATGCCGCCGGACATAGTGCCGACCCCAACGCCGCTGACTATGCAGAGGGTTACAAGGAGTATTTCGCCGTACGTGCCGACAACTTCGGATGGGGCGATTGCTACAACACTGCTATTCTCGAGTCAAACTGGAACTGGGACATCTTCAAGGACGTCATGGACGGTGCCTACGTGAAGCTCGATGTGGCCCGCAATGGTGCAAACATCGTTATCAATGCCGACGTGCTGGGTTCTGATGGCATTTCTTACTTCCAGAAGTACACCATCACCATTACTGAGGCTGAGGCCGCCGTCGTTGGCTTCCTGACCACTGAGAAGGGACACTTCGTCATTGAGGATAGCAAGACGAAGACTCTTCCCGTCATCTTCGACGACTGGGGCGACAACATCCTCATCAAGAAGACTGGTGTGAAGGCTGGCGACCAGTTCAAGTTCACCGCTGAGGCTTATGCCGAGACCGGCGACGCCGCCACATGGCAATGGGGCCCGCAGCTCCTGATGAAGAGCAACGAAGACTGGAGCGACCTGAGCATGTCTCCGGTGACTCCCGACAACAACTACACCTTCACTATGAGTGCAGAGGATGCCGACAAGATCAACAACTTTGGTGGTCTGCGCATTCAGGGTATGGGCGTGAAACTTCTCGACTGGGAGTTCATCGAAGGTCAGTCTGGTGGTGGCGATAGCAACATCGACGAGATTGCCCTCACTGACTTCAGCACATGGAATCCTCAGGAGAGCGTCGAGACCAACGCCGATGGTACACTCACTTTCCACGCCGTATCATGGGGTGGTCTGTCGAAGTGGCTCGGCACTGGCGACTGGTCGGCTTACGACAAGCTCGTCTATGAGTTCGCTGCTCCTACAACCGTAGACGTTCAGCCGTTCGTTCAGTATGTTGATCCTGCTGGTGGTGCCGATGGTATCAATGAGACCAATTACACCGCAGCTGGCGTTACTGAGGCTTCTATCAACCTGAATGCCGAACTGAAGGGCGCCGTGAAGCAGTTCGCATTGCAGGCAGCTGCTGCTGCCGACATCGTTGTAAAGCGCATCTATCTCGTGAAGAGCGCTACGGGCATTCAGAACGTGAAGATGGACGAAACTACCGACGACGCTTGGTACACGCTGAGCGGTGTGCGCGTGGCTGCTCCCCAGAAGGGCATCTACATCCACAACGGTAAGAAAGTAATGGTGCTGAAGTAAGCACAACCAATAAAGATAGCGCATCTGCCCACGTGGGTGCGCTATCTATACAAGATCTTTACTAACTCAATAAATAAATTAAAAACCTAAAAACTTATGAAGAAATTATTACTATGTGCTTTTGCATTGCTGGCTGGATTGACGGCAAATGCGGCTGAGACTACAACCATTTGGGAAGGAGAAGAGCCTTATACCTTCGATGAATCATGGGGAGGAAGTTTTACTGTTGACAAGTCCTATTTCGTTGATTTGAAAGCGGGTGATAAGATCATTTTCACTTGTTCCCCTATAGAAGCAGTTAACTGGACGTATGGTGCTCAAGTCCACATGAAAACGCAGCGCGCTGGTTGGGCTTCTCTCTCGACAATAGCTGTCAGTGCAGAAGGGGATTATTCTGTAGAAGTTAGTTCTATGGATATTGAAATTGTCGAAAACGTTTATGAAGAAGGTGTACAAACCGGAACACAAACGGTAACTACGACAATGCTCGATGAATTGGTCAACTATGGTTTGGTCGTTCAAGGAATTGACGCTGCCGTCTCAAAGATTGCAATCGAATCTACAGATGAACCTGTTGTAATTGATCCCAATGCTGTATGGCATGGAAATGCGGATATTGGTTGGAATGCTAATATCACTGTTCCTTCTTCTAAATTTGAAAATGCAAAGGTCGGTGATCAGATTGTTGTGAAGTTCTCAAGTTTTGTGACTGATAATCAAATGATCATCTATAACGACTGGGGCGCACAATTGCCAGGAAGCGTAAAGGGCATGTTATTTGAGGGCGATGAGTCGTTTGTTGTTAACATCACGACAGCAGGTCTTGCCGCATTGAAGGAAAAGGGCATGTTTTTAGCAGGTGCTGGTGTGACTGTCACTGATATTCTTTTGGTTGAAGGTGAGGCTGGTCCAGCTGATGCTATATGGTTTGGAAGTGCCAAATATGGAACAACAAACTGGTATGAGTTCTATTTGCCGACGGATTTGGGTGAGAATAATTATGTCCAGTTCGTTGTGACAGGAACTCCATCATGGAAAAACTTCTTGAAATCTGATTGGTCAAGTGCTGGTGTTAGTCCCGCTTCTGAGACCATATCCAATGGAGTTACAACATATCTTTACAAGGTTGAAGATATTCAGGAATACTTGAGTGACTTTATCTTCCAACTTGGTGGCGAAGTAACTCTAACATCCATTACCCCGATTTACATGGAACCGATTGTTTGCGTGGATCTTGACCCAGCAAAAGCTACAGATGGTTGGGGAGAGCGTGAGTATAATACCACTACTTTCGAGGGTGAGTTAACTGGCGAAGGTTCTGCCATTGGTTGGTGGCTCCAAAAGGACTATTCTGATTTTGACAAGGTCTATGTGGAATTGTCTGCCATCAATATTCCTGACCATAAGGTTGAAGGTGAAACGCAGCCTGGCTATCTCCAGTTGTTTGTTCAAAGTGACAAGGGAGATGAAACTACCAGTGATCAAACACAGGCCTTCGGA
>JAILAI010000049.1 GCA_024681705.1 Prevotella sp.
TGGATCAAGCCGTCAACACCTTCCTCGAGCTCAACAAAGATACCGAAGTTGGTAAAGTTGCGAACCTTAGCGGTGTGCTTGCTGCCAACGGGATATTTGTTCTCAATAGCTTCCCATGGATCTTCCTTGAGTTGCTTGATACCAAGGCTCATCTTGCGCTCGTCGCGGTCGAGAGTCAGGATAACAGCTTCTACCTCGTCACCAACGTGCATGAATTCCTGTGCGGAACGCAAGTGCTGGCTCCAAGACATTTCAGATACGTGGATGAGGCCTTCAACACCGGCGGCGATTTCAACGAATGCGCCGTAGTCAGCGATAACGACAACCTTACCCTTAACGTGGTCGCCCACCTTGAGCTCTGCGTCAAGTGCATCCCATGGGTGAGGAGTGAGCTGCTTCAAACCGAGAGCAATGCGCTTCTTCTCTTCATCGAAGTCGAGGATAACCACATTAATCTTCTGATCGAGCGTTACAACCTCATGTGGATCGCTTACGCGGCCCCAAGAAAGGTCTGTGATGTGGATGAGTCCGTCAACACCACCGAGGTCAACAAACACACCGTAGCTGGTGATGTTCTTGACAGTACCCTCAAGAATCTGACCCTTTTCAAGCTTAGAGATGATTTCCTTCTTCTGAGCTTCAAGTTCAGCTTCGATGAGAGCCTTGTGGCTGACAACAACATTGCGGAACTCTTGGTTGATTTTCACAACTTTGAACTCCATCGTCTTTCCTACGAATACGTCGTAGTCGCGGATGGGGTGAACGTCAATCTGGCTACCGGGCAGGAATGCTTCGATGCCAAATACGTCTACAATCATACCGCCCTTAGTGCGGCACTTGATGTAACCCTGAATAACTTCCTCGTTGTCCAGAGCACTGTTAACACGCTCCCAGCTCTTGCTCAGGCGGGCCTTCTTGTGAGAGAGGAGCAGCTGACCCTTGCGGTCTTCCTGATTCTCAACGTAAACCTCAACAACGTCGCCAACCTTCAGGTCGGGGTTGTAACGGAACTCGCTGGCGGGGATGATACCGTCGCTCTTGTAACCGATGTTTACGATGACTTCTTTCTTGTCGATGCTGATAACAGTACCATCGACCACCTGATGTTCGCTTACTTTGTTCAGCGTTTCGTCGTAGGCCTTAGTCAGTTCGTCACGGCTGGTTCCTACGGCTGAGCCATTCTCAAATTCTTCCCAATTGAAGTCCTGTAACGGCTCTACATTTTTAAAGTTAGACATAAAATTAATTAATAAAAGATTTGTAAAATAAAGTTAGACTTTATATGAATACATTACTATAATATGCGCGTGCGCATAAAAAGCGGGTGCAAAGGTAATCAAAAATACCCACACCCGCCTTCTTGCCTTATTCATGTGCCTGAAGAATTATGATTTTTTATAAATTCAGCAGGCATTATTAACAATCTTATCAATATTCATCGTCATCGGCCACTTCTGCGGCTTCCAAATCGAGGTCTTCAGGATTCTCGTCGATGGTCGTACGATAGCTCTCTTCGGTCAGTTTGTCTTCGTCGTAGTCATCATCGTCTTCGTCAACATCGTTGTAGTGGTCTTCAATCTCTGCATATTCGTCGTCGAGTTCTTGGTCGAGTTCTTCATCTTCGTCGATGTCGAGCTTCATTCTCGGACGTTCTACGAGGGGTTTCACTTTGGCAAAGATGGCTTCCACCCAGAGACCCTTCACAATTTCGAGCACTTCGAAACCATCGGCCACTTTCTTCTCGTACATGCCACCAGGATTGTGCAGACGGTCTTTGGGAAGAGTCGTCGTACTGATGTCGAATCCGCTCTGGATGATGTCCTGAATGCTCTGCGACAAGCTGTCCCATCCTCCGCCGAAGTTGCGGTCGATCACTTCCATGAGCTTGGCAGCTGAAATATGACGGATGTTCTCGTAAGTCAGGTCGGTCACACGTGTGATGGGGTGTTTCTTCACCGCCCACTTAGTCTTGGTGTTTTCATCAGTGCGAACCTGTCCCACTTTGAATCCGCGCGCTTCGTATTTCTTCACGACTTCAGGTTTGTCAATCTTCACCTCTTCGATATCGAATGCCGAACGCAGAATTTCAGTGTAGTGGCGCATATTTTCCTTCAGGTCGGCATCTTTCTCGGCCGCTTCCCAAAGTCTGAACACGTCGTTTTCCTGAATATCCCACACGTTGCTTTTGTTGAGGGTTTTCAGGCTCACAGCTTTTTTATTCGTTTCTTTCATATCTTTGTTGTTGTTTATATTTTTTTCAGCGAATATCTATGTCTCAATCTCAAATTCATCTCGGTCTTCAAGCACAGGGAACTTGCGTCTGAAATGATTCAGTTCTTCCAAGTTTATGTCGCCAACGACTACCGCATTGCACTCAGAATGTCCATCGGCCACTACTTTTCCTTTGGCATCTACAATCAAGCTTCCACCACCATAGTGACAAGCCGTATCGTCGCCCGTTCGGTTGCATCCCACCACATAGCATTGGTTCTCGATAGCCCTTGCACGCAACAATGTGTTCCACACTTGCTGACGACTCTCTGGCCAGTTGGCAACACAAAGCAACACGTCATAGTCATCGCGGTTTCTCTGCCACACTGGAAAACGTAGGTCGTAGCATGTGGTGAGCATGAATCTCACACCTCTGAATTCAACCACACATCGCTTCGTTCCTCGTACGTAAGCTTTGTCTTCGTTTCCCATTCTAAACAGATGGCGCTTGTCGTAGTAGGCGTATTGCCCATCTGGCTTCACAAAGAAGTGCCTGTTTGCAAGCAATCCGTCTTCTCTTTCAAAAGCCAGACTACCACATATCGCAGCATTCCTTTCTTGTGCTTGTTCTATCATCCAATTGAGTGCCACATCCTTTTCCGACGAATCGTGTAGCATTCTGCTGGCATCACCGCTATCGGTGACAAACCCTGTGCTCCACATTTCAGGAAGAACGTAGACATCGGCTCCGCTGACTTTGTCCATTAGTTTTGCAGCAGCCTTCATGTTCGCCCTCGCGTTCATCCATTCAATGCTTGTTTGCAGAAGAGCTATTCTCATCGTCGTTGATATCTTTTCATTAATCATTTTGGCGCGTAGCACCACATCGAATGAGTTTCAGCGGCAAAATTAACACATAAAATCTAATTTGCAAGCATTTCTTTAATTTTTTTTCCTCTGCGGCAATATTTTTGTTCCTTTCGTTTTCATTATTCAGATTTAATTGTCTATCTTTGCCCAATAAAAAGATAATTAAGGAATGCCACAACCGTTAGCAGAAAGAATGAGACCGCGTACGCTCGACGAATATATTGGTCAGCGTCATCTCGTGGGTCCTGGTGCTGTGTTGCGCAGGATGATAGAGTCTGGGCGCATCGCTTCATTCATACTTTGGGGACCTCCCGGAGTTGGCAAGACTACCCTTGCACAAATCATTGCGAACAAACTAGAATGTCCCTTCTATACGCTTAGTGCAGTGACGAGCGGAGTGAAAGATGTACGCGACGTCATTGAAAAGGCGCGTAGTGGTCGCTTCTTCAATTCGGCCAATCCCATTCTCTTCATCGATGAGATTCATCGCTTCAGTAAAAGTCAGCAAGACTCATTGCTCGGAGCCGTTGAGAAAGGCATCATCACCCTAATTGGTGCGACCACAGAGAATCCATCGTTCGAGGTTATACGCCCATTGCTCAGTCGTTGTCAGCTCTATGTGCTGAAGTCTCTCGAGGCCGACGACCTGTTGCAATTGCTCGATCGTGCCATTCATGAGGACGTTGAACTCAGTAAGCGAAACATTCGTCTTGAAGAGACAAGTGCGATGCTTCGCTATAGTGGAGGCGACGCGCGCAAGCTTTTGAACATTCTAGAATTAGTCGTCGAAGCAGAGACGAGCGATGAGGTCGTCATCAACAATCAAGTAGTTGAAGAACGTCTCCAACAGAATCCCTTAGCCTACGACAAGGACGGTGAGATGCACTATGATATTATTTCCGCATTCATCAAGAGTATTCGAGGTTCTGATCCGGATGCTGCCTTGTATTGGATGGCGCGTATGATAGAAGGTGGTGAAGACCCATTGTTCATTGCACGACGTTTGGTTATCAGTGCTGCCGAAGACATTGGTTTGGCCAATCCCAATGCCTTGTTGTTGGCAAATGCCGCATTTGATGCTGCTTCGAAGACCGGATGGCCCGAAGCTCGCATTCCTCTGGCCGAGTGTGCCGTCTATCTGGCTGCAAGTCCTAAGAGCAATTCTGCCTATATGGGTATCGCACGAGCGCTCGAAACCGTAAAACAAACAGGCAATTTACCTGTACCTCTACATTTGCGTAATGCTCCGACAAAACTGATGGCACAACTTGGATACGCAGATGGCTACAAATATGCTCACGACTATCCGGGTAATTTCGTCGAACAACAATTCTTACCCGATGAAGTACAACAATCGAGATTCTGGCAAGCTCAGCACACACCTTCAGAAGAGAAGCTCTATCAGCAGATGCTCAGATGTTGGGGCGACAGATACAAGTAGATGTTAGAGGGATAAGATTTATGGACACCATACAACTCATTATCGAATATGTGGGCACGCTAGCCTTTGCCATATCTGGTATTCGTCTAGCTGCCGCTAAGCAATTCGACTGGTTCGGAGGATATGTCGTTGGACTTACAACAGCCATTGGAGGCGGAACATTTCGCGACTTGATGCTCGACCTGACACCATTCTGGATGACAAGTCCTATATATATTATATGTACAGGTGTGGCGCTCGTCATCGTTATAATATTCAAGAAGCATCTTGTCCGACTGAACAACACGTGGTTCATCTTCGACACGTTAGGTTTGGCACTATTCACGGTGGCAGGCATTCAGAAGGCGCTCATCTGCGAACAACCTTTCTGGGTGGCCATCATTATGGGATGTATTACTGGAGCCGCCGGTGGTGTTATGCGCGATGTGCTTATCAATGAGGTTCCGCTCATCTTCAGGAAAGAGATCTATGCGATGGCTTGCATTGCGGGTGGCATTGTGTTTCATCTTTGTACGTCGCTCTTATCGCTTTCTTTCGAGCTCACAGCCATTCTCTGTTTCCTCACCGTTGTCATTGTCAGAGTGCTTGCCGTTAAATATCATATCACCTTGCCACATCTGAAAAACGTTGAGTGATGTCTGAATATCGCTTACGAAAAAGTTAAGTGTCTTGAACAACGATAACATCTAAAAAACGCGAATTATCAAGCAAAATCTTTACAAAAGTAATGTTTTGTTATGAAAAAGTGAAATTTTCTTTCAATTTGTTTGTTTATTTGAATTATTATTTATAACTTTGCACCCGAAATTAAAAATACAAGGTAAAAAGATAAAATCAGAGATATGAGATTCCTCAGCCTATATATTGCTGCTTTGATTATTCGACTGCATGGCGCAGGCGGAAGTGAAAAGGTATATGTATATAGATGAGGAGCTGCACGAGCAGCGTATAGTTGACTATGAAACCTTTCCACTTCCGAGTGTGAAAGGTTTTATGTTTTATATGCTCGCCATCTCAAAACAAAGAAACAAGTAATAAACAATAATAAAGAGATTAGAAAAATGAATGACAGATTGTTTGTTTTCGACACAACGCTGCGCGACGGCGAACAGGTACCAGGGTGTCAGTTGAACACAGTGGAGAAAATTCAGGTAGCAAGACAACTGGAGATGCTTGGCGTCGATGTGATTGAAGCAGGATTCCCCATCAGCAGTCCTGGCGACTACAATTCGGTGATTGAGATTTCGAAAGCCGTAACGTGGCCTACGATTTGTGCACTGACACGTGCCGTAGAGAAAGACATCGACATAGCTGCTGAGTCGTTGCAATACGCCAAGCGTAAACGCATACATACCGGCATTGGTACCAGCGACATGCACATCAAGTATAAGTTCAACTCCAATCGTGAAGAGATTATTGAGAGGGCTGTAGCTGCCGTGAAGTATGCGAAGAAATATGTGGAAGATGTGGAGTTCTATGCCGAAGATGCCGGACGTACAGAGAATGAGTATCTGGCACGTGTGATTGAGGCCGTAATCAAGGCTGGTGCTACGGTAGTGAACATTCCCGACACGACTGGTTATTGTCTGCCCGAAGAATATGGCGCAAAGATTAAGTACCTGATGGAGCATGTCGACGGCATCGACAAAGCCATCATCTCGACCCATTGCCACAACGACCTTGGAATGGCGACGGCCAATACGCTCAGCGGTGTTGTGAACGGAGCCCGACAGGTGGAGGTAACCATCAATGGAATTGGCGAACGTGCAGGCAATACATCGCTCGAAGAGATTGCAATGATCATGAAGTGCCACAAGGGCCTGAACATCGACACGAATATCAACACGATGAAAATCTATCCCACAAGCCGCATGGTTTCGGGATTGATGAATATGCCCGTACAACCCAACAAGGCTATCGTCGGACGCAATGCCTTCGCCCATAGTAGTGGCATCCATCAAGACGGTGTGCTGAAGAATGTTCAGACATACGAGATTATCGACCCGAAGGAAATAGGCCTCGACGACAACTCAATCGTACTGACGGCTCGCTCTGGGCGTGCAGCTCTGAAGTATCGTCTCGAAGTGTTAGGCGTCAACATCGACGACGAGAAGAAGCTGGATAAAATCTATCAGAAGTTCCTCGCATTGGCCGACCGAAAGAAAGAAGTACACGACGAAGACATCCTGACGCTGGCTGGTGCCGACCAAGCCGAATGTCATGCGGTGAAGCTCGATTTCCTTCAGGTGACAACAGGTATGGGCGTAAGGAGCGTTGCCAGTATCGGCATCGACATCAGCGGACAGAAGTTCGAAGCAGCGGCTACCGGTAATGGTCCTGTGGATGCGGCCATCAAGGCACTGAAGAAGATAATCCTCAAGCAGATGACGCTGAAGGAATTTACGATACAAGCCATCTCGAAAGGTTCCGACGATATGGGTAAGGTACACATGCAGGTCGAATACAACGGAGGTCTGTACTATGGCTTCGGTGCAAATACCGACATCGTGACGGCCAGCGTTGAAGCCTACATCGATTGTATTAACAAGTTCAAATAGAGTACAAACGGTCTTTTTTGAAGTTGTATTTATAGATAGAAACATATAAGAAATCAGATATGAGCAACAAGAACAACCCTCCCTTTGAAGGGGAGAAGAAAGGGGTAGGAAAGACCCTTTTCGACAAGATATGGGACAAACACGTCGTTCAGCAAGTGGCCGACGGCCCCACACAACTGTATATCGACCGTTTGTATTGCCACGAGGTGACAAGTCCGCAAGCCTTCGATGGTATGCGAGCACGCGGGTTGAAGTGCTTCCGCCCAGGGCAGATATTCTGCATGCCCGACCATAACACGCCGACACACGACCAAGACAAGACCATCGAGGACCCCGTGTCGAAGAAGCAGGTGGACACGCTCAGCAAGAACGCCAAAGACTTTGGCCTGACTCACTTCGGAATGATGAATCCCTCAAACGGCATTATCCACGTGGTAGGACCCGAGAAAGGTCTTTCGCTACCGGGTATGACAATCGTGTGCGGCGACTCACACACAAGTACGCACGGTGCCGTCGGAGCTGTCGCCTTTGGCATTGGAACATCTGAAGTAGAGATGGTGATGGCCTCTCAGTGCATCCTTCAACAGAAGCCGAAGTCGATGCGCATCAACATGAACGGGAAGTTGGGTAAGGGCGTGACGGCTAAAGATATGGCGCTCTTCCTGATGTCGAAACTCACCACGAGCGGAGCTACTGGCTATTTCGTTGAATATGCTGGAGAAGCCGTTCGGGCGTTGAGCATGGAAGGTCGACTGACGTTGTGCAACCTCAGTATCGAAATGGGGGCCCGAGGTGGTTTCATAGCTCCCGACGAGAAGACTTTTGAATATATTCGCGGACGTGAATATGCTCCGAAGGGTGAGGATTGGGAAAAGGCCGTTGCCTATTGGAAGACCCTGCAATCGGACGATGATGCCGTATTCGACAAGGAACTGACATTCGATGCTGCCGACATACAGCCTCGCATCACCTATGGCACCAATCCCGGTATGGGAATTGGCATCGACGAGTGCATCCCTCAACTTAGCCAGATTGAAGAGAAGGGTAGGGCTGGATTCGAGAAGTCGCTCCACTATATGGGATTCGGACCTGGAGAGAACTTGCTCGGTCATGCGGTAGACTACGTGTTCCTCGGTGCCTGTACGAATGGCAGAATTGAAGACTTCAGGGCTTTTGCTTCCATTGCTAAGGGAAGGAAAAAAGCCGACAATATTGTTGCGTGGCTCGTTCCCGGCTCATGGGAAGTGGACAAGCAGATTCGCGAGGAAGGATTAGACAAGATTCTCAACGAGGCAGGATTCGAAATCAGACAACCGGGATGCTCAGCATGCCTTGCGATGAACGACGATAAGGTTCCCGCTGGCAAGTATTGCGTCTCGACGAGCAACCGCAATTTCGAAGGCCGTCAGGGACCTGGAGCCCGCACCATATTGGCATCTCCGCTTGTGGCAGCAGCTGCGGCCGTTACGGGTAGGATAACTGATCCGAGAGAACTGATGGACTAATTGACCGAACAAAGAAAAAGAAAGAAGATGAAACAGAAATTCAACATCATAACAAGTACGTGTGTGCCTCTTCCATTGGAAAACGTTGACACCGACCAGATTATTCCGGCACGATTCCTGAAGGCCACCACACGCGAAGAGAAATTCTTTGGCGACAACCTTTTCCGCGACTGGAGATACAATCCGGATGGAAGTGTCAACAACGACTTCGTGCTGAACAATCCGACGTATAGCGGATGTATTCTTGTTGCTGGGAAGAACTTTGGAAGTGGTTCGTCGAGAGAGCATGCGGCTTGGGCCATAGCCGGTTACGGCTTCCGCGTTGTCATCAGCAGCTTCTTTGCCGACATCCACAAGAACAACGAACTCAACAATTTCGTGCTTCCTGTTGTGGTCAGCGAGGCATTCCTTTCGGAACTCTTCAAGAGCATTGAAGACGACCCGAAGACCGAAGTAGAGGTGAATCTGCCCGAACAAACCGTCACCAACAAAGCGACGGGCAGACAGGAGCATTTCGAAATCAACGGCTACAAGAAGCATTGCCTGATGAACGGTCTCGACGACATCGACTTCCTGATTGAGAACAAATCACTCATCGAGGCTTGGGAACAAAACAACCAATAGCAATGGCAGCAAAAGAACGAATTGGCTCCTATAGCCACATTCAGCGTTTTGTGGAGATAATGGATTGCACACTCCGCGATGGTGAACAGACGTCGGGAGTGAGCTTCCTGCCACACGAGAAACTGATGATTGCACGAATGCTGCTTCGCGACATAAACGTCGACCGTATTGAGGTGGCTTCTGCTCGAATCAGTGAAGGCGAGCAGGATGCTGTCAAGATGATTTGCCGCTATGCCAGCCAGAACGATATGCTCGAAAGGGTAGAGGTACTGGGTTTTGTTGATGGTGGGAAATCGGTCGACTGGATTGCCGATTGCGGATGTCGCGTTGTCAACCTGCTGGCCAAAGGTAGTGAGAGGCATTGCCGGGAGCAACTGAAGAAAACGCCCAGTCAGCACATTGCCGACATCTGCGACACCGTGAAGTATGCCGAGACGAAGGGACTTTCCGTCAATCTCTATCTCGAGGATTGGAGCAATGGCATGAAAGACAACCCCCACTACGTCTACGAGATGCTCGAGGAACTCACCAAGACCAGCATCCGAAGGTTCATGCTCCCCGACACGCTCGGTGTGCTCAACCCCCTGCAGGTCATCGAGTTCATGCGAAAGATGAACAAGCGTTTCCCCAATACGCATTTCGATTTCCACGCCCACAACGACTACGATCTGGCGGTGAGCAATTCGCTGGCGGCCGTCCTGAGTGGTTGTCGAGGTCTTCACGTCACCGTGAATGGGTTGGGGGAGCGATGTGGCAATGCTCCCTTGTCGAGTGTTCAGGTCATTCTCAAGGACCAGTTTCAGGCAAAGACGAACATCCACGAGGACAAGCTCAACGACATCAGCCGTCTCGTTGCCGGATATAGTGGTATTGCGGTAGCGCCCAACCAACCGGTCATCGGTGAGAATGTCTTCACGCAGGTGGCTGGCGTTCATGCCGACGGCGACAACAAGGCCGGCCTCTACATGAATCCTTTGGTGCCCGAACGATTTGGCAGAAAGCGTGAATACGCATTGGGAAAGAATAGTGGCAAGGCGAGCATCTCGAAAAACCTCGAGGAACTGGGACTCGACCTCACGCCCGAGCAGACGCAGAAGGTGACGAAGAGAATCACCGAATTGGGCGACAGGAAGGAAATCGTCACGCAAGACGATCTGCCCTTTATCGTGAGCGATGTGCTGAAGCACGACGTGCCCAACGAACGTGTGAAACTTATCAACTACGTGGTGTCAACGGCCTACGGCTTGAAACCTGGCGCCAACCTGAAGGTCGAAATCAACGGAAAGGAATACGAGGCAAGTGCAACGGGCGATGGTCAGTACGACGCACTCGTAAAGGCACTCAGATACATCTATAAGAAATACCTGAACCGCACGTTCCCCATCCTCGCCAACTATGCGGTGTCTATCCCTCCTGGCGGCCGCACCGACGCTCTTGTGCAGACGGTAATCACATGGAACAACAACGGAAAGATTTTCCGCACCCGAGGACTGGATGCCGACCAGACGGAAGCAGCCATCAAGGCTACCTTCAAAATGTTGAATATCTTTGAAGAATAAATAAAAAACATGTACATCTAGACCTATTTCAAATAAATAGTTGTACATTTGCAGACGATAATCATTCGTAAAACAATTATCAAAATGAAACTGAAGATTGCAGTATTACCCGGCGATGGTATCGGTCCGGAGATTATGAAACAGGGCATTGACGTGATGAACGCTATTGCCGGAAAGTATAACCACGAGTTTGAATACGAAGAAGCCATTTGTGGTGCTCACGCCATCGATGAAGTCGGTGACCCGTTCCCAGAAGAGACTTTCCAAACGTGCATGAATGCTGATGCGGTGCTCTTTGCTGCTGTCGGCGACCTGCGTTTCGATAACAACCCCACGGCCAAAGTGCGCCCCGAACAGGGATTGCTCGCCATGAGAAAGAAGCTTGGGCTCTTTGCCAACATTCGTCCCGTAGCCACCTTCGACTGCCTTCTGCACAAGAGTCCGCTGAAGGACGAGCTGCTTCGTGGTGCCGATTTCGTGGTCATTCGCGAACTGACGGGCGGCATGTATTTCGGCGAGAAGTATCAGGACAACGACAAAGCCTACGACACCGATATCTACACCCGACCGGAGATTGAGCGCATTCTGAAGGTAGGTTTCGAAACCGCCCAGAAGCGCAAGAAGCACCTGACCGTCGTCGACAAGGCCAATGTGCTGGCCAGCAGTCGTCTGTGGCGTCAGATAGCCAAGGAGATGGAACCGCAATATCCCGATGTCACCACCGACTACATGTTCATCGATAATGCCTCGATGCGTGTACTCACCGAACCGCGTTTCTTCGATGTCATCGTCACCGAGAACACCTTTGGCGACATCCTCACCGACGAGACTTCGTGCATAACCGGTTCAATGGGACTTCAGCCTTCAGCATCGCTTGGCGAGCACACTCCGCTCTTCGAACCCGTTCACGGATCATGGCCGCAGGCAGCTGGTCAGAACCTGGCCAACCCGCTTGCACAGATTCTCTCGGCAGCCATGCTTCTCGAGCACTTTGGGCTGAACGAAGAGGGCCAGCTGATAAGGAAGGCCGTAGATGCAAGCCTCGATGCCAATGTGCGCACTCCCGAGATTCAGGTCGAAGGCGGCGCTCACTATGGCACGCGCGAGGTGGGTGAATGGATTGTCAACTACATCAAGAAGGCATGAGTCATCGTCGCATAGTCTTGCTATTCATGTTGCTGTCTGCCCTGGGTGTCTCGCATGCTCAGGACAGGCAACAATTGCGAGACAGCCTGAGGACGATGTCCAGACAACTTGAAACCAACCCTGGCGACGTGGAGCTCCGACTTCGGAAGGCTGCCCTGAACATGCAGCTCGACGAATGGGATTATGCGCGGCTTGAATACGATAAAATCATTGCGCACGAACCCTATAACATTGCGGCATTGTTCTATCGGGCCTATGCCAACGAACGCCTGCGACGTCATGCCTTTGCGCGCACCGATTACGAGACGTTGCTCACCATTGTGCCTGCACATTTCGAGGCGCGACTCGGGCTTGCATTGCTCAACCAGAAGGACAAGCGCTACACCGAGGCGATGGACCAGCTGAACATCCTGATTCAGCAGCATCCCGACAGCGCCTTGGCCTATGCCGCAAGAGCTGGGGCAGAAGCAGAGCGGAACTACACCGAACTCGCCATCTTCGACTACTCGGAAGCCATCAGGCTTCAACCCACCAACACCGAGTATCTGGTTGCACGTGCTGACCTATATATCAAAGAGCGACAATTTGCTGAAGCACGCAAAGACCTCGATCGTCTGATTGCCCTTGGCATTCCCCGTAAATCGCTCGAGGACTTGTTCCTGAGGCTGAAGAAATAGCTGTGCACAAGGCTACTCTTTTCAGGAGATGGGCTGAGATTTCAGCCGATTGTTTTCTTCATGCGCCACACAAAACACGACCCAGCTACTTTTCATTCTTCAATTCTCAATGCACCTTGCAATGCTGGATTCTTGATGCTTCATGCATGGTTTCTTGGCGGCGGAATGCATTTCTCAATGCTTGTTTTTTGATGCAGGATGCACATGTTATTGTTGGGGTACAGGATTTGATGCATCGTTCGTTTCGGGGTGCTCATCGGTCTCGGATGTGCTTTTCATAGAGGGCGGCTAGGGGTTCTCCTTTCATTTGCAAAGGTACAACAAATAATACATAAACTCCAAATATTTTGGGAAAATAAAACAGTTAAGAATTGTCAACAACTTTAAACAAATATATATTTTGTGACATGTGTCATTGTGACTTTGTGACATTAAGCAGGTTCCAATATTCCCAAGGAATAATCATGGTTTCAAATCGTAGAATTTTTAGTACAAAATATAAGTAAATGTAAGTATATAATTTTTATTATAATATATAATATATATATTATATATTATAATAACCTATAGGAGTAACCCCTATCTGGGAAAACCGCAACCACCTTAATGTCACATTGTCACAAAGTCGCATTGTCTCATTATGTCTTTCCCTGACAAACAAGTGCTTGCTGAAAGTGTTTTGCCTTTTTGCACTAATTTCCTGATAATCAGCTATAGAACGGGTAGCCATTGGCGTTGGTATTGCGCATGGTTGTGGGTCGTGCGGCGTATGGGGGGGATAGGTGAGCTCAGTTTTAAGACCATCTGCTGCACAAAAAGTAAAAAAAAGTGAATTGCCGAGTTGAAATCTCAAGCCCGAGAATGCTTCCCTCTTCGCTTAAACCGCCGCTTTTCATCATTAAAACTGCCGCTTTTCGTCATCAAAACCGTCGCTTTTCATCAGGTGAAATCTTAACACAAATCACCACGCTGGTAAAACTAACGTAACAAATTTACACTCTTTTGGGCGTTAATAATCTTTAACATAAAATTATCTCTTCGAGGACTCTGAAAATTTGGATTTTGAAGAAATATTTTGTACCTTTGCATACGTGCTGAGATAGCAAATGAAATGGGGAAAATTGCAGGTGCGAAAGGGGGAAATAGCAAGAATGAAAGGCGGAATATAAACAAAATAATTGGGGGAATAAAATCAGTGCGAGACGGCACTTGTTGGGGAAACCGGCTTAGATTTAAGCCCGTTATAGGAGAGCTACAAAAGAGACAAGGGCGACATCTATTCCGCAGCCGTTCTCGTTCTAAGATAGAGTTTTAAGCGCGAGTAGTCGATGATGGCATGATGCCTTTCGAGAAAGTCTGTTCCCATTACTCCGTCTACTCTTCGCGAGCGATTGCGCTTGAACTCGGCATTGATGTAGTCGATGTCCATCAGGTAGAGGCTGTCCGATTTGATTTCATGGCCATTGATCTGCATGACGGCCGATGTCCTGACCAATGAGCTGACGGAACCGATACCAGCGGCGTAGTCTCTTGTATGATAGGCTTTAAGGCCGAAAGTCGTTTTCTTTGATATGTCGATGAGTGTGGCTCCGCCTCCCGTGTCGATGAGGAACACGCATGGTTTGTTGTTGATGTTGATGGTGGTTGTTATGTGGCCGGTCCTTGTCTTGTAGAGGCTCAGCACATCGTATCCGAGTTCCATCATGATGCTATCGTTGCCATCGGTGAGGGGAAGCGCATTCGCTTGCTTGGCGTCGTTCGAGCAGCTTAGCAAAACGGCTAGGAAGAAAAGAGCTGGCGCTAGGTAGCAAAAAAGGGAGGCGCTAGAAGAACTAGAAGATCTAGAAAAACTAGATGATCTAGAATCTCTAGAAAATCTACCTCTCCTCGAGTATTCTTGAATATGCGTCATAGCTCTGTCTAAATCTTAATATTTCCACAAAAGTACTCAAAAATGCTGAATCCCAATTCCTTTTGCGTGAATTATTAGGATTGTTTATGAAGTTTCGGAAAAAGCAGCACGAAAAATGTTAATTACCGCAAAATTAGTTTGTGTACCGATTTTTTTGCTTACATTTGTGCATTCAAAAAGCATATTACCTATGGAAAAGAAGAAAAACAACGACATGAACCGCAGAGAGTTCCTCCGACGACTCGGCTTAGGAGCGGGTTCGGCAATGGCCTTGATGGCGATGGAACCGCTGAAGGTGCTGGCTCAGGACGATAAGAAAACGCCAGCCGACAAACGAATGACCTACCGAATACAACGAGGTTCGGGCGAACAGATCTCCTTGCTGGGATTCGGTATGATGCGATTGCCAAACGACCAGGAGGAGGTGAATCGGCTTGTCGACTATGCCATCGAGCATGGGGTGAACTATTTCGACACCGCCCCGATGTATTTGAGAGGTCAGTCGGAAGTGCTGATGGGAAATGCACTCTCCAGACATCCGCGTGAGAAATACTATATGGCCACAAAGATGTCGAATCAGAACAACAGACTTTGGGATGCGGAAGAGTCGAAGAAGATGTATTACCAGTCGTTTCAGCGACTGAAGACCGACCATATCGACTATTACCTGCTTCATAGCATCGGCTCTGGAGGAATGGATAGTTTGGAGGGGCGCTTCATCAATAACGGTATGCTCGACTTCCTGCTCGACGAACGGAAAGCTGGCCGCATCCGCCATCTGGGTTTCTCCTATCACGGCGATGTGAGAGTTTTCGACTGGTTGCTCGACCACAACGACAAGTACCATTGGGACTTCGTTCAGATACAGATGAACTTCCTCGATTGGCGTCACGCCTCATTGAACAAGAATGGATGGAGGAAGGATGCTGATGCAGAGTATTTATACAACAAATTAGAGAAGCTCGGCATTCAGTGTGTCATCATGGAACCGCTCAGAGGTGGTGCTTTGGGTAAGATGCAAGACGAACTCGTTCAGCAGCTGATGTCATTGAGACCCGAGGACAGTGCCGCCCGTTGGGCTTTCCGATGGGTAGGCTCGCATCCCAACATCCTGACGGTGCTGAGTGGAATGAACCGCATGGAGCACTTGGAGGAGAACGTGCAAACCTTCTCGCCGCTGGATCCTTGCACCGAGAACGAGAATGTGCTGTTGGCAAGCATTGCCGATACGATGGCCGGATTCCCCACCATTCCTTGCACCACTTGCAGCTACTGCATGCCTTGTCCCTTCGATGTCGATATTCCTGGCAACTTCGCCTATTACAACGAGGCGGTGAACAACAAGATTCTCCCATTGCCCGAAGCGGGTGCTGCCGATTATGCGGCCCGTCAGAAGCAATTTGCCGATGGTCTTCGCAAAGCATTGCCCAACGAAGCCTCGTGGGCGACCGCTTGTCAGGATTGTGAGGAATGCCTCTCGAAATGCCCTCAGCAGATTCGCATTCCCAACCAGATGGCCCGTATCGTCGAGACCTTGACGAAACAATAGAATTCAGAATATCAAAACAAATTTATAACGACTAAAAAGAAAATGGAAACAAACGTAAAACTCTATGTATTGAATTATGACGAGGCGAAAACCTATATGTGGGCGGCTATTTTCGTTGCCTGCAATTTGGCTTTACCTCAGTTGTTTCACCTGATTCCTCAGGGAGGCATCATCTTCTCACCGCTATCGCTCGTGATTCTTGCTGGCGCCTATAAGTTCGGATGGAAGACGGGATTGTTGGCAGCCGCTTTGTCGCCGCTGGTCAATCATCTGATTACTGGACAACCTGCATGGGGCGTTCTGCCGGTAATGACGATGAAGCTCGCCGTACTCGCAATCGTAGCGGGCTTGGCAGCTCAGCACTTCCGCAAGGTCAACCTGCCGCTTATCGTTGGTGTCGTCCTCGTCGCTAAGGCCATTGAATGTGTAGGCGAATTGCTCCTCACGGGAGGCATCTCAGCCACCATTGCCGATTTCACTATCGGTTGGCCAGGTTTGTTGATGCAGGTATTCGGCGCATGGCTTATCCTGAAGTATCTTTAATACATAGTAAAATGAAGAAACTATTCATTCTCGCATGCTGCTGTCTCTTGACGGCAAGTGTTTTCGGTCAGCAGGCACTAGGGCAACGCCCGAAGGTAAATTCACCAGTCATCAACAATGACGGAACGGTGACGTTCAACTTCTTCGACCCATCGGCTCAGCAAGTGAGCGTTGTGGGTGATTTCGAGGAGATTAAAGGTCAGACGCTCCCGATGACGAAACAGGAGAATGGTGTGTGGACGGTGACGACATCGCCATTGAACCCTGAGCTTTATTCCTATAGCCTCATGGTCGACGGTCAGCGACTCATCGACCCAGCAAACAGCTATGTGAATCGTGACATCGCCACACTCAGCAACATCTTTATCGTGACGAAGTCGGCAGACGACAAAGGGCATCTCTACCAAGTGAACAACGTTCCTCATGGCACGCTCTCACGCGTGTGGTACGATAGCCCTACGCTTGGACAACAGCGTCGGATGACCGTCTATCTGCCCGCTGGCTACGATGGAAAGAAGAGATACCCAGTGATGTATCTGCTTCACGGTCATGGTGGCGACGAGACGGCTTGGGGAGACTTAGGGCGCACTTCGCAGATTATGGACAACCTCATTGCTGAGGGCAAGGCCGTCCCGATGATTGTGGTGATGCCCAATGGCAATCCTACGTGCAACGCTGCCCCTGGATGGTGGCATGAGGGAATGTACACGCCCGACGGCAACGCCTTCAGGGAGCGTGGTGCCAAAGCTTCGATGGAGGAGAGCTTCATGGACATTGTGCGTTTTGTCGACGCCAACTATTGCACCATTGCCAAGCGCTCGGCTCGTGCCGTAACAGGTTTGTCGATGGGTGGCGGACACACATTCGGCATCTCACGCCTCTATCCCGAAGAGTTCGACTACTATGGCCTTCAGTCGGCTGCTGCTCGCGTACAACGCGACGATGCTTCTTTCGACAAGCAGATGGCCCGTTTGTTTGCCTCGAAGCCAAAGCTCTATTGGATTACTATCGGCAAGGAAGACTTCCTGATGCAGATGAACAACGAGTTGAGAACCTATCTCGACAACAAAGGCTACAAGTATGAATACTACGAGAACGACGGAGGTCATCTGTGGCGCAACTGGCGCATCTATCTAACGATGTTCGCTCAGCGATTGTTCAAGTAATAACCAACAAGTTATTATATAAGCGAGGTGATTTACAAGCTGTCTTCAAAATAAGACAAAGAAATCACATAAGTGTTATTGTAAAAGTGAATTTAAAGAAAAGCCGCTAACCTTCAAACAGTTAGCGGTTTTTCAATGATGTTTTTCTGCAACCTCTTTGACGAAGGTCGGGAACCTTGATTCCTACTTGCGGTTGATGCCGCAGAGATAACCCAGAAGGGCCATCTTTCCGCGCATGGTTTCACGGGGCGTGAACTCTCCGTTCACCCACATGTAGCGCTGATTGAAATAAGACTCCTGACGAGGCCAGCCGCCATCTTTCCACGAAGGATAGCAACGGTTGAGCAAGATGCGTGCATCGCCACCATTGCCTTCCGACCAAGTCTCGGTGCCATTGAAGGGCGTCTGACCCGGATGAGTGCCTGGTGAACCATCGTTGCGGCCAGTGGAGTAGACGTCGGTGAGGTGACGCTCGCCCAAGCCCGTCATTTCTACAATGTTGCCAGGATTGCGTCCTAAAGCCCATCCTGCTTCCGTATACATCGCGTGTTCCAATTGCTGACGACGTGCCTTGTCTTTGGCAATGTAGTGGGCAAACATCACGAGTTGCAAGTTCTGCGACGTCTGCCAGCGGCTATCGTTAGCGGTGCGTCTTGACGGACGCTCGGCCATGTGACTCAGGTTGTAGGCTTCTGCGTGAGCATTGATGCTCGACAACAGGTTCTGATAGAGGTCGTTGTAATGCCGAGTGTGAGGACAAATCAGATAGGCGGCAGCTGCCCACAACTGGCAGAATCCCACTTCGCCCGCCTTGAACTCATTGGTGACATTGGCCACGAAATAGCCCTGACGACCTTTGTTGAAGAGCATTGAGTTCTTGTCCTTAATCATACTCTCGGATGCCATGATGTCTTCCCATTCCTTCTCTCCAGTGAGGTTGTAGAGGAAGGCAGCTGCCATCTGGCGGAAGTCGCGACCACGCATGCTGATGCTACCAACATCTTGCTTGTCGTCGAGTTGTTGTTCGGTTTGCTTGCTGGCATAGCGGAAAGCCTTGATGGCTTCTTCGGTGTAATAGGCGCGAAGTGAATCGTTGCCTTGAAGACGGAAGGCTTCACCAATGATGGCGCAGTTGGCGGCATTGGCCCATGCGGCCATAGTGGTGCAAGCTGCCTGATACATCACCGTCCACTCGGAACTCGGATTTGTAACGCCTTGCGAATAGCCCTCACCATCGCGGATGCTGAGGAAGAAGTCTACTTCGTTTCGAGCTTCGTCAATGATGTCGGGTATTCCGTTTCCACTCTCCCTGATGCCAAGATTGTCGTCGTTCAGAGCACCACCAGTGAGCAGATAGGGTAGGAGCATGTCGTAGATGTTGCTGACGTGAGCAAGATGACGATCCCAGTCG
>JAILAI010000051.1 GCA_024681705.1 Prevotella sp.
GTGTGGGTGAAGTGGGCAACTATAAAGGCCAGAAGAAGGGCATCATAATTCTGGTAAACTTCTCTAATGTAAGTTTCAAGTCCTCCAACAACAACGCGCTCTTTCAAAGCATTGCCAATGAGGAGAATTACACCAATGCCAATTTAGGCTTCAAAGGTTCCATGCGCGACTATTTCTACAAGCAGAGCGACGGGCAGTTTGAACTGACATTCGACGTCGTGGGACCCTATACGGTTTCCAATACACAATCCTATTATGGCGGAAACGACAGTAGCGGTGACGACAAGTATCCTGCAACGATGGTCATCGAGGCATGCCAGCTGGCTGCCAACGACGTGAATTTCGCCGACTACGACTGGGACGGTGATGGCGAAGTAGACCAGGTGTATGTGGTCTATGCCGGCAAGGGCGAAGCCGACGGCGGTGCTTCAAGCACCATCTGGCCGCACGAATGGACACTGGACGCAGCCAATTATTTTGGTGACGGCAGCGGACCACAAACCATTGACGGTGTGACAATCAACACCTATGCCTGCGGACCAGAGCTGAATGGAAGTACAGGAAAGATAGCCGGTATAGGTACCATGTGCCATGAGTTCAGCCACTGCTTGGGCTATCCTGATTTCTACGATACCGACTATAGCGGCGGACAGGGCATGGGCTACTGGGACTTGATGGACAGCGGCTCCTACAACGGCGACGGCTATCAGCCGGCCGGCTACACCAGCTATGAGCGCTGGGTGGCAGGATGGAAGACGCCTGTTGAACTGGACAAGAACACCAAAGTGGAAAACATGAAGTCGTTGCAGGACGGCGGTGACGCGTACATTATTTATAATGATAATAACAACAAAGAGTACTTCCTTCTGGAGAACCGACAGTTTAGCGGCTGGGACGAGAGTCTGCCCGGCGACGGACTGCTCATTCTTCATGTGGACTACGACTCTTTAACATGGGCAAACAACCAACCGAATGACACCCCCTCTCGTCAGCGCATGACTTGGATTCCTGCCGACAACGAATATCAGTATGAGACTTATAACTTTACAAAGTATTACAGTTTTGAATATATGGCTAACGACCCATTCCCCTATGGTTCGGTGAACGCCTTCAGTCAATCTACCACGCCGGCTGCGAAATTCAACAACAAGACCAGCAACGGCACTTACTATATGGACTGGGAAGTGAACAGCATCACGCAGAACAGCGACGGTACTGTCTCGTTCGTGTATAAAGTTCCGACAGCAGCGACGCTGTCTTTCTCACCCAATCCTGGTGTATACACCGAGGCGCAGACCGTCAGCATCAGTTGTGACGAAGAGGATGTAACCATCTACTACACCACCGACGGGTCAACGCCTACGGTAAACAGCACGGTCTACACGGAACCCATCCTGATTGAAGCTTCCACCACGCTGAGTGCCATCGCCGTGAATGCCGATGGTGAGGAGAGTAATATTTACGCGGCTCGCTACATCATCAATAATGGGGGCATCGGCACCAGCTATGTCTTCCGCAAGGTGACATCTGCCGACGATTTGGTTTCGGGTCTGCGCTGCGTTATTGCATGTCCCAGTAAGGAAGTGGCTGCGGGAAGTCTGTCGAACACCTATCTGACTCCTGCTTACGACATAACTGTTGACAACGACAACGGTCTCATCGTCATCAACGATGACGTTGAGGTGTTTACACTCGATGGAAGCGGAAATAAATACTCGTTTATAAACGCAGATGGTAAGTTCCTTTATCCTTCGGCAAGTAAGACCCTCGCTTATGGTGAAAATGCATATCAGTGGTCTATTGCAGAAGAGGCTGGAGAAATCGTAATGAAACATGATACTTATGGTCGCATGCTCTACAACGCGTCCAGTCCACGCTTCACGGTTTACACCAGCAGCACAAACTCTGCGATGATTTTGGCTAATCTCTACGTAGAATATGTTGAAGTGCCAAAACAGGATGTAACACTAAGTTATAGCGAGGAAACAGCAAACGCCACTGTAGGTAAGAGTTTCACCGCTCCGACACTGAACATCACCCCCAGTGGTGCAAACATCACTTTGAGCTATTCGAGCAGCGACACCAGTGTGGCCACCGTAGACGCATCAACGGGTGAGGTGACGCCAAAGGGCGCCGGCACAACGACCATTACGGCAACATTTGCCGGCAACTTTTATTACAATGCAGCATCGGCCAGCTACACGCTGAACGTGAACGAGGACGTTGAGCTGACCTTCAGTGCAAGCGAGGTGAAGACCAAACTTGGCTATGTCGCTATCGCCCCGAGCCTGACCATCAGTCCTGAGGCCGACGAAATCGTGGTGAGCTATTCGAGCAGCGATACCGATGTGGCTGAAGTCGACGAGACAACTGGTGAACTGACGACGAAAGCCATTGGCACCACCACCATCACTGCCACCTTCGAAGGCACCACTTACTACAATGCAGCAACGGCCAGCTACACACTGACTGTTATTGATGCCACCACTCCATTGGCCGCTACCGAAGGCTGCTATCAGATTGTTACGTCGAGCGCTGACCTTGAGTCGGGCAAGAACTACCTCATCGTTGCCAAGGACTACAATGTGGCTTATAACGGAATTGACGTGAACAAGGGTCTGACGGGCTATGTGAAACCTGACGAGGATGGCATCATCGACCTGATGTCGAATGCAGACTTTGAGGTGGTGCCCGTGGTGCTGACATTCGATAAGGATACGTGTACCATTTTCGACACCGTTGCTGAGGCATATATAGGTGTATACTCAAGTACAAATGGAAAATACAGCAAGTATATTACTTCTGGAACAACTGCATCCACTGTCTACTTCAAGTGGAATGTCTCTATCGGCACTGACAGTGTGGCTACGGTGAAGAGCTATGGCAAGGACTACTACCTGCGCTATAACTCTACTAGCACCATGTTCCGTGTCTACAGTTCCGGACAGGATGACATTTGCCTCTATAAGGAGATGGAGGTGGCACCGGCCATTTCGACAGGCATCAGCACTGTGAAGCAGAATATGGTTGAAGGCATCTACGACCTTACTGGTAGAAGGGTTAGTGAAGGACGACTCAAGAAAGGCGTCTACATCATCAACGGAAAGAAGGTGGTGAGATAAACGAAAGAACGAATCCCGACATAAAAAGCAGGTGAGAGGCATTGAGTCTCTCACCTGCTTTTTTTATATCAGTTTGCCCGTCAAAGCGACAGGCTATTCTTTTCTACTCGTTGAGGATGAAGTTTTATACCAGATGTTCAATCAAATCGGCACGCTCGCCGGGCAGCATATCGATGACGGGAAGTTCCACCATGGTGTAGCATCCAGGCTGCTGGCGCATCGAGGCACGAGCCACGTTGACGAGTACTTGAGCCGTCAGAGCCGGGTTGTTGATGCTCATGTTGAACTCCAGACGCTGGTTCTGTGTCTTTCCGCTCACACCCTTGCGCACCAGATTCACACCGTGACCCATATCCTTTACGGCATCGACGCTCTCGACGGCGAAGACGTGCGTCTCATCGTTGGCGAAATAGGGATCGGCCTTGATGGCAGCGGTGACGTCTTCCAATTTGGCTCCGTCTTCCAGTTCCACATAAACCATGCGGCGATGAATGCCTTCACCCAGAGGAATCGTCATGGACAGCGCGTTCTTAACGCCTTCCTTCGAGCGCACACAGACAGAGTGTCCCATCGACATGCCCGGACCGAAGTTGGTGTAGCTCAGTCCCTTCGGAGCGAGACTCTGCATGAGGGTGCGGACGATGCTGTCCGATCCCGGATCCCATCCGGCAGCGATAACGCTGACGGTTCTCGTCTGCTTGTTCAGTTCCATCAGGCGCTCACGGTAGCCGCGAATGTTGGTGTGAATGTCGAACGAATCGACAGTATTGATACCCAACGGCAATATCTTCTTCGCATATTCTTCGCATGAACGAGTAGGCGTAGCGAGAATGGCCACGTCGACGTCCTTCAGTTCCGTGATATCCTTCACCACCTCATAGGGTGCCAGTTCTGCAGGCTTGTCCTGCGCGCCGTTACGACGTACGACACCAGCAATTTCAAAGTCTTCCGATGCTTCCAATGCTTCGATGGCGAAGCGACCGATGTTGCCGTATCCTACGACGGCTGCTCTGATCTTTTTCATGTGTTTGCTTGTTTATTAAAATTGAATTATCGTCCTTTGCGGTTGCAAAATTACACATTTCTGTTGATATTCCTTACTTTTTGCAGCAAAACTTATCATTTTTCCATCACTTTTGCCATTTTCTTATGCCGATGACGTTTCAAAACGATGCCGCATGCAACATGAAATGACGGACAACGACCCTCTCAGTTCTGTCTCGTCAACACTTCCTCGCCCTTCAGGAACACACGACTGATGACGGGCTGCGTATAGGCGTAAGGGATGTAAGCGATTGAGGGAATGGGATGCGTAAGATAGAAATTGGCCACCTTCCCCCGCGTGATACTGCCGTGCGAAGCTGATATTCCCATCGCGGCAGCACTGTTCATCGTGGCGGCATTGAGAGCCTCTTTGGGAAGCAAGCGCATCTTAATGCAGGCCAGCGACACCACGAACTTCATGTCGCCCGATGGCGTAGAGCCTGGGTTGTAGTCGGAGGCGATGGCCAGCGGAAGCCCAGCATTGATCATCGTACGGCCCGGAGCGAAAGGCATGTTCAGGAAAAAACTGGTGCCGGGCAAAGCTGTAGGAATGGTTGCGGCCCCCGGATGCTCACGATGGGCATGACGCAGCAGTTCGATATCGTATGCGGTCATGCTTTCCAGATGGTCCACACTCAGTGCACCATGTTCGACGGCCACCTTAACACCACCGCTGTCGGCCAGCTCCTGACCGTGAATCTTGGGCCTCATGCCATAGGGTGCAGCGGCCTCCAGAATGCGGGCTGTCTCTTCAGGCGTGAAGAATCCCTTATCGCAGAACACGTCGACAAAATCAGCCAATCCCTGCCGCCCCACCTCGGGAATCATCTCCTTGACGACGTAGTCGACATACGCCTCTTGTCGCCTGCCGAAGGCTCTGCCTACGGCATGTGCACCCAAGAAGGTGCTTCGTACGGTGATGGGACTCGTCTCCTTGATGCGTCGAATCACGCGCAGCATCTTCAGCTCGTCCTCGGTGTTGAGTCCGTAACCGCTCTTTATCTCGACGGCGCCCGTTCCCTTTGCAATGATTTCGTCGACGCGCTGCATGGAGCGATGGTACAGTTCGTCCTCGCTCATGTCGTGCAGTCGGTCGGCCGAGTTGAGGATGCCGCCGCCACGCCGCGCTATCTCGGCGTAGCTCAGCCCCTGAATCTTGTCGACGAACTCCTGTTCGCG
>JAILAI010000064.1 GCA_024681705.1 Prevotella sp.
GCCGTTGAGGTAGGCACGCATGGTATATTCGCCAGGGTTTGCCATACGGCATCCGTAGTGCATGAGGAGCTCCAATACCTTATTTAGAATATAGCGAGAGCCGTGACAGGTAATTTCTGCGCTATCTTCGCCTGTATAGGAATGGGGAGCACGGAATACGCTTACCAAAACCTCGTCGATGGGATGCTGCGACACAACAGTTGACTCGTCTGAATGCTCGACAAGGTGTCCGTAATGGATGGTATTTGGGCGGGCATCTGAGAGGTTTTTGGTGAAGATGTGAGAAAGAATCTCAAGCGATTGAGGGCCTGAGATTCTTATGATGCCAAGAGCACCGCCTGAAGCCGTTGCAAGAGCGCAGATTGTTTCCGTGTTCATCTTTCTAAGGTTTTCGTTTTCCTTGCAATGGAATAGATACTGTAGCCGATAGCAATCAATGCTACGATGTCAGGTATAATCCATTCAGAAATAGCAGTACGCTCATTTCCTGGTTGCATAGATAATATACTGAGTACATCACGAATGACAATGAAGAAAGCTGCGTAAAGCAAAAAGATTGTGGCAATGGCTCTGACGACTTTTTTCATATTCTGTCAAGCACCTTCGTGATGAGCGTGTCTATGGAGTTCTTATACTCTGTGTTCATTTCCTTAGCATAGCGGTTGGCGATGACCATGCAGCAGGTCATAGCGCGATGTCCAAGAAGTGAGGCGAGGCCTGCAAGGGCGCTGGACTCCATCTCAAAGTTGCAGATTTTCAGGTCGTTATACTCGAATGACTCAACCTTTTTGTTCTGGTCGGGATCGGCAATGTCGGCACGAAGAACTCGACCTTGCGGACCATAGAAACCACCACATGAAATGGTATAGCCGCGCACCATGTCGTCTTGAGCAATCTGATTAATGAGTTCTACATCGGCAATGGAAACATAGGGTGCACCCTTGATGGGATCCAAATTCATGTGCTTCTTAAAAGCCTCTTCGAGTTCGAGGTCGCACACCTTATTGCGGTCGGCATAGAAGTTGAGGAGCCCGTCGAAGCCGATGCTTTTCACCGATGCCACGAAACTTCCCGTCGGGGTAAAAGGCTGTAGACCGCCACAAGTGCCGATGCGGACGCAGGTAAGGGTACGATGCTCCGGGCGCTCGGTACGAGTCTCGTAGTCGATATTAGCCAATGTGTCGAGTTCGTTCATCACAATATCAATGTTGTCGCAACCTATGCCGTGACTCTGACAAGTAATGCGTTTGCCTTTATAGTAACCGGTGATGGTATGGAACTCGCGGCTCTGCACTTCACATTCAATGGAATCGAAGTGGGCTGCAACGGTGTTTACACGGGCGGGGTCGCCAACGAGGATGACTCGGTCGGCCAACTGCTCTGGTTTCAGATGCAGATGGAAACATGAGCCGTCTGCATTAATAATGAGTTCTGATTCAGGAAAATGTTTCATTGTAGTATGGGGTATTTGTTCTTTTTATGAAAATTAAAGACGGATTCCTTATTGCATAGATTCTTATTGCAGAACGCGGTTTTCGATGTAACGAATCTCTTTTGCCATCTGCTGCAATTTTGGCAGGGACTCGTTAATCTCGTTCTCAAGTTTCAACATGACTTCGCGCATCTGCCGCTGTTCACGAGCGGAGGCATTGGCAAACTTGTCGCGTTGCAGTTCGAGCGTACGCTTGTCGGTATTGAGCTCTGACTCAAGTTCTGCATATTGCTTGTAGAGTTGCCGTGATTGAGGAGAGCGGAAGTCCTTCAACTGATGATAAACAACAACATCGTTGATAACGAAGGAGAACGAACCGGCATCAGCCCCCTGGGCATTTTGGCTAACAACGTTCTGGTATCGTTGGAGAGCCTCCAGGCGGTTTCCAAAGCCCCATGTGTCGCTAATACTATTGAGACGGGCGTAGCGTCGCAAACGCTCGTCGGAGATTTCTTCGTCTTCGAAACTCATGCGAGGGAATTGTGGCACAAAGGTATAGATGCACACCTTCCCGTTGGGTTGATAGCGGTCGCTAACAAGATAACCCAGCTCGTTGAACTCATCGATGGCGATGAGATAGTCGTTGGCTGTGGAATTGAAGGGTAGACCATAGTTCTCTGGGCGATAGAATCGTCCTTCCTCGTTGTCATAGAGCGTCATGAAAATGTCGTATCCGCCAATGGAGTGCTCGCCTTTAGCAGCAAAGAAAAGAGTCATTCCGTCGGACATGAGGAAAGGATAGTTGGGCGAGCGGTAGTCGGCTCCCAGTTCGGTGAGTTCACGTGGCTTGCTCATCTGATTGCCAAGCTGATCGATGGAGTAGAGGGCTGTAGCCAACGTGTCGCCATCAGCATAGAAGCAACGGTCGCCAAACTCGTTTTGGAAAACCGAAAGAGGAACCTGAGCCGGACGATTGAAGAATTGCTCGTATGTGCTGATGGAACCAGCTTGTTTGCTCAATGGAATATGCTTGATAAAATCGGCTTTCTCGACAACGATGCTATCTACGAATAGAACTTTAGCCGTAGCGGGCAACATGGTCTTGAAGAGCCTTTGAGCCGGTGTTTCCTCAACGACAACCGGCTGGGCTACAGGAGCCTTGCGTACAGCCTTCCGTTTTTGTGCTTGGACAGGCAGGATAAAAGCTAAAAGCAACGATGTTGCTATAATAAACTTTGTTTTCATGCGCGAAGTATTTGTTTTAAAAAACAAAGATACGAATTATTATTGATAGTAGGATGGGAAGCAAAGAGAATTTAAAAGTTTTTAAGACTCATGCTTCCTTACAGAATGGG
>JAILAI010000081.1 GCA_024681705.1 Prevotella sp.
GATGGCCGAGCCGCTATGGCGCGGGATATAGGGAATCTGGTGGCGGTAGAAAGGCTTCGATGCGTCGGTCACATCTATCGACCGTTGATGAGTGTATTGGCAACGAATCGTGCCGACGACGGGGTGCTGAGCATAGGAAGGACTGAGGCGGAATGAACTCTCGGCCATCACGTCGATGCCGCGAATGTCCACTTCTCCTAGATTGAGCATCGTCCAACGGAATTGTTGCCCTTTAGGATAGGCGATAATCTTGTCCTTCACCTTGTTATAATAGGCGTCTGCTTGCAACCCCACATGAGTGATGATACCGCTGGCGAAGTGCTTGCTCAACACGATTCCAACGTCATATTGAGTGGCCTTCTCGGGCTTCAGGTTGGCATTGCCGAAGTCGGTGTAATAGAGATCGTTGAACGTTGGCATGCGGAAGCTTTGTTTGGCAAAGGCACGCATCGAGAGCCATCGTGCTTGTCGCAAGGGGTAAACGCAGATGAATAGGGCGGGTGTGAGCTTGCTCAGAGTCGAGTGACGCTTCGTTCCCGCCGGACGTTGTTTGTCGTTCACCAATGTGCCCACGAGCGATCCCTGCATCTTCAGGTGACGATAATCGATGGCCGTAGCCACCGAAAGGGCATGGGTGAAGCGTTGCGGAAAGGCAAAGTTATAGGTGTCCGCATGGAGTTTGTTCCACCTGAGGTCATAGCTTAGCGAGGCACTCCAGTTGGGTAGAATCTCCACCACGTTGGCACTTGAGAAGAAAACCTCCTGTTGTTTGTATACGTGGTCGACGGGTAGAATGGTCGAGTCGCGGTTCACGTAGTGTGTACGATAGAAAGCGTACTTGGCAAGCCATTTGGTGCTAAACACATTTCCGATGGAGCGCTGATATTGACCTTGTACAAATGTATTCAGGTCGCCCTGCCGCTCGCCCCTTCTCCAGACGTTGTTCACGATGGCGCCCGGTATGCCCCTTTGCGAGTTGTAGAGGTAGCCTTTCAATTGCCATGTGCCCTGATTGAGCACGCCATGGAGGTTGGCCTCTACTCTTTCGGCATGAATGTCGCCGTTTTCTCTCACGGCGGTCGTGTCCCAGGCGGTGGTGCCATCGAGGTTCTTTCGAAGGTAGCGGAAGCGATATTTACCGCTTGCCGTCAGCACCTCGGCATTCACACTTAGGCGAAGATCGTTGCCCAATCTCTGCTCGTAGAGTGTTGAAAGACGCAACAGGTCGCTGGCTCCATATTTCACTTTGGCTTTCCAATTCTGCCGCTTTCCATCTTCGAATTGGGGCAATCGGGTTCGGATATACACCGATGAGGCCGAAGCAAAGTCGCTAGCCGATTGGAAGATAGCGCTCTTTTGTCCGTTGTAGAGGGCAATCTCGTCGACGTTGTCAAGCGAGAACTGCCCTAGGTCAATCTGACCGTTCTGAGCGTTTCCCAACACGATTCCGTCGTAGCTCACGCCCAGATGATTGGTGCCCATGGAACGCACGTCGACGGTTTTCACACCGCCAACACCACCATAGTCCTTCAGCTGAACACCCGAGAAATAGCGCATGGCATCGGCCACCGATAGCGCCGAGAGTCCTTGAAGTTGCTCGCCACTAAGCTTTTGCGAGGGAATGACTTCACGATAGGTCAGCTTAGAGGTCACAATCACTTCTTTCATCTGAAGTGTCGTGTCCAATTGCTCCTGAGCCCAGCCTACGTTAGCAATGACCAGAAACAGCGTGACAATCATGATCAGCCGTTTATACATTCATCTGATTCGTCTTCCGCCGCCCTAACCCCAGAGGGACGTCGGTAGGTTCATATCGTGGCAGGTCTTCTGACTTTATCGCTCGTAAAGCAAGCGTCTTCCCAATAATATCAGTGACTTCGTGTGCTTGCTACGGTTCAAAGGCGACTTACAGCTGCGGGACAGTTGAGGTCTTTCACCCCATTCCCTTTTTAATCGGTTTTCGAACCACGATATATTTTCGAATGCAAAGTTACTAAAAATCGCACATCGGACAAAAGAAATCAACTCTTTTTTACGATGCAACGGGAATGTTTGCCCGAACGGAGCAGAAAAACCGATGAAAAACAGAGATGTTTGGGCATTATACGAGCCTGTCCGTTTCTTTAAAAAGCATAAAATAGAGGCGCGTTTCTTGACGATGCAAAAAGATTTTCATACTTTTGCGTTCTGATTTCAACGACGTTATAATTCAGAACACCCAAATGGCATTTGAGATGAGAGCTGCCACACGCGGGCAAGCTAGCGAGATAGCACGATTGATCATGATGGCAATGACCGACGATTGTTGTCTGCATTTTTGTGGCGAGGGTTATGGTCTGGACGATTTCCGTAGGATGATGATTAGCCTCGTGGAGCGGGAAGATTCACAATATAGCTATCGTAATGCATTGGTGGCTATGGATGGCGACAAGGTGGTGGGTGTCTCGGTCAGCTACGATGGTGGCCAATTACACCAGTTGCGGCGTGCTTTCATCAATGCCGCTCGCGAGATGATTGGCAAAGACCACTCCGCTATGGGCGATGAGACGCAAGCCGGCGAACTCTATCTCGACTCGTTGGCCGTCTTGCCCGCCTACCGTCGGAAGGGCATTGCACGTCGATTGATTCTCGCCACGAAAGAACGCGCCAACCAGATGAACCTGCCTTGTCTGGGCCTTTTGGTCGATCAGGGCAACCCCTCTGGCGAGGCTTTGTATGCGTCGATGGGCTTCCGATATGCAAACGATAGCATGTGGGGCGGTCATCCGATGAAGCATCTCGTATTGTGAACCTAACAAAGAAAGAAATGATACAACAAATAGAAATAGCATTGAGAGCTCGGAATCGTGGTTTCCACCTGGTAACCGACGAGATCGTACGTCAATTGCCCCAGCTACCCAAAACGGGCATCGTGAACATCTTTACGAAGCATACCAGTTGCGGACTGAGCATCAACGAGAATTGTGACCCCGACGTGCGGGTAGACATGGAGACCATTTTCAACCGTCTGGTGCCCGAAAGCCGTCAGGAATATGTGCATACATTGGAAGGTGCCGACGACATGCCCGCCCATGCGAAGTCGACGCTTAGTGGTGTGAGTATTACCATCCCCATTACCAATGGCCGATTGAATCTGGGCACTTGGCAAGGCATCTACCTTTGTGAATACCGAAATTACGGTGGATCACGACGCTTGGTGGTAACGATTATCGGCGAGTAAACAACTCATCCATAGGTTGAGGGGGTACATTGTTGTCGATTCGTCTATAGCGCGGACGAAGGGCTTTATTCTTATTCTATAAGCTGGCTCAACGGAACCTACTTTTTGGTGATTCTTGCCAGATAGTCGTAATGGTCGCTTTCGATGACAATCTCTACGGAATAGCCATTCTCAGCGGCTACGCTTTTCAACGTTTCTACGTCGATATAAAGCCAGGGGAAAGATTCGCTGATCGTGTCTTTGTATTGCATCCGGTAGCTCAGCTCACCGTAGTAGTGGCCTAAATCGGGATAGTCGATGTTTCCTTCGTCATCTTCGAACACGTAGCAGATGTCGGTAGAGTCGCACAACAATTGTCCGCCATCGGCCAGCACCTTGTCCAGTTGTCGGAAGAAGTCGGGCATTCGTTCCAAGTTCCCCACGATGCCAATGCCATTCATGAGCATGAGAATGGTGTCGAAAGAACCGCTTAGCGTGAAGAAATCTTGCTCCAACGCCTTCTTCACCCCACGTTGTTTCATGGTTTCGACGGCGAGCGGGGAGATGTCGATGGCCGTCACCTCCAGTCCTTGTTCTTGCAAGGCCAGCGAATGGCATCCGGCACCAGCTCCCACGTCGAGCACCTTGCCACGAGCCATGTTGAGAGCCTTGCGCTCTATGACGGGCATGTCTTGTGGTTGGCGGAATAGCATCTCCACAGGTATCTCGTCTTCTTCGAACATCGGTGAGAATACCCTGAGTCTATCGGCCTTTCCGTCTTTCCAATAGTCGGCGATGGCCCTTCCCATTGCGTCATGATTGCTTTTCATCTCCTTTTCTTTTTTACCAGTTCGTACGATTGCCGAACGATGGCTTTCACCTCCTCGTCCGCCATGTCCATGCCGAGTTTGACGCCAATCCAATGACGTTTGTCACCGTTGTATGGTTCGCCAACGGCCTCGTATTGCTCCTTCAAGTTGGCCATGTCGTCGGGAAGGCATTTCACCGTTATCTCTTTGAAATCGTCGATATTGAAGTAGCAGAACATGTGGCCGCCGACGTAGAACACGAGGATGGTGAACTTCCCCTTTGAGAATTTCTCGAAGGGTGTGGCTTCGGTCACGCCGGGAAGCGACAGACAATAGTCGCGAAACTCCTCGATGTTCATCTCAACCTTTCACTTCTTCCAACTCACCAGTCTCCGAGTCGATGATGAAACCTCTCACCACGATGTCCTTCGGCACGAGCGGATGGGTCTTGATGGTGGCCACCGTCTTGCGCACCGACTCGGGCGTGTCCTTGAATCCCTCCAGCCATGCGTTCAGGTCGATGCCGCATTTGCGGATGGTGTCGAGCGTCTGGTCGGTCACGCCTCGGGCTATCATTTCGTGATGGAAGTGGTCGTAGCTCATGTGGCAGGCACCACAATGGGAGTGGGCAACCACCATGATTTCCTCAACGCCCAGCTCGTAGATGGCAACGATGAGGCTACGCATGGCGGAGTCGAAAGCCGAGATGACGAGTCCTCCAGCGTTCTTGATGATTTTGGCGTCGCCATTCTTCAACCCGAGGGCGGCAGGCAATAGCTCGGTGAGTCGTGTGTCCATGCACGAGAGCACGGCGAGTTTCTTGTCGGGATACTTGTCGGTAAGGAATTTTTCGTAGTCCTTTCTTTCCACGAAGGTCTTGTTATAGGCAATAATCTGATCTATCATATCGCTAAAATCTATTAAATCAATATGCAAAAATACGCATTTCTGCCCAAATATTCGTAATTTTGCATCCATTATTCAGATACTTTATGATTTCAAGAAAGACAAGATAAAATGGAGTATATGTCACAAGAAGGCTACGATAAGCTTGTAGCCGAACTTCGTCACATGGAAAGTGTGGAACTACCTCAGGTGAGGGATGCCATCGCCGAGGCGCGCGACAAGGGCGATCTCAGCGAGAATTTCGAGTATCATGCGGCCAAGCGTGAGCAGGCGCGCCTATTGGGACGTATCCGTTTCAAGCAACGCGTGTTGGAAAATGCCCGCGTCGTCGATATGTCAAGGTTGAAATCCGATAGTGTTCAGTTGCTTTGCAAGGTGGAGATGACCAATATGGCCAACAACCAACGCATGACCTATACCATCGCAAGCCCTCACGAAGCCAACATCCGCGAAGGGAAAATCTCCATTAAGTCGCCCATCGCCCAGGCGTTATTGAACAAGAAAGCTGGTGATGTCGTGGAAGTTCGCGTGCCAGCTGGAATCATGAAACTACGCATCGAGAGTATCAGTCTTGATGGATAGTCGCTATTGTTTTCCAAGTCTATCTGGGCTCAAGCGTTCCAAAAGCCAAGGGACCAATATAAATAGAAAATCCTCCACCCACCCGAAAAGGTAAGTGGAGGACTTCTTGTCTTTGTGGACCTGGTGGGATTCGAACCCACGTCCGCACAAGGAAACCATGCGCTTTCTACATGCTTATTCCAGACTTGATTTTCGTGATGTAGCAAGACCTGGACCACCAACTACACCCTTATCCCCTAAAACTTCATCGCGACATCGGGGACTGCCTCGACTATTTCCGATTTTACTGCGCCGCTTCACCCTCAGATTCGGAACAACACCCTTGGAGCGACGTCTCGTTCTCCTACCTAGTAAGAGAATTAAGCTAGTAATCTACTATACTTCGATTAAGCAGCGAGAGCATACTCATTGTTGCCAATTAATTTTTTGACCGAGTTGTTTAAAGAGTTCACAGTCTTCACTCCACATGCTTACGCACCATCTCGTCTTGCCGTCAAATCCTGTCAAGCCCATTGATGCGGGTGCAAAGATACATCTTTTT
>JAILAI010000083.1 GCA_024681705.1 Prevotella sp.
CGCGCCGTCGCTCATCTTCAGGTATCGTTGCCCCAATGGGTTCTGACCGATTTGCTCCCATAGTTTCTCATAGAAACGGGGTACGGAGAAGAATACCGTTGGGCGCACCTGCGGCAAAGCCTGAATAAGCATCTGGAAATCGTTCAGATAGTAGATTTGTGCACGACAAAGCATGCAATAAGGAGCATAGGCCGCCAGAATGCCCTCCACCACATGACTCATGGGCAGGAACGAAAGGTAGCGCATCTCTCGGTTGCGGTCGCGCCATGAAAGGAGGTTGGTGAGCACTTCCCCCATCCATTTCAGCTGACTATAATTGAACATCACGCCCTTGGGCTCTCCGGTTGTACCAGAGGTATAGCGGATGGTGGCTAGTTCGTTGCTATAAGTAGCGTGAGGAATATCGGCCGTAGCCACATCGTGTTCCGCCTTTCCCAGCGGCCCGAACGGAATGATCTGCACATCGGCAGACAAGTCTTCTACGTTCTTCATCACCCGCTCATCGCCCACGAAGAACCATCGGGCGCCACTCTTGTTGAGAAGTAGGGTAATCTCGTCGGCAGGTGTAGTGTAATAGATGGGCACGCTGACCGCTCCCACCAGTCCGATGGCATTGTCGATGGCGGCATGTTCAGCACAGTTGATGCCCGAGAGCGCTACGGTGGCTCCAGGTTTCACCCCCAGACTCTGAAGTCTATTCACATACTGGCCCACGAGGACATTCATCTCCTTTCCGGAGATTCGCTCCGTTCCGTTGGCGGAGATGTTGTAGTAGGTAATGGGGTAGTGGCGACTCTCACGGCGAACCATAGCCTGTTGGAAGATGGTCTGGTCCGACAACCGCATGAAATTATGCCGGCAGGCAAATTCGAGTAGGGTGGGCAGGTATTCGTGCCAGTCCATCGAATACTCTCCCGTGAATTGGTCCGTATTGGCGCGGTCGAAGATGTGATCGTCGAGGAAATAGGGCATGAGTGCCGTGAGGTTCGAGAGTAGCGAACGGCTTTTGGCGTCCTTTCCGGCATTATAGCGTTTTCCGATGGTGCGGAGCAAGGGTATTGGAATGCAAAGCGCCTTGGGAATGTCTATCTGGAGGTTGTCCTTTGCCCATCTCCTGACGGCTTCTATCAGTTCGCCAACTTGAGGCAATTGGTCGGCAGGTGCCGTGAGATGGAAGGTTTTGCCCTTGGCAGAGGGATTAAACGTAAGGTCGGCCACCTGATGCGCCACATAGTCCACGGGCACCACGTTGACCGTCTGCCGACTACTCACGGGCAGAATGCGTAGCTTTCCTTGCAACATCAGTTTAAGCACGTAATACACGGTGTTGAAATTACGGGTACGACCAGTCCGACTATTGCCCACAATCATACCCGGACGGCAGACGATAAAGGGCAGACTCGATGCCCTGACGATACCTTCCGCCTCCGCCTTGCTCTGTTCGTAGAGACTATAGAAACGGTCCTTCAACGGCGCATCCTCCATGATGCGTCCGCTCTGGGTGCCAGCCACGTAGGCAGTGGATACATAAGTGAAACGTTCGAGATTTGGCAATGTCTTGGTCATATTCACCACATTCCGCGTCCCCTCCACATTGATGCTCCACAATTCCCGGCATGATTTCTGTAGCCCCGTGTCGGCGGCACAATGGATGACGTGGGTTATGGCGTCGGGTAACAACAACAAACCGGATAGAGGTTTGGTGATGTCGCCCACCACAGGCAAGACCCGCTTGCCCACGGAACCCGCCAGTTCGGCGTCGTCCCACCAAAGAGAGCGCAACCTACTGGCGGCCTCCTCTTCCGAGTCGGCTCGCACCAGCACACGAATCGTGTGGTCGGTGGTCTTCAGCAATCGCGACACGACCTCCGTACCCAGTAATCCCGTAGCGCCTGTTATGAAAATTTCTCGTGTAGCCATTTTACAAAGAATCGGCTCATCGCCATTGTGTTTTCCTTATAGATAGGCAGATGATGCCTTATCGTTTCCTTTATTTCCTGTTCGTGCTCACCTGCTTTTTGCAGAGATTCCTTGATCTTACTTTCCAAGTCGTCGTCGCTAGCCTGATGCAGATAGTCGTCGGCCAGTCCAACCTCACGCATCACCCCGTTCAGACGAGCGTCTATCGATACGGCCACGATGGGAATGGCATGCTCCATGCTGAGCACAGAGGCATGGTAGCGCGATGTGAGCAGGATGCACAATTGTCGCAACAAACCCGTCATCTGGAATACGTTGCAAGTCTTCGACGTGAACACCGCATGCGGAGTCTCTATACGTTGCTCCAACAGATCACACACCCCAGCGTCGAGTTGCTCCATACCCAGAATCACCACAAAGGCATTGTGTTCCTGACTATAGTGATTGGCGGCGGCTGCCATCGCCGAGAGATAGCGTTCGAACCGCTCGCGCCGTTCCTTGCTATCGCTGAAGAAGTAGAGCTTGTCGTATTGTTGCGAGAAGTCGCGAGTGACCTGCGCTTTCATCCATCGCCACAACGACGGACGGACGGGCCAGCAATAAGGGTTGAGCGGTGCCACACCCATGAGTGGTTGCCGACCGTCCCAACCAGCCTCCATCAGACGCTGACGGGCCCAGTCCTCACCTTCTTCGCTCTGGAATGTCCAAGCGGTGTCGGTGCCGATATGTCCCTTCAGGCCCAGTGCCTGGAGGTTGCACAACGACTCCTCCGTGCGCACCATGAAATAGGTGTCGCTACACATGTCGGTGCTCAGTCGGGCGAGCCAGCCGTTGAGGCGTCCCACCTCAGAGCCGTAAGCCATACACGGTTTGCCTTGTCGGCGCATGATGCCTGCCGCCTCACAATAAAACACGCAGAGGGCTTCGGCAAAAGTCGGGGTCAGCGTGGACCCCTCGCAAAGGATGGCCGCATGATGACGCGAACAGGCCCTGAGCAGGGAGAAAACGAATACGGTGGTGAAGTGCAACATACGCACCGATTCGGAGAAATAGCCCTTCATGTTTTCCACGTCGAGCGTCATCACCGTCAGTTCTGCATCGGTGCCTCCTAATGCCTGCTCCAGTTGTTGCGTAAGCGCCACCACACGCGCATCGGCACCCGTATTCCTCGCACCGTTATACCCCACCAGCAATATCTTCAAGGTTTGCCCCTCGGTGTATTCCTCGTAACGGCAAAGGCCAAGTCGCGACAATGGTTTGGCAAGTCCAGAAAGCCACACCACGATGCGTACTATATAAGCTAATATTCTATCCAATTATTACTTTTTTTAATGTTCCTTTAAGTGTTTCATGTCCTCCCGCCGAGCGCTTACTACGATTGTGTTTGCATCGGTAGAACCAGCAGATTGGCCCAACGGAGAAGGCTTTGAAATCGCAAATCGTATTGATATTCTATTTCGTTTTATTGAAACTTCTATCGTTTGCGATACAAAATTAGTAAGAATAATTCATATCGCGAGCGATTTAATGAATACTTTATGTTTATTTAACGTTAAGTCGTTCACGATACATTTCCGCCTTTATCTTTGCAAGAGCCTTCGATAAATGACAAATGGCGTCGTTTCTTTCATCCTATTTTGAACGAAACATCCCACCTAAACATCTATCATTTTATGTTTAATTTCTTGGGAAGTCGGCTCGCGACCAGCTGATAAGAGGCACGTATCTGCTCCTTTACGAACGCGTCGTCAAGTTCGTTGAGGTAGAGATCGCTCCAATGCGTCTTGTTCATGTGATAAGCCGGCCTGACTCCATCATAACGCTCGCGAAGCTCTGTGGCAATGCCTGGAGGCAACTTCACCGCCACTCGCGGTTCGGGAGCATCCAATTGCATCAGCAAAAACCATTTTCCAGCTATGCGCCACGATATCCATTCCTTCGCGAATAGCTCTTCTGTCACCTCCGGGTGAAGACTCAACGCAAAATCTCGAACTGATTCAATGTCCATAAACATTCATTTTTAGCCATTGTGATAGTTCCGATGGAGTGCAAAACTATCGTCTTTCTTCGACGATTCCCGTCTTGTAATCCATAATCTGGCCTATCATTTCATAAAACAATTTAAAAGGTAGGACAAAGTTACGATAAATCAGAGAATTCTATCTAAATTTGCCGTTAAATTTATGATAGTTTAAAAAAGCTCCACTTTGTGACAGATGAAAAAGATATTGGTTGACGCACACACGCATACGGTGGCCTCTGGACACGCCTATAGTAGTTTGCAAGAGATGGTAAAGGCTGCCGCCGACAAAGGATTACAGGTGCTCGGAATCACCGAACACGGACCAAGTATCCCGGGCACTTGTCCCTTGCTATATTTCAAGAATATGTTTGTGGTTCCTCGTTTGATGTACGGAGTGAGATTGCTGATGGGATGCGAGGTGAACATTCTCGACACGGAAGGTCATCTGGACCTCGACGACGACTATCTCAATCGCCTCGACATAGGTGTAGCGGGCATTCACGTGGCTTGTTGGAAAGGTGGTACAAAAGAAGAAAACACGGCGGGTATGATTCAAGTTATCCGTAACCCGAAGATTCATATCATCAGTCATCCCGGCGATGGTTCGGCAGAGCTGGACTTTGAATCGCTGGTCTTGGCCGCTAAGGAGTCGCACACCCTACTGGAGATTAACAACCACTCGCTCGCACCTCAGCGGAAGAAGTCCGTCGCTCGCGACAACAACCTCGAGTTGCTGAGGCTTTGCAAGAAATATGATGTCCCCACAATTCTCGGGAGCGATGCGCACATCTCGTTCCAGATAGCTGATTATGAGCGATTGTATCCTCTAGTCGAGGAAACCGACTTTCCCGATGAACTGATTATGAATTACTGGCCGGAACGGTTCTTTGAGTATTTGAATATTAAGAACGAATAAACTCAAGACGAGCAAGTCTGGTTGTCCCTTCTTACTATCAAAGAGTCTTGTTATGTTTGGTCCTTGGGCAACAACTCGCATATCTTGTCTTCTCGGATGATTTTAGGCGACGACTTTCCAGCCAACACTAGCACTTTCTTTCCATTGCGATAGATGTGAAGCTGGCGCGAACGAACGACGGCCGTCAGTTCCGGATCATCCTGAATGGCTATCCAAATCGAGTGATAGACCCCATTCTCTTCGAATAGTTTCTTTTGCAAGTGCGAGCACATATTGGTGGTGTCGATGGTTGTCTTCATGATGATAGGTTTTGGTAAATTGGAATATTTGAATATATTTCTACCGTAGTGTCATGCGATGCCCAGCAATTCGATTTCAAATATCAGCGTAGAGCCCCCAGGAATGCCCGGTTGAGAGAACTTCCCGTAGCCCATCTCCGCGGGTATGTAGACCTCCCATTTGTCACCGATATGCATTTGTTGCATGGCTATAATCCAGCCTTCGATGAGGTCGCAGAGCCTACACGCCAGAGGCACACCTCCGCGACTGCTATCGAATTGCTTTCCGTCGATGGTTTTCCCCGTGTAATGTGCGGTTATGATGTTGCGCACAGAAGGTTGGGCACTGGATGGATTCCCTTCCGCCAGAACCTTATAGAAGATGCCCTTGGGTAGCGCCTTGACGCCTTCTTCCCTTGACTTGGCAACGAGCCAGTCTTTGTTTGCCTGTATATACTCCCGTTTCTTCATGATGAAACCCATAATTTGCTACAAAATTACTCATAAATTCTTAGAACATATCAGAAACAACTTGTTTTCCAACATACTTTAACCCAAATCGGCGATTTGAATAGTTTTAGTTTACTCGACCGACAACATATATTTCGTATCTCTGATTCTTTTTCGGTCGTTATCATGTATTGTTTTGGCATTTCTTAACACTTTTGGCGTGTTTTAATGTTAAAAAACGATCTCCAAAAACCCGAAAATTTTGAAGCAAAACTACCCACATATCTATCCCTTTTTTGCAATGTCGAGATAGCAGTCGAAAAGTCGGTTGAGCAAAACCGACAGTTTCGATCATCGAAATTGGCGCTTTTGATGACCGAAACTGCCGCTTTTGCTCATCGAAACTGCCGCTTTTGCTCACCCATTTTTCGGGTTTTCTTGCATAATTACGGCATTTTTATTCTAAAAATTCGTCGGCGATTTTGTAATCGATTGACAATCAGCGGATTACGCTAATGCCTCGTGGCTGGCTTATTTTGGTGCTTCGGACTTCGCGATTGAAAATTTTTAAATCTCCGTGTTAAAACTACCCACATGAAATGTGAACAAATGTTATCGTAATCCGCGTGCTCTCGTGGGCGTGAGCCAGTCGTTGATTATTTACGACAAGCTTGTTTGCGTATGGCATTACATGTGGTATCCACGACTTTGGTGTTAATGTGGTCATAGTGTAACCTCGTATATCGACCGTTTCACCATACCTATATTAAAGGAGCTGCTGAACGACGACTCTCTGTCGCTCACGCAGATTGCCGACCGGATGAATTTCGCTTCTCTAAGCTATTTCAGTCGTTATTGTACAAAGCATTTAGGGCAGACTCCCAGCGAATATCGCGCAAGTCTGCAACCTAAGTAAGATAATTTACACAATCAGACTATTACTCTAGAAAATGTTATTGGGTGTTGGCGGCACTTTCATCCTGGCCTGTTTTCACTCGTTCGTCCGACATGATTTCAAGTCCTGCCGTCCGGGCGTCGAAGTCTACGCGCGTCTTGGTGAAGTCGGGCGTGTTGAACGAATACACCGATGCGCTGTAATACTGGCGTGGGTTGCGCTGAGGCAGCATGAATGGCTTGGAGAAGTGGCCCTTTCCATCGGTAGCAGCCAGATAGAGACGACTGTAAAGGCCATCGTCGCGGCGACTGGTGAAGACAATCCAATGGGAGTTGTCGCTCCAGTTATGATAGCTGTCGGCCCTTGCGCTGTTGATTTCCTTCAGTTCGCGCGCCTCACCCGTCTGCAAGTCGAGCAGCCATTGGTCGCTCTCGTTGTGCCAGATGGAGAAGTAGCCGTAGTCCATAAGTGTAAAGAGTATGTAGCGGCCGTCGTACGAAGGACGGGGCCAAGTGAGGCTCTTTCCCTTTTCGACGGCGTTGAAGATGGTGTCTACCTGTTGTCCAAAGGTGCCTTTGTCGGGATCGAAGGCGATGCGGCAGAGGTTGTATTGCTCATCCTTGAAGTGGGCGGGGTAGTCTTGTTGGCGACAGGTCATGTAGTAGAGCCAGCGACCATCGGGCGAGAAGGTGGGCGTATTCTCGCTCCAATCCTTTGTGGAGAGCAACGAGTCGGTGAGAATCTGATGCGAATTGGGGTCGTAGACGAAGACATCGCTCGAGAGGTCGAACACCTCGATGCGCTCATCCCTGACGACGTGGAATCCCTGACGTGTCTGATTGGTGGAGAAGGCGCAGTATTTCCCACTGGGGTGCCAGTAGGGATAGACCATCGAACCACCCAACTGCTCATTGCTGGCTTTCAGCCACTCTCGCTTTCCGTCGATCTGGAACATCGTAGCCCCATGGTCACCACGGACGTGGAAGACGAACTTCTTGGGATCCGTCTGGTGGGCACTGTGACAGTTGACGCACATCCCTGGCACCTGGGTGTTCTCGATGATGGCAAACTCATCGAAGGTCGAGAGGTCGCGCTGGTAGAGACCCAGTTTGCTGAATACCTCGTAGCCTGGGGCGATACGGCGATAGGTGAGTCCCCACTCATCGAGGGCATAGGGACTGACGTAGACCTTGAAGTCCTGGTATTGCTTCCACTGGCCTTCCTGTTCGAGGCTGATGGTGAAAGTCAGCTCTCCACCTTTGTTCTGAGCTGTCAGCTCGTGCCAGTCGTCGATATCGAAGTCGGCATAGTCGCCCTGCATATGCAGCTCTCCACCCTTGCTGCCTTTCACCACGACATCCACCACGTCGATGCCGTCAGCCACGACATTGAAGTTCAGGGGCGCTATCTCTGCTGGTATCGTCACGCCGATATAATCAGGATAGATCTTCGGCTGTTCGTTGACAACTGTCGGATTCTCAGGCCTTGTCTCACATCCTAATAATCCTACAATCCCTAATATCCCTACTATCCCTAATAATAACTTCCTCATTTCCCTATCGTTAAGTAATACCACACTGTGTTCCTGAAGCGATTCAGCCCAGCAGCACTTTTGTTGTTGCCGTAAGCCTGCCCGAACTCATTCATCTGTTGCAACACATACTGGCTGACAACACCCTTGGGAGGCTGCTGTCGCTGTTGCATGAAGGCAAAGGCGATGCCCTCCTGCACAGCACGGGGATTGTATGGCTGGCGCGTCTGCACCACCTGGACATACTGCATGAAGAGGGGGATATCCCTGTCCATCAGGGGCATCATCAGCAGATACTGTGCTGCCATCTGGTTTTGCGTATTGTGAAGGAACAGTCGTCCACAGATCTTATCGAGCTCGCGGTCGCTGAAGAGGAAGTCCTCCTGCAGACGATACTGGCGCAAGGTACCGTAGAGCGGATGGGCGTCGATGGCCTTTTCGTTGCCAAGCATCGCGATGGTCCGTTGGGCCCAGGGACGATAGAAGATGGTCTTCTCCAGCATCCGCAGGTATTTCTCTGCCACCTTGTACTGGCCGTTGATGAGGTTTGTCTCTGCCAGACGCTTCACCACTCGGGCACTCTTATTGTAATTAGGTATGGCCTCCATCGCCTCGAAAGCGAAGCGCTGGGCTGTGTTCACCAGTCCGAGCCAGAAATAGACCTCGCCCGTCAGTTGCGTGGTGGCGAAGTTTCGCTCGAACTTAGGTAGCAGACCCTCTGAGCCATGCTGATAGAAATCGAAGGCGCGATCGCCCAACTGGTTCGTCATTCCTAAAGCCAGATTGGTGGCGCAGACGCTCATCGGCAGGTCAGGCATCTTCTTCTCCGCCTTGGCGATGATGCCGTTCCAGTTCTGGATACGCACCAGATAGTCGTATTCGATCAGTTCGTATTTCTTCGCATCGAAGCCCCTCGGCACGATCAGCATACCAGCAATCGCCACTGCGAGGAACTCTCCCACAAACACCCATTGCTTGTTTCTCTCTGAAACCTGAGGGGACTTCCTGCTGATCCACGTCAGCAACAGGATCACCAGCGGGATCGCCATCAGTATGTAGGGTATCGTCACAGGGATGCGATAGTAGCTGATGCCCAGCACAACTCTCATCATGGGGAAGGGAAGGAAGTGTGCACTCAGCAGTATCAGGGCCAGCGTATAGACAACGGCTGCTACTGTCAGCGTCCAAGGCAGCATCAACAGCGCCACCAGCACCACCATCGGCCCTGTCAGCCAGTAAAGCACAGGGATTAAAAGTATGACGCCTCCCCACCTGATCACCCTACCGGCCCTGCCGCCTCTGCTATCCCTCATCACCCTTCTCACTCCTACCGTCATTGCTAAGGCCATCGCCAGAGCCACGACATACGTCAGCATCACACTCTCATCGCCCATGGCATACCACAGTATCACGACAGGGATGAAAGATAATGGATAATGGACAATGGATAATGGAGAATCTGCTGTGGACATCAGTCGCCAGGTAAGGCGCTGCACCAGCATATAGAGCAGGGCGATGATGGCCGCTCCGATGGCAACGCCGTTATAGAACTGCACCAGGAACTCCGCCACATATCTGGTGAATCCGCCTGGTTCAGCCATCCTGTCACAGAAGTAGTCGCCGTCGAAGAGGAACAGTTGCAACTGCTCCTGATAGGTCAGCACAAAGGGGTAGCGGAGTTTCCAGAAGAGGAACACCGCCAAGCCAAACAGACCTGTCAGTAGCCAAGGATAATATTTATGCGGTAGCAGCTTTTTCACTTTTCACTCAATGCTCTAATTCCAGTTCACTTTTCGCTATTCACTTTTCACTTCTTCAATCTCTTCGTTCGTATCGGCATTTATCAGGACGGTACGACCGTCAGGATACTTGCGCTTATAGGTCAGAGGATACATCTGCTCCAGGAAGTCGCCTAGCACAGTTCCCTGAAGGTTCTTAGCCATCTGACGGGTGAAGGTCTTGTACACCAGATGGAAACTGTCGGCACGCTGAGCGATGTACTTCGCTTGCACGGAGTCATTACTATTCATCAGATTCGTGATAAACTTGCGCATCTTGGCCAACTCACGGTTATGTATCTCCGTACGCTCCTTCCATCTCTCCAACGAATCGTTCTGGGGTGTACCCACGGCGTGGCTCACGCTGTCGATAACCACCTGGATGGTACCAGGCTCACTGACAACCAGCAATGGCTGGATATTCATGCGGTAGTGGTAGTCGAGCAGGATCTTGTACATCTGCATCGTGTCTTTCGTGAAATGGAACTTACCGTTGGTGATCTCCATCGAGTCGACATACTCTGCCGTCTTGGGACCATAGAGCGGAACGATGAAGATACGCTTGCCCTCGTACTGCTCTCCATTCACGACGCCTTCGATATGGCATTTGCCGTCGTTGCCCTGCTGACAACTACCAAATAAAAGTAAAAGGGTAAAAAGGTAAAAAGGTAAAACCTTCTTGCCTACCCTCATGACTGTTTTTAAAATTTCTCTTTCCATATTAATTCTTTTTACTTTTTTACTTTTTTACTTTTTTACCTTTTTACCTTTACAACCGTTCTGCGGTTATCAAACACCTGGCGATAGGCCTC
>JAILAI010000097.1 GCA_024681705.1 Prevotella sp.
CCATCGTCAGCGCTTTTCGCCATATCGGTGATGGTGAGTCCCATGAGGATGTTTCCCGTTTCGAGTTTCTCGCTAAGAGGCATGTTCCAGAGGTCGCTCGCGGCTGAGGTGACTCCCTCTTGCGCTCCCAGCCTACTCACTCGCAATTCGCGGAAGACGAATGTCGTCATCCGGCAGAAATAGCTTCGCTCCAGCGGCGAAAGACCGTGTAGCGTCGAGCAGAAGGACTCAACGACGGGACGCTTCCACGCGTTGAAGAACGATTGTCCGGATGGATTCGTGACGAAGATGTCGGGTTGGAAAAGGTCGATGACGCTCTCGAAACCGTTGCGGGCGATGTGTAATTCCCATGCCACAATCAGGTTCCTCAGCTGGATGGCCTCGCGAAACAGCTGTTGCAAGTAGTTCACCACCACCACGCCGTCTTTCGCCAGGAAGCGCGAATAGAGCAACCGCATGTCAACGGTGTCGAAGCTCAGGCTGAAGTTTTGTCTGAGTACGCCGTAATATAGCAATAGCTGAACGTAGTGGTTCTCGAGCATCAGACTTCCGTGCTCGTCGGGCAGATGGCGCTCTATGCGGAAATTCTTGCCCGACTTCTGCTCCACCAGTAGACGGAAGTCGGTGGTCATCAGGTCCACACGACCTTGTATGCCGAGACGCTCGCAGACGAACGACGGTTCGAGAATGGCCTTCGCCAGCTCGGGCGGGTCCGTACGGCCGTCGCTATCGGAGAATAGCACATCAACGGCCTCGCGGATGTTCTGCGCCTGAACCCTGGCGTCTCTCACGAAAGTAGCCGCCGAGAAACCTTGACAAGTGCTGAAGTCGAGCGCCTTCCGGCGAAAATTCTTCCGGATGGAGGCATTCACATCCGGCTGGTTGTTGATGGTGTCGTCGAGAATCTGTCCGGCCAGATTACCCAGCAGAATAGGTTGACTGATGGCCGAAGGCATCATCCGGCGCATCAGATAGCTGAGCGGATGATGACCGAAAGGCTCGAAGCAGGCCGCTATCGAACTGATGTCTAACATGTAGTCGGGCTCCACAACGACGAGGGCGGGCTTCAGCCCAGCCGAACAATCGAGCAGATTCAGCTGCATTCCCTCTTGCAGAACATTCCTCAAGTAGCGCAGATGTTCGGTCGTATAGTCGATGGTGATGGTGTCTTCGTCGGTCTGTTCAGTCGATGCGGTGATGGTATTCTCGTCCCACGAGCGCACCACGCAACGAATATAGCGGTAGTCGATGGCTTCGCTCTGGCTATGCGGACGGTTGGTCGGCGGAATAGAAACGACCACCCTATGGGGAATGGGCACGTCGAATACCGCAGAAATGAACAAAGCCAGAGCGCGGAGATCGTAGCGGAAATCTTCGGCGCTGAGCTGTTCACTTCGGTTGGAATGGCGGCGCATCGTCTGGATAGCAATGCGGTCGGCCACCTTCACATGGTGTCGGCGACAGAGATAATCCACCTGTGAGAAGAGGTTGCCGAAGGCCTGCTTCGACTGACGTGTGCCCTCGTGGCAGACGAGCACCAATAGTTCGTGCAACTGACGGTTCACAGAGGTGGCCACCAGTTGTTGTTTGTCGGCGGGTAGAGCGGACGACAACGCTACAAGACTATCGAAAAGTTCGTCGGGAGAGAGCATGATAGAGGAAATGAGGTTGGTCTATTGTCCGCCAAGACGCGAGAAGAACACGATGATTTCGTCCCAGGTCTTGAACGTATCGCTACCCAGCTGGATGTGCGTGCCCATGAAACCGTCTTTCTCCTGCGTCGTGATGAGGTAGTCGCCCAAGAGCAGAGCCGTCTGGTTTGTGAACAGAAGATGTCCGTAGGCGGGCACATTCACGATGTCGGCCGTCCATGTCTGTACATCCTTCACGTAGTCAATGTCGTAGTTAGGTGCTGAAGCCACGATATAGATATTGTAGTGTTCCAGCAATTGCCGGAACGCTTTCATGGCACTTGACCGCTGCTGACCGCGTTGGTCGCGCAGGGCATCGATAGAGATGAACACCACGGGGCGTTCGCGACCTTCCTGCTGGTCGTCGATCCATCTGATTACTGGCACCACGCTATTCATGAACACGTGGTCGTTGGTGCGGTGCTCTCCATGGAACCAGATGCCCTGCTTGTAGTGCTCCATGAACAACGGCATGGTGTGCACCAGCGGGTCTTGGTCGCCAAAGAGTCCCCACACGCGTTTCGGGTCTTCAGCTTGCGAGAAGCATTGCTCCTGCATGTCGCGATATTCCTTCACCATCGACTTCGTGACCAAGAACTCCTGCACGCCGTCTTTGCGCGGGTTCTGGAACACCTGCTTGCCGGTCATGCCGTGAGCGCCCATCGTGTCGGCAATCTGAAAGGCCGGATTGATGAGGATACGGTCGAAGCCGTAGAGCATCTCGGTGTACATACCGCCCATCGACGTACCGATGATCAGGTCGGGCTGCTCGCTATCGGCCAACTGACGGAGCATGGCGAAGCCCTCGGCCGGATGAACGGGTATGTCTTCGGAGATGACGGTGGTCTCGGGGAACATCGTGCGAAGTCGGGTCACCGTGCCCGATTGTGCCGAGCTGGCAAACCCATGAACATACATGATTTTTTTCCCAACCATCAGGTCGGGATATTGCTTCACATAGCTATTTGACTGTTCCATTATCAACGATTTTGACGGTTAGATGTTTCATTTTCTTCAGCTTTCGCGGCAACTTGAAGCGCTTGGTGGCGCCGCCGGGATTAAATGCCAGCAGATAGGAACGGTTGTCGGTATCGTGCGTCTGCACCACTATCCACCCGTTTTTCTCCCATTGCTTGGTGCCACGAGCCAAATGCGAGGTTTGAGCGGCGGTTACATTGGAGAAATATACGCACATGTTGTGCTGGGGAACCAACCGCGAAGTCCAAATAGAATTGACCAGCTCGCGCTTCTCGAGCGAGAACTTTGTGTGCTCTGTCGACACCACCGACATCACATCGTCGATGTTTGCCCATTGCGAACCAAACGACATGCGCTGCTTGCCGTCGGCGGTGAACTTCTTCGCACCTGCCAGATGGATGGTGCGACGTTCGGTGGTCAGTGGGTCCATGCTGAGTGCCATCATGCACGCATCCTTTGCGTTTGGATCGGCAATGGCGATGACGGCGTTGCCCGGCGTTGCCCAAACGCAGTAGCTGGTAGCACCCTGAGCGTAGGCCACCCATTCGGTGCTGTCGACCATGAACGTAGGTTGCGGAAGCATCGCTTGCGGGATGCCCATGATGTTTCCGCCGAAACCGTTCTTAAACGGGATGAACACCTTGCTGTTCTCCTCCTGGTTGGGCACGATGATGGCGGTGCAGTTCTTCAGTCCCTCGCTCCACGACAGGCTGCTGAAGCGCTCTTTAGTCATGCTTCTCACCACTTGCTGGCAAGGCAATAGCCGTGCGGCCGCGTGGCGCTGCTGGAACGACGACCACGAAGATGCTTGCAATTGCTCGGTGGCGAACAGGTCGTGCATCAGGTAGGTCATCATCACGCGATGAGCGGTCACACCCATTCGTCTTGGTCCGATGTCGGGATTCAGCATATAACTGCCATCGCTAGTAGTCAGCTGCCGATGGCGTAGTGAACTGAGGCAGCGCTCCTCGAGCATCAGCGCGTCGCTATTGCCCAGTAGCGTAGCCATTGCCGCGTAAGCTGGAAGCTGGTCGTAGAGGAACATGCTCCAGTCGTTGCCGTTGGGCATGGCCAGTTCACCATCGCTCAATGCCAGTTGTGCCAGCACCATGTTCCACACCTCGCTCCAATGCCACGTCAGCGCCTTGCGGGCGTCGGCCAAGTCCTTGGGCTGCTCATCCTCACCGAGGGCCAGCGCCACCAAACATTCGGCCTGTTCCTGCATCACCACGTTCTGATAGCTGGTGTGGAAATAGTTATGGTTTTGCAACGTGAAGTCGTCGTAGAGATTCTGTCCTTCGAACCATTGTCTGGCCTGTCGACCTGCCACGAACGTCGTGTCGTTGGCATCGGCCGCCACCGTGTAGCAGTTAAAGCCGTAGCGCAACATGGCCTCACGCCATTTGCCTATGTTGGGATGATCGGGACAGAAGGCGCAAGCAGCCGCCAGCACATTCGCCTCCCAACCGTTTTCCTCGGCCTTGGAGTCGCCGATGTAGCCCGTTGGTACCTTGCGCGTCAGCTGGAAGTCGGACTCTGATGCCAGCAAGCGCTCCAGCTGCTGACGTTCATAGCTCGTGAGTCCCCAGCCCTGATCGATGAATTCGCCCGCCATTGCCACACTGAGCGCCCAAAGCGAACTCTCCCACTGGTGGTGCTTGGTGTCAGAACCCCAATGCTTCTGGTCGGTACAGGCGAAGAGCTGATTAGCTCTATGCGTGGACAGCGCATAGCGGAACGAGCGGATGGCCATGCGCCTGAGTTGCGGATAGGTGAGCCCTGCGGGCAGCGACACGTCCTCCTTGCGTCCTGTTTCGTATACGAACGCGGCCACCATAGCCAAATCGGCATTGGTGCGCACGCCATCTTCCGAGCTGCGTCCCGCATCCTTCGCCTTGAAGTAACCGATGCTATCGCCTCGTGCGTTCACGCCGCAATCGGTGTAGATGTCTCGTGCATATTGCATAAATTGCACAAGTGATTCGAGGCATTGCCTCTTCACGAATGCGTCGTCTTCGGTACTGGCGCTAGCCAAGAGTGCAAACGCTGCAAGCAGCGCCGTAGAGAAAAGTTTTTTCATTTCCATTGTGGTTATTTGCGCGGGCCAGTGCAATGGCACCCGCCCTGTCGTTATCCATCCTTCCCATGGTTGTCGGATGCAAAAGTACGAAAAAAAAAGGGAAATACAAAATAAAGACGCGATAACTTTAGCGCGTGTCGGCGGCCTGCCAAACGTCCGTCGTCGCCTATCGGTGCCCGCATCGTTAAAAAAAGTGATTTCGCAACCATTTTTGCACTTTTTCCTTTGGGCGCATGTTGAAAAATGAAAAAAAAGATATAATTATGTGGAGTCTTAAAAAAACAAAACGCAACGATTGTCTGCCATTAATTATGAGTTGTGCGTTTCGATAGAATCGATGTCGCCCGATTTCAGGTAGGCCAACGGTTTCTCCACGACGCGTTTCGTGTTTCCCCCCAAAAAAATGTTCCTGCAACTTCCAACGAACGTATGGTGTCGTGCTCGGCCGTTCTCGATGTCACCCTTTGTCGATTTCATATTTTCCCATTGCAGACAATAGAGAGAATTTCATTGAGGGGAAATAAATGGCTAGAATACTTGTAAGTTTCGATATTTTTTTGTATTTTTGTGGCGTAAATAAACATCTTAGCACAATTAAAGAATCAAACACCTATGAACAAAAGAATAATCACTCTCATCATTGCTCTTCTAAGCATGAGCACTGGCACCGCACTCATGGCGCAGGTTACCTCTCCCTACGCAGTTTACAAAAAAGGTGTCCTCACCTTCTATTATGACACATCGTGGTCAACAAGAGATGGGAAAATATACGAATTGAAAACAAGCAATAATTTTCCTGGCTGGCACAATGTATACGGGGATAGCATCACCAAGGTGGTCTTTCAGCCTTCATTCCATGCCTACATCAATGAACACCACCGACGGCAACGAAATGACGTCCGAACAAGTGGCCATTGCCAACAATAAGGGATGGAAGGCATTCGTACACGACGGCTATGTAGATGAATTCCGTGAGACCGCTGGCTACTGGCTCATCGACGAACGGAACTTCCCCGACGAGAATTTCCGCGAATATTTGGCCGACTATGGATTCTACTGCGTAAGCGCTATCACGATGGAAGAAATCAACGACATGGACGAACTCTGCGTGGAAGGTGCTGGTGTGAAGGATTTCACAGGAGTTGAACTATTCACGGAGGTATCTAAAATATTAGTCTCCAGTAATGAACTAACATCGCTCGACCTAAGCCACAACAAAAAAGTCAGCTATCTCGATGTAAGCAACAACTATATCAAGAGTACGGAAATGACTAAGCTCATCGCCAGCCTGCCAACATTACAGGCAAACACGGGCCGGCTGACCGTACGGGGGCGTTGCGACCAGAACGAGTTTACCGACACCCACTTAGCCCAAGCAAAGGCCAAGGGATGGGTTCCATACGTCTTTGAGTCGGGAGAATGGATAGAATTTACAAGTGCAGGCAGCGTTGCCACTGGCATCAGCGATATCTCCGCCGACAAATCGCAAGACGACAACTGGTACACCCTCGACGGCCGCCAGCTGAACGAGGCGCCCACGCACCCCGGACTCTACATCAGAGACGGGAAGAAGGTGCAGGTGAAGTAATCATGATTATCTTGGAGATTCAGTCCTGGAGTTCTCTGCAAACCGAACTACTAAAGCCGAGTCCAGAAGTACTCTGCAAGCCACAGACAATAGTTCTATCCGCGTTGGCCCTTATGTTTGGGTAAAGGAATAAAAAAAGGCGAGATTCACCCCACCCCTACCTTTTCCTTGCAAGCAAGGGCGGGGAGTATTGGAAGAGTTTTCTACCCCAATCAATAGGGTGCGTCACATATTAGTTTTCCTTAGAGTTCGTTGACCCCACCCCTACCCCTCCCCTGCAAGCAGGGGTGGGGAGTATTGGAAGAGTGTTCCACCCTATCAATAGGATGCGTCATGAATTATTGTATATTGGTGTCCCTTACACCTTTTGGTGAGTTATTTGGACAATAAGCCGCTCTGCTTGCGGAGACCTCCCTAAAAATTCACATTCTTTAAGATTACAACTTTCGGAAGTGTTAAAAAAGGAGTCTGAAAACGCTCAACTTTTTAACATAAAACTACCCACATGTCTATCCCCTTTTTGCAATGTCGAGATGGCAGTCGAAAAGTCGGTTGAGCAAAACCGACAGTTTTGATCATCGAAATTGGCGCTTTTGATGACCGAAACTGCCGCTTTTGCTCATCGAAACTGCCGCTTTTG
>JAILAI010000103.1 GCA_024681705.1 Prevotella sp.
CACAACGTAAGGTCGTCAACTCAGGCGAACGCATCTTCGGTTCCTACATCACCGACGAGATCACCTCGCCCGGAAGCGGACTCCCCACCTATCCCGGCACCATGCAGGTAGGTGCCTTCCTGCCTATGGACATCATCCGCAAGTTCGACGGTTGTAGTCTCCGCGCCATCCGCATAGGACTGCCCGTGGCGGCCAACGTGAGCAAGGTGTTCATCTATGCCATTGACAAGAGCGGCAAGGTGGGCGACCTCATCACCTCGGCAAACGTCACCACGCAGGCCGCCATGGGATGGAATGAGCAGGTACTGAACGCACCCATCACCGTCGATGCCAATCGCGAAAACCTCGGCGGCTACCTGATGGGCTTCGAATACGAACAGGTGAACACCCAGCGTCATGGTTCATACACCGCCGACTGCTATCCACTCTCGTTCGTGAATTCAGGAAAAGTTTACCGCACCTACGGCCGCATGAACGGACAATGGACCGACATCGATGCCACCAGCATGGGTAACCTCAGCGTACAGGCCATCGCCAAGAGCGACCAGTTCCCACAGAAAGACCTCATCCTAAGCGCCATCGACATCGACACACCGCTCACGCAGGCCGGTGAGAAGCTCAACTACAGCTTCACCGTCGAGAACTTCGGTTGGCAGGACATTGCCGACTACGCCGTAGAGGTGAAACTCGACGATACAGTTGTGAACACCATCACAGATTCACTCGATTCGCTTGCAACGAAAGACGTAAAGGGTAGTCTGACGCTCGACAAGGAACTTGTGGCAGGCTCACATAGCATCAGCGCTACCGTGACCGCCATCGATGGCAGCGCGCCAACAGAGCGCACCTTAGACGACCGTAGCGAGCAGATCTTCTCCGTCTACGGGGAGGCCGACGTCATGCCACGACAGCAATACCTCGTGGAGTCGTTCACCTCTACAGAAGACGTTTACGCCCCTTATGGCCTGAAGATTCTGAACACCTTGCAATCCGCACACGACAACGTATCGGTGGTGAACATCCATTGCAATGCGTCTGAAAGCGATATCGACCCGTTCGGCAACGACACCACGGCTGACATCGCCCTCTTGCTCGACATGAAGCAGATGCCCACCGCGGCCATGAACCGTTGCTATCTGGGCGAGGTGCCCACCAAATACTATTATGGCATGCTGGCATTGCTTGCATTCGACGAGAGCTACGCAACGGTCAAGGCCGACGAGTTCTACAAACTGATGAGCACGCAGAGCACGCCCTCTTTGGTGACGCTCGACGTCGAGGCCACCTCGGTCGACGGAAACCTCACCGTGAATGTCAATGGTATGGGCGGTGAACACGCCCGTCAGTTGCTCGAGAAGACGGGTTCCCTTTCGGTCTATCTCGTTGAAGACGATGTTGAAGGCCGTCAGCAGACGAGCGCCGGAACCACCGACGGTTATCGTCACGACAACGTGTGGCGCGCTATGCTCACCGACATCAACGGCGACGAACTCACGTGGACCGATGACCAGCACTTCACCAACACCTTCACCACCACGCTGGCCGAAGACTGGAACGCCAACAACATGCGGGCCATTGCCTTCGTCCACCTCGCCACCGATGTGCTCGACCCTAACTACACCACAATGGGCATCAGCAACGCCACATCGGCGAAACTCACCGTCACATCGGGCATCAGCGACGCAACCCTGACCGACGTCAACGAACGTCCCGTAGCCATTTACTCGGCCGACGGTGTCTTGCGCAACTCTCTTCAGAGGGGCATCAACATTGTGCGCATGAGCGACGGTACCACTCGCAAAGTGCTCATCGGAGAATAACACACTATGAACGTTAAGATAGAAGAGACCTGGAAACAGCACATCGGAGTAGAGTTTGAGAAACCCTACTTCAGTCAGCTGGTGCAGACCGTTCGCAACGAGTATGCCACCACGACATGCTATCCCCCGGGCCGTGAGATCTTCAATGCCTTCAACCTCTGTCCTTTCGATCAGGTGAAGGTGGTCATCATCGGACAAGACCCCTACCACGAGCCAGGACAGGCCGAGGGGCTCTGTTTCTCGGTGAAGCCCGGCATGCCCTATCCGCCATCGTTGCAGAACATCTTCAAGGAGATTGCCGACGACCTGAACCGTCCGATGCCCGCCAACGGTAGTCTCGTGCGCTGGGCTCAGCAGGGTGTACTCCTGCTCAACGCCACGCTCACCGTGCGTGCTCACGTTGCCAATAGCCACTCCAAGATTGGATGGCAGACGTTCACCGATGCCGTCATCCAGACACTTGCCCGCGAACGCCAGCACATCGTCTACATGCTCTGGGGCGGCAATGCACGCGGAAAGGCTTGGATGATCGACCGCCAGAACAACCTCGTGCTGGAGTCGGTGCATCCCTCACCGCTATCGGCCAATCGCGGCGGATGGTTTGGCAACCACCATTTCTCGCGTTGCAACGCCTATCTACAGAGCAACGGACTCACTCCTATCGACTGGTAACAACCTCCCATACCCCTGCTCACGGCTCCGCTCCTCCATCAGACGAGGGCAAGATGTGAGCAGGGAGGTTTCGTTTTCATCCTCTCCCTCACCCGCGATTTCATCTTCACGCCATGAACCAAAAACTTCCCCCCATCCTACAAGTCGGCGACGTATTGCTATCATCAGACATCATCACCGAAGAGTTCTGTTGCGACCTTGATGTCTGTCACGGTGCTTGTTGCATCGAAGGCGATGCTGGTGCTCCCGTCACGCTCGACGAAGTGCTACTCATC
>JAILAI010000122.1 GCA_024681705.1 Prevotella sp.
CAGCTACTTGGATGAGGAGATGTTCTCGAACTACGGAACCGACGTTTCCGACGTTGAGGCAAAGGTCATCGGTCTGCACTATAAGTTCGCCTCGTTGTGGGGTATGTCGTGGCCGCAGGGCTTCACCGGCTGCTGGCAGGATGGTACCGATGTGGGTGCTCCTGGCGATATCGAGGGCGCCGAGGTGCCATTCTATCAGTATGCTTCGATGAACTCTGAGAGTCTTGGCGTCAGCCGTTTGTGGGAAGCACTCTATAGCATGATCAATAGTGCCAACATCATCATCAACACCGAGGGCGTAGACCCCGCCGCCAAGGGCGAGGCACAATTCTTCCGTGCCTATTGCTACAATCTGCTCGTCACCCTTTGGGGACCCGTGCCCCTGCTCACCGAGAGCAAGGCAGAGCCCCGCACCGACTTCGTCCGCAATAGCGTGGAAGAGATCGACGCCGTCATCTTCGCCGACCTGAACGACGCGATGGCCAATCTGCCTGAAGTTGGTAAGACGAAGACGCAGAACCGCATCAACAAGGATTGCGCACGCATCCTGGCCGGTGAGGCTTTCAACCGCATGGGCAAGTACGCCGAGGCAGAGTCTGCCGTTTCGGCCACCATCGCTAGTGGCAACTACAAGCTCATCTCAGAGCGCTATGGAAAGTTCCTCTCCGACGCCGGCGACTACTATAGCGACATGTTCCGCTGGGGCAACCAGCGCCGCTCTCAGGGCAACACCGAGGGCATCTGGGTCTTCCAGATGGAGTTCAACCGCGACGTCACCGGTGGTACCATCGATGCACCTCAGCAACGTCGTAACTGGGTGGCCGCCTTCCACAAGATCGACGGTATGGTCAACGCCGACTCTCTCGGTGGTCGTGGCAACGGTCGTCTGCGCCTGAGCAATTACGTGAAGTATGGTGTATATCAGGAGGGTGACATCCGCAACTCCAACCATAACATCCGCCGCATCCTCTACTACAACCGTCCCAACTGGAGCAGCACCATCTACGTGAAGGATGGCTATAGGGTCGACGAGGGTACCGCAGGAGCTACCGCTCTGAGCGTGAAGACCGGCGACAGAGTGTATTGCAGAGTCAACGACACGTTGAACGTGCTCTATCCGCACACCACGAAGTGGGGTGGCTACGACACTACCGATGACTTCGGATGGTCGCTCGTGAAGGACTGGCCGTTGATGCGCCTGGCCGATGCCTATCTGCTCCGTGCCGAAGCACGTATCCAGCAGGGTAACACCGCTGGTGCCGCCGAAGACATCAACGTGCTCCGCGACCGTGCCTTCAAGCAATATCGCACCGAGACCGGCAATGCCACCGCTGGTGCCGTCACCGCATCGGAGATGACGATGGACTTCCTGCTCGACGAGCGTATCCGTGAGCTGGTGGGCGAGGAGAACCGTCGCTACACGCTTTGCCGCACTGGCAAGCTCGCCGACCGCGTGAAGATGATGATGGACAAGTGGGCTGAAGGAACCGATAGCAAGAAGATCACGGGCTTCAATGCCTCGACCCATTGCCTGCTCCCGATCCCATTGTCGGAGATCCAGTTGAACAAAGATGCTGAGCTTCAGCAGAATCCTGGCTATTAAGCAATAATTATTTTCATTCATACTTAATAGGTTATTAGTTAGTTTTTCTAAGGCAGAGGGGCAGCCTGTCGGGATACAGACTGCCCCATTTTTATAAGTTTTAACCTCTCTAATGGCGGTGAATTCATCTTTTCGTCGTATATTTGCAAATGAAAAGCTATACAATCACTGCAATCATTGGAAAAAACTCTAAAACAAAGATGAAAAAGCTAATTTTACTGACAGTCGTCTTGGCTTCGGCTCTTTCGCTACAAGCACGCAAGTGGACACCACAAGAAGTGAGAGATGTCATCAGGAAGGTGAACACCTACTGGCAAGAGAACAACAAGGCGGAGGTACGCTCGTTTTGGGATAACGCAGCCTATCACACGGGAAACATCGAAGTGTATAAACTCTTGGAAGACAAGCAGATGCTCGACTATAGCATCCGCTGGGCAGAACACAACAAGTGGATGGGAGCCCAGGAACCCGACAAGAGCAAATGGAAATACCAGCGCTATGGCGAGGGACACGACTACGTGCTTTTCGGCGATTGGCAGATATGCTTCCAGACGTACATCGACCTCTATAACCTGACCGGAAAGGAAGAGAAGAAAGTAGCACGTGCGAAGGAGGTGATGTCATACGTGGCCGACTCTCACGTTCACGACTACTGGTGGTGGGCCGACGCCCTCTATATGGTGATGCCTGTGATGACGAAGATGTACAAACTCACTGGCGACAAGAAATACCTCTACAAGCTACACGAGAACCTGCTCTTCAGCGATAGCATCATGCTCGACGAGGAGACGGGGCTCTACTTCCGCGATGGTAAAT
>JAILAI010000125.1 GCA_024681705.1 Prevotella sp.
TTTATTTCTATGAGTTTGGACCTTTTATTTCTTCTCGACGATGCCCTTCAGCGACGAGCCGAAGATGACATACTGAGTGTTGCCGGCGATGGTGCCTTCGTTCTGACCCCATAGGAATGGCCAGTCGTCGAAGTTCTCGAAGTGGTCGGGCTTGCGGAAGAGCAGGCCGGGAGCCACGTTGCCGGGGATGAACGAGAAGTCGGCGCGGTTGTTGCCGTAGAACACTTGCTTGGGACGTGCGGCACCCACCACGGCGACGAACGAGTAGTTGTGGTAGGGATGGCGCCCGTAGAGCCAGTTGGCCACGCGGTAGATCTCGTCTTTGCTCACGATGTCGGGATAGTATAGGTGTGCGTAGTTGACGGCAATGCCGAAGTTTAGCACCATGTTGACACCAGCCCAGTTGCCAAGTCCGATGGGCACGCCATAGGGGTTCTGTTTGTCGAAGTTGCGGATGTATTCGTTGTATTTCTCCACGTAGGGACGAAGCTTCTGGCGGTAGGCGTCGTCGTTGTAGGGAATGGCATCGAGGGCGGTTTGCATATTGGTGGCAAGGTTCAGGTCGAGTGCATCCCATATCTGCTTGGAGAAGTTGTCCAGATATTGCTTGTCCTGAGTGGCACCGTAGAGTTGCAGGTTGGTGGCCATGTCGCCCAGCTGCTCGCGATTCTTACGGCTACGCTCCATCAGCTTGCGACGTTTCTTGTCAATCTTGGCGCCACCTCTCGACGCTTCAATACCATCAATCCAGTTGAAGCCAAACTCCTCCTGTTCGTTGGCGGCCGTACGCTGGGCAATCAGTTCGGTGGCCTCTTTCATGAGTCGCTTCGATTGCGTGAGTGCACGGTTGGCGAGGTCATCGTTATATCCCTTCAGGGCATGACTGGCGGCCGCAAACATATTGGCGGCGCGAAGGTCGAGTCGTGGGTCGCGCGTGGTGAAAGCCCACATGTCGTCGGGCGTTCCGCTACGTTTGCCATCGGCCGACACCTCGTAGGGCTTCAGCGATGGGTCGTAGTGCAGGCCATCGGTGATGGAGGCCGCGTCGCCCAGATGGTGGTAGTTGTCGAGCACCGAGTTGGAGAGCGTCTGCGCCATGTGGCCAATCTGCTCAGCTTGGGCCACCAGATTCAGCGTTCCGTGTTCGATGAACTGAAGAATGTCTGGCACGCCATCGGGACGATGCAGGTCCACGTAGCGTTGCTTCTGGCTGACGAATGTCTCGTCGCGTTGCGGGTGGAAGAGCTCCCACGTGCGGATGAAGTTCTGCACCACGTTGATGTTCGAGCCCGTCTCTATGTCGAAGTCGCCGGCATCGAAGAATCCTCCGATGTTCAGTCCGGGGATGAGTTCGAGCGGTTTGTATTTCGTATCGGTGGTTTCACCCTGACTATGCAGGTCGAAATGATCGCTGGGCGGTGCCTGAAGGTAGCCTTCTTTGAAGGGTTCGCCGTGCCAAGTGCGATAGCCCTCGTTCACGTACATGTGGTTCATGTGGATGGGCACCCATACGTCGGTGGTGGCGTCGGTGATTTTGTCGTAGACATGCTCGTCGATGAGGAAGTCGTTGGTGCGGGTGTTGCCGTATTGGATATAGTATACGCCAGGCTCTTGTACGCTCGAAAAGTCGAATTTCACGTAGTTGTATTTATAGTAAGGTCCCCATGCCTTGACGTCGCCTTTGAAAGCCTGCTGGGCCTTACCGTCGGCACCGATGCGCATCAACGTGGCAGAGGCCTGCGGCTGATCGCGCTTGTCGAGTTCGATGACGGCTACTTTGGGTTGGTCGGGCGTATATCCAACTTGCGAGAAACCGATGTTGGGTTCGCGAATCCATCCCTCTATGGCGTTGGGCTCGACGGTCCAGGTGACCACCTTCCCCGTCTTCCCCTTCGGGAGCACACTTCTCAGCACGTACCATCCGTTCTGTGCCAGCATGCGGCCGTCGTAGAGCTTCAGCTCGGCGTCGTCACTACTGATGCGGATGAGTCGATCGGGAGCGTCGGTGGCCAGTGCAATGCTATGTCCGGTTTCAATGGGCAGAGGGTCGATGAATTGACCTGTGCCGCGATCGTCGTAGGTTCGGAAACCCTTGAACTGACGAGGTTTATCGCTATTCGGCCTGCTGACGGTTTGGCTGGTGGCATAGCGGGGCAGACGACCCAGTCGTCCGTCCATCGTGAACGTCTTCAGCCAGTATTGCGAGGGTAGGAACTCGATGTTGAAACCCGCCTCGCCAGCCAAAGCGTCGGGCACGGGTTTGTCGAGCCATACGGCAATCTCTACGGCTTTTCCCTTCGCCGTGACAACAACACGACTATCGAAATCGTAGTCGTCGTAGCGCATGGCAACCTCGATAGTGCCATTCTCACGGTCCACCTTTCGACTTGTCATACGCGGCACGAGGTCCCATTGCTCGGGTGTGTTGTTCAGTCTGACGGCGCCGCCCTGCACGGTGCGCACCCCGTGGTGGATAATCTCGATGCCCGAGTTCTTCTCGTCGTTGAACCCACCATTAAAGCTATTGCTGAACACCAAGATGTTCACTCCCTGCCGTTCGAAATACTCGAGTTCGTTCAGCACCAGATTGGCTGAACTGGATGTGGACGTCTGGGCAAATGTTGCCATAGCCGAAAGCAACAATCCCACAAATGTGATTCTTCTTCTGTGATTCATTAATTGAGTTTTTTATAAAGCTTGATAAATAAATTCTTAGATGAATATTGATAATATGGTTAGATAAGCATATAACATACTATATTTTAGACGTTGTAAGATGACAGAAGTTGAAACCGCCAACGCCTATATTATAGATTGTTAACACAAAAAGAGAGGCTTGGTCTGTTCAGCGTCTGATGACCATAACGAAACCTCCCCTTGCCTTCATGGCTATTTCTTTGGGCAAGACACGAGGACAAGTGATGCTCCAGGGCTCACCGTCGCAGAAGAGCGTGACGTCTATGCCAGCGCCTTTGGCCGCTTTGCCAAGAGCATCGAACGACAACGGAATCGTGAGAGCGCCGTCGGTGCCGTTGATGCCCGCCACGAACCAAGTGTCACCACAACGTCGGGCCATCACCGCATAACGGCCAGGGTAGCCGCCCAAGAGCCGCGTTTCGTCCCATGATGCGGGCAGCTGACCGAATAATTGCTGAACTTCGGCAGGTTGGGCGAGCAGACTCTCGGGACGGTCGGCCAGATGTTGTAGACCCGATTCGAAGAGAACGGTGAGCGCCAGTTCGTGGGCATGTGTCGTGATGTGTGGATGTTGCGAGTCGCTGAAGGCGCAAGGCGTGTAGTCCATCGGCCCTACGACGTTGCGCGTGAAGGGAAGTGTGGCGTTGTGGCAGGCCGCCTTCTGCGTGAAGGTAGGCACGTTGTTGTACCACTCGGCGCCATAGACGCCCTCGGTGGAGAGCATGTTCGGATAGGTGCGTTGCCATCCGCGGGGGATGGTGGCACCGTGGAAATTGACCAGCAGATGGTGACGGGCGGCGCACTCCAGCAAATCCTGACAATAGTCCATGTTCATTTGGTTGTCGCCCGAGAAGAAGTCAATCTTCACGCCGGCTACACCCTTCTGCTCGCACCACGCAAATTCGCGTTCGCGGTCTTCGGGCGTGTTCAGCTTGTATTTCGGTCCTGGTGCACCGTCCACCCAACCCACGGAGGAGTTGTACCAGATAAGTGGTCGCACGCCCCGACTCTTCGCGTAGGCCAGCGCGTCGTCGATGGTCTTCCCATCCTTCATGGTGTCCCATTCTGCATCGATGAGAACATAGGGCAGATGGAGCGTTGCGGCCATATCGACATAACGGCTGATGATGTTCAGGTCGTTGCTACCGTGATTGTAGGCCCAGTAGACCCACGAGACGACGCCCGGCTTTATCCATTCGGTGTCGGCCAGACGACAGGGCGAGGCAACATCGGTGACGAGCGTAGACTCCACAACCTGGGCCAGCGTTCCGACGATGACGACGCGCCAAGGCGTGTGCCAGCTGCCATTGAGAGGCACTTCGTTGGTATCGGGACGCACGCGGAAGTGCTCGAGTGCCTCGTCGTTGAAGAGACACGACGCGCTCTGCCTCCGCTCGATATCGGCTTCGGTGATAAGGGCAAATGTGCCGTCGGAAGGCTCGAGCAATGCGGGATAGCCCCAACGGCTGTTCCATCCGTCGGCCGAGACGCTCAACGGTCCGTACGAGGGCACGGGTTTCTGACGGGCGGTAGTGGAAAGAGGGAAGAATCCTTCGTAGGAGTCGGCCCATTGTTGCATCCACCGACGGGTGCCTTCGGGAATAAGATAGGTGGT
>JAILAI010000126.1 GCA_024681705.1 Prevotella sp.
ACCACCTATCAGTACATGAACGTCTTCGTGCCCGAAAGAGCCACACAAGACTCGCCCATCTTCCTACGAACCTACGTGGGAGGCTACATGGCCTCGAAAGCAACTTATCCGCAAGCCGGCGATGCTTCGGGACGAGCATTGAAAGAAGGCTACGTAGTGGTGATTCCGGGCTCACGCGGACGCAACTCTACGATAAAGAAAAAGAAGAAAGAAGTCTTTACCGGACGTGCACCGAAGGCAATCCTCGACCTGAAGGCAGCCATTCGCTATCTGCGCTATTTCGACGACGTGATGCTGGGCGATGCCGAGAAGATTATCACAGACGGCACAAGCGCGGGCGGTGCCATGAGTGCGCTGATGGGTGCAACGGGAAACAACATTGCCTACGAAGAAATGCTGAAGGAAATGGGTGCCGCCGATGCACGTGACGATGTGTACGCCGCCGTCTGCTTCTGTCCCATCATCGACTTGGAACACGCCGATATGGCCTACGAATGGCTATATAGCTGCACCAACGGAAAAGAAAGGAAACTGACCAACGAGCAACTGGCCGTATCAAAGGAACTGGCAGCTCTCTACCCCGACTATCTGAACGGTCTGAAACTGGAGCCACGCTACGGATTGGTGCTCAATGCCGACAACTATATGGACTATCTGAAGGGTTTGCTCATAGAGAGTGCACAGAAAGCCAAGAACGCAGGAGCAGACATTCCCGACACCATCGGCCTGAAGTTCAGTACGAACGACATGCCTGGGGGCATGATGCCACCCGTCAATGGAGGCGCCACCAAAGGCATGCCTTCGGGATTCGCCCAAAAGCGCGATGCCGGTGGAAGGCGTCCGGGCGTTGTACCTCCCTTTGCCAAAAGACAACAAGGGGAATATATCGTAGACATCGACATGCCTACTTATCTCAACTATGTCGTGAAAACCATCGCATTGAAGACGCCGCCGGCATTCGATGCAATGGGCGTAGCAGGTGCTAATGCCACGGGCGAGAACGAAGAGTTCGGAAACGAAAAGGGAACAAGCGTGAACTTCACCGCCTATAGTGCCGCCAAGAACAATACGACGCTCGACGACGACCTGCTGAACAACGTCTACCTGATGAACCCAATGAACTTCATCGGAACAGATAATACAATCGTAGCGCCCCACTGGTATATCCGTCATGGTGCCCGCGATCGCGACACGGCCTTCTCCGTCCCCGTCAACCTCGCACTTAAACTTCGAAATGACGGCAAGGACGTCAACTTCTGCCTGGCATGGAACCGCGGACATAGCGGCGACTACGCCCTCGATGAACTCTTCGACTGGCTCAAAAGCATTCTGAACAACTAATCCCCACGACAACGACATGATTATTATCACCCGCAACCAAACTGACTATGGGCCTTACGACGAATACACGGTGGCCCGATTTGTGGAAGAAGGCAAATTGCTCATGAACGATAAGGCACGCGATGCCTACACCAATGAGCAGGACACCATCAAGACGTTCCTCGACCGTGCTGGCATTCACCCACGTGTCAAGCACAATGGAAGCATCACGCAACAGCTGGGCAACATCGGCTCGGAGTTCATCTTGCCCAAAGAGGAGATTACACGCCAAAATCTGATGGAAGACAAGCGATTGCTCATTCTGGCCATCGTCGGTCTGTCGCTATCGGTCATCATGTTGTTGCCCATCGGTGGCTACTTCGTGTTCTATATCGTGTCCCTCTATTTCGCCACCATCTGGGGACTATTCTTCTACTACTTCTTCCGCACGCGCCAAGTCAACGTCAAGACCACCATCACGACGTTCTTTCTCACGCAACTGGCGGTGTTCATCATCTTCTCCGGACTCAACAACCTCAACTTCTTCTACATCTTCACCAATGCGCCTTTCCCGTTAAGCATTGTCGGCTATATTGCTGGTGTAGGCCTCACCGAGGAGTTTGCCAAGATGATTCCATTGCTGATTCTTGCCCATCGTGCCAAGGAACCGCTACTTCCACAAACGCTCGTCTATTATGGACTCATGTCTGGCATCGCCTTCGGTGTCTTCGAGGGCGTACAATATCAGGTGACCGTCAACGCTCAGGCCGACTATACTACGGCGTTTGTCCTGAACATTGCCCGACTCACTTCCCTACCCTTCCTCCACGCAACGTTCAGCGGAATATGCGGATACTTCACGGCCTTTGCCCGCCTTTATCCCAAATACCGCAAGTCGCTCTACGCGCTGGCCATCGCTGTTCCCGCCATTCTTCATGGTCTCTACGATGCCTTCGCCACGTTCTTCTATCCGATAGCCATCGCCATCGCCTTCTTCGCCGTCATCCTTCTCATGGCCTATCTGCGCAAGAGCACAACTTTCCAAGCCCGACTCAGACAATAAGTCTAAGGTCCTTAAAGCATTAAGGTCCCTAAGAATTAGAAAAAAGAGATACGGGAAATGCTTCAATCCTCCTTCTTTTCTTTTGGCAGAAGGAGGTTGAGGAGTACGCCAACTACGGCCGAGAGACCGATGCCACTAATGCTGAAAGAGCCAAAGGTCAGAACGGCTCCGCCAATGCCCATCGTCAACGTAACGGAAATGATGATGATGTTTCGTGTGGAATTCAGGTCCACCTTGTGATGAATCAGATTTTGCACACCCACGGCGGCTATCGTACCGAAAAGCAGAAGCATGATACCACCCAAGACGGCAGAGGGAATGGATTGTAACAATGCGGCCAGCTTACCCATCACCGAGAATACGATAGCCGTAGCGGCGGAGATGCGGATGACTTGTGGACTCGTGACATGCGTGATCTGCATGGCACCTGTCACCTCGCTATAAGTGGTTACGGGAGGTCCCCCGATGAATGAGGCGAAGAGACAAGCCAACCCATCGCCAAGCATCGTACGATGAAGTCCTGGCGACTTCACGAAGTCCTTCTCGGCAACGGCCCCCACGACATACACATCACCGATATGCTCGATAACGGGAGCAATGGCCACAGGAATCATAAACACAAACGGTTCCAATGCGAACTTAGGCACTTGGAAATTGGCTACGCTCGAAGGCAAAGCGAACCAAGGAGCAGCTTCTACGGCGGACAAGTCGACAAGTCCCATACACAAGGCGACGACATAGCCCACAACGATGCCAATGGCCACTGGCACAAGCTTTGCCAACCCTCGCCCGAAGGTGAGCACCAGGATGGCACTGATAAGCGCGATGAATGCCAACACCCAGTTTTCGCTAGCCATTTTCACGGCCGAAGGCGACAAAGAAAGTCCAATGAGAATGATAACGGGTCCGATGACCACCGGCGGAAACAATCGGTCGATGAGTTTCCGTCCCTGCCACTTGATGAGGGCGGACATCACGAAATAGACCAATGCCACACCCGCGATACCCGCTATCGAACCACTCATTCCCCATTGTTTGAAGGCCGAGATGATGGGCGCAATGAAAGCAAAGCTAGAACCTAGGAAGATAGGCACCTGCCAACGGGTTACCAAATGGAAGATAAAGGTGCCGATGCCTGCCGTGAACAAGGCCGTAGCGGGGTCAAGACCGATGAGCAACGGGACGAGTACCGTGGAGCCGAAAGCTACAAACAAGAACTGTACGCCTACGATGGTCTTGCGCATGGGGGTTAATTCTTCTGCTTTCATCTTTGTCGTTTTCCTTGGGATATGGTGTTCGATATCGTATTGAGAGGTTTACCTAATTTGTTGATGTTGAAAATCTTGACACCTCCGTCATCAACGATAGGCCAAACCACACATGGGTTTTATCTTTGCAAAGATACACTAAATATTTGAAAGTACTTCTATATTTCTGCCTAAATCGACTAAAAAACTTAGTCATTCACCCATAAGAGCATTTTTGATGGCATAAAGGAGACCGATTTATAAAACATATTCCGATAGATAACAAACGTATATTGAAGAGACATCGCTTACAAAACAAATCCCGAAAGAGAGCAAACGCGCACTTGTCTTTTCCCACCGTCGAAGGCATTTCAGCCCTTTCGCAAAGGGATTTTTGTGCTAAAAGTTCCTAATTCTACGAACATACCCCCGACATTCTTTGCAAATTAGCGCAAATGATTGTATCTTTGCTGACGACATTCAATCACCTATTGTCAGTCACTAGCTATTATTTCTTATCAAGATTCTCTATATTTATGAAAAAAATCTTTGCTACCTTTATGCTGGCCGTCTCATTCCTTGTATGTATGGGCCAGGACGCTACAGAGAAAACAACCCTGAAAAACGAGATCGAAAAGGACCTGACGGAAAACATCCTACCCTTCTGGCTGAACCATTCCGTAGACCCCATCGGCGGTTTCTATGGCGAGATATCGCACGAGGGAAAGAGCAACCACGAGAAACCGAAGGGTGCTGTTCTCGGTGCTCGCATGCTATGGACTTTCTCAACCGCCTATCGCCTCTATGGCCATAGCGAATACAAGGACCTTGCCGACCGTGTCCAGCAATATTTCCTCCAGCATTTCATCGACCAACGATATGGTGGCGTCTATTGGACGGTGACGCCCGATGGTGCCGCTTCCGAAGACATCAAGCGCACCTATGCCCAGGCCTTTGCCATCTACGGACTGGCCGAACATTTCCGTGCTACGGGCGATTCGCGAAGTCTTGATGCTGCCATTGGCATCTTCCAAGTGCTCGAAGAGAAGGTCCACGACCCGCAGAAGGGGGGCTATCGTGAGGTGCTCGCCCGCGACTTCTCTCCCACCAATAGCAAGGGAGTAGACGGACGCATAGGAGCTACAAAGACCATGAACACCCACATCCACGTGCTCGAGGCATTCACCACTTTGTATAAGGTGTGGCCCGACGAGACACTCCGCAACCGCCTTCAGGAACTCATCGGCATTCTCGAGTCGAAACTCTATAGTCCCAAGACCGGTCATCTTCTGCTCTTTTGCGACAACGACTGGAACTCGATGGAGGAGGTAGACTCCTACGGGCACGACATCGAGACCTCATGGCTGCTTTGCGAGGCTGCTGAGACATTGGGCGACGATGTCATCATCCAGCGCATCCGCAAACAGGCGGTGAAGATGGTCGATGTAGCCATCAAGGAAGGCCTGAATCCCAACGGTTCGATGATTCTTGAGAAAAACGGCAATCAGATAGACCGGAGGTTGCAATGGTGGCCCCAGAGCGAAGCCGTTGTCGGGTGCATCAACGCATGGCAGATAACAGGCAACCGCAAATATTTCGACCAGGCGGTAGAGACCTGGCGCTTTGTGCGCGACAACTTCGTAGACAAGCAATACGGCGAGTGGTATCGCTTTCTGACACCCGATGGAAAGCCCGTGACAAAAGAACCCAAGGGAAGCCTCTGGAACTGCCCATATCACAATAGTCGCATGGGATTTGAGATGCTCAGTCGCCTGACGGAAAAGACCGTTCATTCGGAAGTGATGGCATGGAGCAATATCACGGGTGTGAGGTCTGACGGCGAACTCATCGACTTCGAATCGGCACTTTGTGTGGGAACACCTGGTGGGAAGATTGAGAAGACGGGTCGCGAGCGTCAGCGCAACGTGAAATATCGCCGCGAAGGACTAACGCAGATTGTCGACATCCCGCTTCACGGTGCCCATTTCCATCAGGAGGTGACCGACATAAGCGACAAGCAGGTGAAGATAAAACTGAACGTAGAAGCCGACGAGACACTCCAGGAAGGTGCTTTCTTCAGCATGGCCTTCGCACCAAAATACTACGCCAATGCCAAAATCAAAGCTTCGGGAAGCAAGGTAACCGTGAGTGCCAGAGAGCGCAACCTGACTCTTTCGTTCGACCGCAAGGTGACGACGAGCGTAAAAGACGAAAACGGCAACAAGGTGCTCTACGTGACGCTTCTGCCCTCGTTGCGGAAAGGTGAGAAAGCCGACCTCGAAGCACTGCTCAACGTCGACGGCACCAAGCACCACGAGACGGCACACATCCATCTGGACCTCGACAAGCCGGGCGAGCGCTTCATCGGCTTCGGCGGTAACTTCCGCATACAAAACCCAAAGAAAGACCCCGAGGTGATTGACTACTGCCTGAAGAACCTACGCGTGGCCATGGGACGCGTGGAGTTCCCTTGGGCGGCATGGGACCGCGGTGGCAAGGACGATGCACATGTGCGGGAGAGTGCCCAGATAGCGGCTCGCCTGAAGGCCATTGGAATGCCCGTAGTCGTGAGCTGCTGGTTCCCACCGCAATGGGCATTGGTTCCCGGACAGAAGCGCGGCACCAATGGCGTAGCTGCCCTGCGCCTCGAACCATCGCAGATGGACCGCATCTACGAGTCGATGGCGTCCTATCTGGTGTTCCTCAAGGACGAATATGGCGTAGAGGCCGACTATTTCTCCTTCAACGAGTCGGACATCGGCATCGACGTGCTACACACCCCTCAAGAGCATTGCGACTTCATCAAGGACTTCGGAGCGAAGATGGCCTCAAAGCGCTTGCGCACGAAAATGTTGCTGGGCGACAATAGCGATGCTACGACCCTCGACTTCATCCGTCCGGCTCTGGCCGACAAAGACGCGCAT
>JAILAI010000134.1 GCA_024681705.1 Prevotella sp.
TGCGGAGGCTACTTCAACGACCAGGATTCAGAACTGCAAGTCGGCGAAGATGTCCGTTTCTCCTTGAAGCGTCTTGACCTTTCGGGTGCCACTACTGTAGCCAGCAGTATGCCTTTCAAATCGCCTGGTGGGAATAGCTGGCCTTGCTGGATAACCACAGACGGCGAGATACCTTACAATATGTTCGACGGCTGTTCGGCGCTTGAGACGTTGGTGATGCCAGATGAGTCGTTGGCTCGAGGCAACTGGTATGCCGTTGCAAACAACGCCAACCTGAAGGAACTGTATGTGGGCAAGAGCATCAAGGGATTCGGCTCATGGGGCGAGAATTGTCCCCGTCTGGAGCGGTTGGTGCTTCCCGCAGGCTTTGAGTATTGGGGTGAAGATGTGTTTCAGGGATCCTTTGCCGTGAAGGAGGTGGTTTGCATGGCAGTCGTGCCTCCCGCCTTAGGACGTCATACCGAGACGGAAGAAGACGGCAAGAGCTACGAGACGAGTGCGCAGATGATACCTTGTGCGGCGACATGTACGCTGGTGGTGCCTCTCGGCTGTAAAACACTCTATGAGCAGGCTGAGGGGTGGAAGGAGTTTGGCACGATTATGGAGTCGGCTGACATTACAGGCGTGAAAAACATCGTGACCGACAAACAGAACCTGAGCCAGACGGAAGTGTTCTCCTTGGAAGGCATACGTGTCAACACAAATGATGCGTTGTCAATGCCACGCGGCATCTACGTAGTGAAGAGCGGCAGACAAGCGCGGAAGGTAGCGGTGAAGTAGCACCGCTCTGTAAACCTCAACTTTTTCAGGAATCCTATTTGTATCATTTCATAATAATCTTTACAGCAATGGCACATCATCCATTTGAACTCATCACACTACCGTATGCCGACGACGCGCTGGAGCCCGTTATCAGTCGGCAGACCATCGGCTTTCATCATGGAAAGCATCTGATGGCATACGTGAACAATCTGAATGCACTGCTGCCGGGCTCACCTTTCGAGGGATTGCCACTGGAGGAGATCGTCAGGAAGAGTGAGGGCGGAATCCTGAACAATGCCGGGCAGATTCTGAACCATGAACTGTATTTCGGCCAGTTTGCTCCAGCCAAGGACAACAACCATCCCATGGGAAGGATTGCAGAGGCTTTGGCGAGAGACTTCGGCTCTTTCGATGCCTTCAAGGAAGAATTCCAGAAGAAAGGCGCCACGTTGTTTGGCTCTGGCTGGGTGTGGCTTTCGGCCGATGCTGATGGCAAACTCGTTATCACGCAACAGAAGAATGCCGACAATCCCGTGCAACGTCACTTAAGACCACTGCTTACCTTTGACGTTTGGGAACATGCCTATTACCTGGATTATCAGAACCGCCGTCCCGATCATCTTTCCGCTCTCTGGGCGATTGTCAACTGGGAAGTGATAGAGCAACGGTATATAAAGTGATTCTAGTTCTAGGAGTTACAGGAGTTGCAGAGAACACCTGAACTCCTGCAAGGATGTTAAAAGCATCGTTGTTTCTTTGCTCTATGTCAATAAAAGTCTTAAAAAGATAAAAAAAACATAGTGGGGTATTGCGTAAGTCGCTGATAATTCGTAACTTTGCACCGATAATGCTGAGGAAAGGGTCTCTTTGGTAGAGTGTCCTACCTCTTATGTTTAACGGAATTGAGACGTAACCTGTTGCGATTATAGGTATCGTTGTGAGCACATAGAGCATAGTGATATGTGGTGCTCAAGTTCCATAAATCACGTTATTATGAATAGATTGTTAAAGGTATTATGGTTAAATTTGATCACATTACTGTTTGTCCCTTTTTCAGCTTATGCTGGAAATGATGGAAAGAGGGAATCTTCTCAAGTTAACTGGGAGCCAATTATGAATGCTATCATTCAGGTAGAAAGTGGTGGAAACCGCTTGGCTCGAAATGGTAACCAGTGTGGTGCGATGCAGATTACTCCTATTTGTGTTGCAGAGTGTAATAAAATCCTGCAGAAAAGAAAGAGTAAGTTGCGTTATAATTTGGCCGACCGTTTTAACGTTCAGAAATCAAAAGAAATGTTTTTGCTGATTCAGTCGTACCATAATCCTGGTAATGACGTAGAAAAGGCAATTCGTTCGTGGAACGGAGGAGCTAAGTACAGCGTGAGAGGCACGCAGCGTTACTTTGAGAAGGTTATGAGTTATCTCTAAGAGATTAGCGAAAAACTTAATAATCCGATTGTCCTGCTAGACAGTACAATCGGTTTTTTTTACGCTTAAACGAGTAGTTTTTATAACTGCGAACAAATATATTTAGTATAATTAGAATCAAATCTTTGGAGCTTTTAGCATGGCTCCTTTTAAATAACGAATATGAAAGAGAAAAGAATTATCATAGCAATGCTGATGTGTTGCGGCATGCTGACAAGTTTCGCTCAGCATATTTCCTACCGTCCATTCAAACATTACGGAGAGCGTGTGGATGAATTTGAGAAAGCACCGGCCATAACTTCGCATGATGTTGTTATGCTCGGAAATAGCCTTACTGAGTTCGGCTACGAATGGAATGAACTATTAGGAATGCCCAATGTCGTAAACAGAGGTATTGCTGGCGATACAAACGAAGGTATTCAACGTCGTCTTTCTCAAGTTCTTCCTTACAAACCTAAAGCCATTTTCTTGATGGTTGGGATGAACGACTTGAGTCATGGTATTACTGCTCGTCAAGTCTTTGACCGATGCAGAAAGACTATTGACATGATTTTGAAAGGCTCTCCCACATCAAGACTCTATGTGCAGAGTTGTCTTCCTTATTGTGAGAGCTTTGGCCGTTGGAAAGCTTTAGCTGGAAAATCGTCAGAGGTGCCTCGTATCAATGCGCTTTTGAAGAGTTATTGTGAGAGCAAACGCATTATTTATATTGATCTCTATCCCCATTTCCTTCAGCCTGGAACTAACCAGATGAAAGTTGAATACTCTAAGGACGGGTTGCATTTGACACCTGCAGGTTACTCCATTTGGGTAGCACGTCTCAAACCCTATATGGTTACATTAAAATGAAATAAACGAATAAGCAGCTGAGAGGCTGCTTTTTGTTTATATATAAAAAATAAAGCCCGAGCATTCTCGGGCTTCTTAGTTGCGGAGGCAGGACTCGAACATGCGACCTCCAGGTTATGAGCCTGGCGAGCTACCAACTGCTCCACTCCGCGATGTTATTCGTTTTGTGGGTGCAAAGGTACTGCTTTTTTTTGAAATTACAAAACATTTTCCATTTTTTATTCATCTTTGGGTTAAATCATGATGAATATCAAGAATATTTCTTCGAGTGAGTAGTTGCGGTTGAGGAGTGAAGGGTTGAATAAGGTCTAAAAAGACGGAAGGGTTGTTGCATCACAAGAGTACAATGGGAAGACGTGTTTGCAACTAGCAGACGAAAGCAATGATGTAATGGCAGGGAAAATGATGTTAAAAAATTTTGCTCTTTCAGAGAAAATAGTTACTTTTGCACACGATATACTAAATGTGCAAAATATTAATTGCAGGAGGAAGCATTCAATGTCTATATCAAAAACAAGGCAGAAGCTGGTGGACGTTGCCCGTCAGTTGTTTGCAAAGAACGGTCTAGAAAACACCACGATGAATGATATTGCCATTGCATCGGGCAAGGGCCGTCGTACTTTGTACACGTATTTCAAGAGCAAGGAAGACGTGTACTATGCCGTGATTGAGAGCGAACTAGAGCGTCTGTCCGATCGTATGGATGAGGTGGCGGCTCGTAAGATTCGTCCTCAGGATAAGATTATTGAGCTCATCTACACCCATCTGAATATGATTAAGGAGACAGTGATGCGCAATGGCAATCTGCGTGCTGCCTTTTTCCGTAATATCTGGATGGTGGAAAAGGTCCGTAAGAATTTCGACGAAGACGAACTGGAAATACTCCGCAAAGTCTATGCCGAAGGAAAAGCCGATGGTGAGTTCGATATTGATAATGTAGAACTAGTGGCCGACATCACGCACTATTGCGTGAAAGGTCTTGAGGTTCCTTATATTTGCGGTCGATTGGGTCATGGTATGACCCCCGAGACGGCAAAACCTCAAGTAGCACGCTTCGTGTACGGCGCACTGGGAAAGGCGCTCGTCAAGAACTGATAATACTATAAAGTTGTAAATAAAGTTTTAATACAATCAAATCATAAAAAACATGGGATTATTACAAGGTAAGACTGCACTCATTACAGGTGCAGCACGCGGTATTGGAAAAGCTATCGCACTGAGATTCGCCGAAGAAGGCGCAAACATTGCATTCACCGATCTCGTAATCGACGAAAACGGTCAGGCCACTGAGCAGGAAATTGCCGCAAAGGGCGTAAAGGCCAAAGGTTATGCCTCGAATGCAGCTGACTTCGCTCAGACCGAAGAGGTTGTCAAGCAGATTAAGGAAGAGTTTGGCTCTATCGATATTCTGGTCAACAATGCCGGTATCACCAAGGACGGACTGATGCTTCGCATGAGCGAGCAGCAGTGGGATGCAGTGATTGCTGTTAATCTGAAGTCTGCGTTTAACTTCATCCATGCATGCGTGCCTATCATGATGCGTCAGCGTGGCGGTAGCATCATCAATATGTCTTCCGTTGTGGGTGTTCACGGTAACGCTGGTCAGGCCAACTATGCAGCCTCAAAGGCTGGTCTCATCGCTTTGGCAAAGAGTATTGCTCAGGAAATGGGTCCCAAGGGCATTCGCGCCAATGCCATCGCTCCTGGCTTTATCGATACAGCTATGACTCAGGCACTGCCTGAGGATGTCCGCAAGGAATGGTGCAATAAGATTCCTCTACGTCGTGGTGGTACCGTCGATGATATTGCCAACACCGCAGTTTATCTGGCAAGTGATCTGTCGGCTTATGTTAGTGGACAAGTCATCCAGGTGGATGGTGGTATGAATATGTAACCCCGATTATTCAGACAAAAGAACATCAGCCACCAGAAATACAGATGCTATTTCTGGTGGCTTTATTCATTTTATCAGTACATCAATAGAGAACGTCTTATGCAAGTGTTATACGAAGACAACCACATCATCGTGGTGAACAAAGAGAGCGGTGAGATTGTGCAGGGCGATAAGACAGGCGACACTCCATTGTCTGAAACCGTCAAGCATTACATTAAGCAGGCTTATGCCAAGCCTGGTGCCGTTTTCCTAGGCGTTGTCCATCGTCTCGACCGGCCTGTAAGTGGAGTTGTGGTGTTCGCCCGTACATCGAAGGCGTTAGAACGACTTAACCGTATGTTTGCCAATGGTGAGGTGCACAAGACGTATTGGGCAATCACCAAGAATCTTCCGCCGAAAGAGGAGGGGAGACTTGAGAATTGGCTTGTACGTAACGAAAAGCAGAACAAGAGCTATGCCTACGATATCGAGAAGCCCCATTCCAAAAAGGCCATCCTTGATTACAAGGTTCTTGGACGTTCGGATAATTATAGCTTACTTGAAGTGAAACTGCTCACGGGTCGCCATCATCAGATTCGTAGTCAGTTGGCCCACATGGGATGCCCTATTCGTGGTGATCTGAAATATGGTGCACCACGAAGCAATCCCGATGGCAGTATCTCCCTATTGGCACGTCGAGTGGAGTTTGTTCATCCAGTCAGCAAGCAACCTATCTGTGTAGAGGCACCGTTGCCTACTGATAATCTGTGGCAAGCACTTGCTGCTACCATTTGACATGAGACGTTTTCGCATAATCAGAACACTGAAAGATATTGCTGCCTGCCCATCGGAAACAACCGATTAGGGCAGGCAGCAATGCTATTTTCAGACCGAAAGAATCGAATCAATGCGGTCGTCGAGTGGGGAAGAAACCCACTCGAGAAGTTGTGTGTTTTACTCGCCAAACATCCAGCCAACTGTTTTCTTCTCCATCTTCGGAGTGAGCAGACTCACGATCCATACTACCGGGAAACCACCGACCATTGCGATGGCACCGCAGTTGATGGGGTTGATGGGATTACCCAACAGCATATTGATGACGGTGATGCCAACGCCCCAGATAAAGCAAGCCCACACCGATGCGGTGGTTGTGCCACGCCAGTAGAGACCCAGCATGAACGGAGCAAGGAACGCTCCAGCCAGAGCACCCCACGAGATACCCATCAGCTGGGCAATGAATGTGGGCGGGTTGAGGGCGATGAGCAGTGAAATGGCGATGAAGAAGACGATGAGCACGCGCATCACGACTACCTTACGGCGCTCTACTCGTTCAGACACGATGTCGTCGATGGAACCTTCTTCCACCTCGCCGGGTAGCGACTTCTTGTCACGATAGATCAAGTCGAGCGTCATAGTGCTCGATGATGTCAGCACAAGCGAGGCTAGTGTCGACATAGATGCGGAAAGTACCAGCAGCACAACAAGTGCAATCATGAAGTCGGGAAGCGATGCCAGCATAGAAGGCACGATAGAGTCGAAGTCGAGACGACCGTTAGGCAGGGTAGGAGGTGTACCGAACAATCGGCCAAATCCACCGAGGAAGTAGCAACCGCCAGCCACGATGAAGGCGAAGATGGTGCTGATTATTGTTCCGCGCTTAATGGCGCTCTCGTCCGTGATGCTATAGAATTTGCCCACCATCTGCGGCAATCCCCATGTTCCAAGCGAAGTCAGAATCACAACGCCCAGCAGATTCCATGGGTCAGGTCCAAACAAACTGGCGAAACCTCCCGAACCTTCAGTAGTGGCAGCTGCGCCATCGGCTGGAATCTCGGCCATTTTTGCAACAGCCTCGCTCAGTCCGCCTTGCGATGCCAGTACGGCTGCTATTACGGCAACTATACCGAAGAGCATGATGATCCCTTGTATGAAGTCGTTCATAGCCGTTGCCTTGTAACCGCCCAGAATCACATAGACGGCCGTGAGGATGGCCATGATGATGACACAATATTCATAAGGTATGCCGAATCCCATCTCGAAGAGGGTCGAGATGCCTTTGTAGACGCCGGCGGTGTAGGGGATGAGGAACACAAATGCGATGATACTGGCTGCCACGCGCAGTCCTTGACTCTGGTAACGTGTGCCGAAGAAGTCAGGCATCGTACGGCTCTCGATGCGTTGTGTCATGGTCTTTGTACGTCGGCCAAGTACCAGCCAAGCAAGCAATGATCCGATGACGGCATTGCCTACGCCAATCCAAGTGGAACTCAGTCCATATTTCCATCCGAATTGTCCGGCATAGCCAACGAATACAACAGCCGAGAAATAGCTTGTTCCATAGGCAAAGGCAGTAAGCCATGGGCCCACGGCACGTCCGCCGAGCACGAATCCGTCTACACTTCTGGCCTGCTTGCGCGAGTAGAAACCCACACCCACCGTGACGGCCAGGAAAACGATGGTTAGAAGAATCTTGATAAACATGTATCTTGGTGTTTGAGGTTCTTAGAATGCTACTTGAACTTGTGCCTGCAACCAGTTATAGTCTTCCTGGAACTGGCTCCATGTGCGGGTGTATTGCAACTGCAAACGACACTTCTTGTAGAACCAGTATTGCAGACCAAGCGTGGCCTGAGTCTGGTCGTACTCCATCTTCGTGTTGCGATCGTAGTAGTCTGCACTTGCAACAATGTCGATGCCCTTTGTCATTGGCACACAGGCGGTTACGTATCCGCCGCGACTCCCCACGTCTCCATCCTTACCGCCCAACCATTCAGCGCGAATGCTGATGGGACGGGCTTCCTTATATGTTCCAGGTGCAAACGAACCTGTCTTCAGTTCGGCACCTATACTATAGCGGTCGCGTGTGTAGTCGTCACCTGTCTTCACACCGGGATTCCAGGCAGCTTCGCCGACGGCATGACCTTTACCTTTTTGAGCCGATGCAACTACGCGGAAACCGTCGACGGGTCTCACCTCAAGTTTAGCGATGAAGTCTTTCTTGTTGTTGCCATCGCGACGATTGACGCCCTGACCGTTCATTACTGCCAGTTCGTAGTGCAGATGGTTGTCCAGCACGTCGCCAAATACCATCAGACCCATGTCACGACCATAGTTAACGCCGTTCAGAGGGTCGGGACCTTCGCCCGCCAGATAGAGCACTGCCTGCGAGTAGACGTCGATCAGTTCGAGCTGAGTCGGCGACATGGGGTTCTCCATCGAGTAGCTGTGCTTGAACTGTCCGAGTCGCACGGTGAGCCCCTTGCCCGAAGTGAGTCGGTAGTCAGTGTAGAATTCCTGCACCACGCTTGAGAAGTCGTGCATGAAAAGGAACGACCACCGGTCGGTGATGCGTGCCTTTGCCCATAGCAACGTACGTTTCAGGTTGAAGTCGTTGCGGTTGGTGTTGTTGGCATCTTGCCACGAATAGCCCCCCTGAGCATAACCGTTGAACGTGATGCGCGACGTGAAGTCCTTCATCCAATCGGTTTTCTCCTGTTGAGCCATAGCTGCCTTGCTGCTCATGATGGCCAGCATCATGGCGAGCGTAACGGTTCTTACTTGCTTTCTTTTCATTTTGTAACTAGTTTTAATCGATATTAAGCAAAGTGGCGGCAAAGGTAAGCAATAATTTACAAATTGACGAATAATTGATTGATATTTTTGTGTTTTGATAGCAAAAGTGGCGTTTTCCTTCGATTATTGCTCATTTTTCGTCGTTTAGTGTTGTCATCTTTGCCTCTCATGTCAATTCATAATAAAAGATAAATAATGGGTGGAAAATATGGGCGTTTGGTGTATTTTATGTAAATTTGCACGAATTTTGCTTGCCAGAATGAATGGGCGAGCATGTTAGATGTTAGTAAAACAATAAAATTTAGATGAACGTAATTACGAAAACCCTCCAATTGGCTGATGGAAGAACCATCACCATTGAGACCGGGAAAGTGGCAAAACAGACCGACGGCAGCGTTGTTCTGCGTATGAACAACACTGTGTTGCTGGCCACTGTTTGTGCCGCAAAGGACGCTGTTCCCGGAACCGATTTCATGCCTTTGCAAGTTGATTATCGTGAGCAGTATTCTGCTGCTGGTCGTTTCCCCGGTGGATTCACCAAGCGCGAAGGCAAAGCAGGCGACAACGAGATTCTGACCAGCCGTCTGGTCGACCGTGTGCTTCGTCCGTTGTTCCCCTCAAACTACCATGCTGAAGTATTTGTCAATGTGATGTTGCTCAGCGCCGATGGCGTTGACCAGCCCGACGCTCTGGCCGGCTTTGCCGCATCGGCAGCCCTCCAGTGCTCGGATATACCCTTTGAATGCCCCATCTCTGAGTGCCGTGTTGCACGCGTGAATGGAGAATATGTCATCAACCCCACCTTCGAGCAGATGAAAGATGCCGATATGGACATCATGGTCGGCGCATCGGCTGAGAACATTATGATGGTGGAAGGCGAGATGAAGGAAGTGTCCGAACAGGACATGATTGGTGCTCTGAAGGCCGCTATGGCTGCCATCAAGCCTATGTGTGAGCTTCAGGCTGAGCTCTCTAAGGAGCTGGGTACTGACGTGAAGCGCGAGTACGATCACGAGGTGAACGACGAAGAGCTGCGCGAGCAGATGAACAAGGAACTCTATCAGCCCGCCTACGACGTCACCAAGCAGGCTCTCGAAAAGCACGCTCGTGCCGAAGCCTTCGAGAAGATCCTTGCCGACTTCAAGGAAGCCTATGCCGCTGCCCACACCGATCTCACCGAGGACGAGATGGAAGAGAAGTACGCCATGATGGACCGCTACTACCACGACGTAGAGCGCGACGCCATGCGCCGTTGTATCCTCGACGAAGGTATCCGTCTTGATGGTCGTAAGTGCGACGAAATCCGCCCCATCTGGTGCGAGGTTTCTCCGCTCCCCATGCCTCACGGAAGCAGCATCTTCACTCGTGGTGAGACCCAGAGTCTCTCTACTTGCACACTGGGTACAAAGCTTGACGAGAAGCTCGTCGACGATGTTCTGGAG
>JAILAI010000020.1 GCA_024681705.1 Prevotella sp.
CGACAAGTCGAAAATCGAAGAAAGCGTCGCCCATCTGGTGAACCCTCTCGACAATGCCATTCACGAAAAATGCTCGCGCATCAAGAATGTATTCTCGTCGATGATGGACGAATATAGCGCCAGCTACTACATCATCAGCGGCCATACGCGCAAGCATGTGGCAGGTTCCAACCGCATCTGGTTCGAACGCCTCAAGGTAATCACGTTGCCTCGCGAACTGGTCGTATGGCAAGCCGAAATCTAATACACCTTTTTCGAACTATCGAAGAAGGTTTTTCAGGTCGGCGACACATTGAAGTGAAACACCGAATCGGGTCTCTCGAATGATACGATAAGTCCAATGAAATGGTCTATGTGTATGCTTCATCGATAAGAGTTTTAGGAATCCCGAAAGTGAAAAGAAACGAAAAGCAGAAAAAACGGGCATATAAAAAAAGTATATAAGTTTTAAAATTGTTCGATTTAACGTCAAAACTTTTAAAAATTAGCATTTTGGGGAAATTTGCAATCCGTTTTTCTTTGTGATTTAATAATAAAAAACTACTTTTGCACCTTAAATAGAAGATTTTGTATTTTTTATTATAAAGAACATTCGCTAAAATTACTATGAATAAAAAGATTGTCATTCCTGCCGTTCTCATTGTGCTTCTGCTCCTCGGCGGCATAGGATATCTGTATAAGAGCCTCGACGAGCAGAAAAAGGTAAATGCCGATATGCAAGAGCTTGCCGAACTCGACAAGAAGGAGATGCAAAACGAATACGAGCAGTTCGCACGCCAGTATTCCGAGATGAAGACACAGATTTCCAACGATAGCATCGTGGCTCAGCTCACCCAGGAACAGCTCCGCACGCAACAGCTACTCCAGGAACTGAAGCAGGTGAAGGCCAGCGACGCACGTGAGATTACCCGATTGAAGAAGGAACTGGCTACGTGCCGTGCGGTCATCCGTAGCTATGTGCTCGAGATCGACTCGCTCAATCGCCTCAACCAGAACCTGACGGCAGAGAACACCCGCGTTCGTGGACAATACGAAGAAGCCACCCGTCAGATTGAAGGATTGAATCAGGAGAAATCGTCGTTGTCGGAGAAGGTGGCCATTGCCGCCCAACTCGACGCCGTCGGCATCAGCATGTCGATGAACGACAAGAAGGGAAAGGCAACGAAGAAAATCAACAAGGCCAAGAATTTGCAGGTGAACTTCAGCATCGCCCGCAATCCTACGGCCTCGAATGGCGTTAAGACCGTCTATGTTCGCATTCAGACACCCAACGGACAAACGCTCTCCAACGGAGGCACATTCAACTACGAGAACCGCTCGCTCGAATACTCCATGAAGAAGCAGGTGGAATATGGCGGCAACGAAACGCCCGTATCGATGTTCTGGAACATCAGCGAATTCCTGAGTGGTGGCTCATACAAGGTGAGCATCTTCTGCGATGGACACCTGATAGGTTCGCGAAACTTTACTTTGAATTAAATTAAAAACGATGAAGAGAGTTTTCACTTATTTCTTACTTGTCGGTTTTGTGCTCCCCAGTTGTGCGCAACGGGTGCTGAGCCTAGACAGCTGTCGGGCTATGGCATTGCGCAACAATAAGCAGGTGACTGTTGCAAGACTGAAGCAAGATGTGGCAATGAACACGCGTCGGGCCGCCCGAACAAAATACCTGCCCAAGGTAGATGCTCTGGGAGGCTACATGCTGATGAGCAAGGAGATTTCCATACTCAATGAGGACCAGAAGACAAAGCTCAACAACCTTGGCACTTCGATGACCTCAGCCATTGGCGGTAAAATGCCAGAAGTGCTGACGGGGTTGGTACAACAAGGACTCATCTCGCCCGAACAAGTGCAGGCACTCGGCCAGCAGGCATCGCAGATAATGGGTCCGATGGCGGAGTCGCTCAATGGCGTCGGCAACGACATCCGGCATGCGTTCCGTACGAACAACCGCAACATGATGGGCGTCTCCGTCATGGTTCGTCAGCCTGTCTACATGGGTGGTGCCATCACGGCCGCCAACCACATCGCCGATATCACCGAGCAGATGTCGGCCCTCACCACCGACCATACGGTGCAAAACACGCTCTACACCGTTGACCAGACCTACTGGCTCGTCGTTTCGCTCAACCAGAAGAACAAGTTGGCCAAAGGATTTCTTGATCTGGTGACAAAGCTCGACGGCGATGTTCAGAAACTCATTCGTGAGGGTTTTGCCACCCGTGCTGACGGTCTGAAGGTGAGCGTGAAGGTGAACGAGGCTGAAATGGCGGTCACTCAAGCGGAAGACGGACTGGCTTTGGCACGAATGTTGCTATGTCAACAATGCGGATTGCCGATGGACACTCAGATTGTGCTCGAAGACGAAAACCGCGACGAACTCTCGGCGGTGAGCGCCGCCGAACCCGGATTGGGTGTGGAGACGGCTCTGGAGAACCGCACCGAATTGAAATTGCTTGAGAACACCGTCGACATCACGAAGGAGACCACAAAGCTGGTTCGTGCTCCCTATCTGCCGCAAGTGGCAGTGATTGGCGGCTATCTGCTGACGAATCCGAACGTATATGACGGTTTCCAGAAGAGATTCAGCGGCGTGTGGAACATCGGTCTGATGGTTCGCGTGCCCATCTGGAGCTGGCAGGAGGGTGCCTATAAAGTGCGTGCAACCCGAGCTGCCACAAGCATCGCCAACATGGAATTGGCCGAAGCGCGCGAGCTGATTGAGCTCCAGGTCAACCAGGAACAGTTCAAAGTGAAGGAGGCAAACAAGAAATACGGAATGACTCTGAAGAATGTGGAGAAAGCCGAAGAGAACCTGCGTTGCGCCAATCTTGGCTTTGCCGAGGGCGTGATGAGTGCTACCGAAGTGATGGAAGCACAGACCGCCTGGCTACAAGCCCAGACGCAGAAGATTGATGCTGAAATCGACGTTCGCCTGACGCAGGTGAGCCTGAAGAAGTCGCTGGGCATATTGAACTGAAAAAGAGCATCCACCGGATTTAGAGAATGACAAACAGAAGAAGTGAAAAAAGAATTGTAAATACATAAAAAGATGTCTGCAAAACAACAACATAACAACATCCTGCTGACCATTCTTGGTTTCATCGCAGTGGTAGTGATTGTAGCCCTAATCGGTTATTTCACACTCGACCGTCGTCCCGACGAGATCCAGGGAGAAGTGGAAGTGAGCGAGTACCGCGTGTCGAGCAAGGTACCGGGACGCATCCTTGAGATTCGCGTGAAGGAAGGCGACTTCGTCCGTGTGGGCGATACGCTGGCCATTCTCGACGCTCCCGAGGTGCTCGCCAAGCGTGCTCAGGCAGAGAGTGCTGAAGACGCCGCATCAGCCTTGAGCGAGATGGCCCAGAACGGAGCCCGTCAGCAACAGATTCAAGGCGCCTATCAGGTGTGGCAACAGGCGAAGGCTGGTGCGGAAGTGGCCAAGAAAACCTACGACCGTGTTCAGCGCTTGTTCGACGAAGGCGTGATGACAGCCCAGAAACGCGACGAGGCACTCGCCGCCTACAAAGCAATGGAAGCTCAGGAGAAAGCCGCCAAGAGTCAGTATGATATGGCGCAGGCTGGTGCCCGAACCGAAGAGAAGAAAGCAGCTGCCGCTCAGGTGAACCGTGCTAAAGGCGCCGTTCAGGAAGTTGCTTCCTATCAGCGCGAAACCGTTCAGAGGGCACAGATGGAAGGCGAAGTGAGCAACATCTACCCCAAAGTGGGAGAACTCGTTGGCACAGGCGCCCCCATCATGACCATCTCCATCATGAACGACATGTGGGGAACGTTTAATGTCCGTGAGGATCAGCTCAACGGAATGAAGGTGGGATCGGAGTTCTCTGCCTTCTGCCCTGCTTTCAACAAGGACATCAAGATGAAGGTATACTTCCTGAAAGACCAAGGGTCGTACGCCGTCTGGAAGGCAACAAAGGCCAACGGACAATACGACCTGAAGACATTTGAAGTGAAAGCGCGTCCGGCAGAGAAGTTCGAAGGACTCCGTCCCGGCATGTCGCTCATCATCAAGAAATAGCCGAACGCTGAAGTCACGCCATCAATATAATAAGGAGAAGTGAACGCACTGACCATCGTGAAACGCATACTCACTATTGCACGCCGCGAATGTGGAATGCTCTACAGGACCCCTATCTACGGGTTCTGTATGGTGATATTCCCCATTGCCGTCATCCTCTTCTTCACAGATATCATGCACGATGGTCAGCCTACGGAAATGCCCGTGGGCGTCGTCGACCTTGACAACACTTCAACGACGCGCTCGCTCATACGCCGACTCGACGCATTCCAAACCAGTCGTGTCGTTGGCCACTACTCCAGTGTGGCCGATGCGCGAAAGGCTGTCCAGCGTAACAAGATTTATGCATTCTTGTATATACCCGCCGGAACGACCGACGGGCTGACATCCAGCCGCCAACCCAAGATTTCATTCTACTATTCCAGCACGTCGATTACCGCTGGCGCCCTACTCTTCCGCGACCTGAAGACCATCAGTACACTGGGGTCTGCCGCCGTAGGGCAGAGCGTCATGACGGCCAAAGGAATGACGCCCGAGCAGATTAGGACGTTCCTCCAACCCATCACCATCGACCTGCATCCCATCGGCAACCCGTGGATCAACTACAACGTATTTCTGAGCGTGATGCTTATTCCGGGCATCCTGATGCTGTTTATCTTCCTCATCACGGCCTACTCCATCGGTACCGAACTGAAATTCAACACCAACAAGCAGCTTATGAAGATAGCCGACAACGACATCTATGTCGCAATAATGGGTAAGATGCTTCCGCAGACACTCATCTTCCTCATCATCTTCTACGGCTATCTGTGGTACATATACAGTTGTCTTGGATTCCCGCATCAGGGCGGAATATGGCCCATTTTACTACTTGGTTTCCTGGCGGTTATCTCATCACAATGCTTCGGACTCTTTATCTTCGGATTGTTTCCGTCGCTCCGCATGTCGATGAGTGTCTGCTCGCTATGGGCTATGCTCAGCTTCACCACGAGTGGCTTCACCTTCCCCATCTTTGCAATGGACGGCGCCGTTGAAGCCATTGCGCAACTCTTCCCGCTACGACATTACTACATGATATACAAGACTTGCGTCTTCAACGGATTCCCCTTGCACATGGCTTGGTTCCATTTCATGGCGTTGGGCATCTTCATCGTGTTGCCTCTGTTCGTCATCCCAAGAATCAGGAAGGCTATGCTCGAATACGTATACATCCCGTAAACGGCATTCTATAAATAACATTTAAGAAAAGAAACAACATAAATGGATAAGGAGAAAGGACTACTTGGACAGATCAACGAAGGCATTCACGATGCCTGCTACATCTGGATGAAGGAAATGAAGACCACCATCCAAGACGAAGGTGTGCTCATCTTCTTCATACTCGTCCCCGTATTCTACCCCCTTCTCTATTCATGGGCCTATAATAATGAGACGGTACACGAGGTGCCCGTTGCCGTAGTCGACATGAGTCACTCGCACGAAAGCCGTCAATTCATTCGCCAATACAACGCCTCACCCGATGTGAAGGTGGCCTATAAGTGCAACGACATGAACAACGCACAAGACCTTATGGAGAAACAAGTGGTCTTTGGTATCGTGTACCTTCCTGCCGATTTCGACACACGCATCAACCGCATGCAACAGACTACCGTGAGCGTATATTGCGACATGAGTCTAATGATGACTTACAAAGCCATCTACCAGACGGCAACCGCCATCGCACAATCAATGAGCAAGGAGATTCAGATAGCCCTCAGTGGCAACTCCACCGACCGCGAAGACGAAATCTCCACACAGCCATTAGCCGTCGAAGAGGTGCAAATGTTCAACCCGACAGGCGGTTATGGTTCGTTCATCATTCCAGCCGTCCTCATGCTTATCATCCAGCAGACGCTAGTGCTTGGCATTGGCTTGTCGGCTGGAACGGCGCGTGAGAACAACCGCTATCAAGACCTTGTGCCTATCAGTCGCCATTACAATGGTCTCTTCCGAATCGTCTTCGGCAAGAGCCTTTGCTACTTCATGATCTATGCCGTGATGACTGCATGGCTTGTTTTAGGAATCCCACGCATCTTTAACTTCACTACGCTATTCCACCCTGTCGACCTTATCGGTCTGATGTTGCCATATCTCTTGTCATGCATCTTCTTCGGAATGTTTGTCAGTTGTATCGTACGCTATCGTGAAAACGTCATTCTCTTAGTGGTGTTTGCCTCTCTACCCCTATTGTTCCTAAGTGGAGCGTCGTGGCCGCAGAGCAACATTCCGGGCTATTGGCAGGGGTTCTCGTGGCTATTCCCAAGCACATTTGGCATTCGAGGTTTCATCCGTATGAACTCTATGGGAGCCACCTTGCAGGATGTTCGTCCCGAATACATCAGTCTCTGGATTCTGACTATTGTCTATTTCTTTGCCACCTGCGCCGTTTATCGCTACCAGATTCTCCACACACGTCGTCACGCGCTGGAGCGTCTGAACTACATGAAGGAACGTGCACAAGCCGCAAAGAAGAAAGACGAAGAACAATAAAGGAGAAACGAACACCATCTTATTTTATGTGAGTTCAACGAAGATGAGCTTAGTGCATTTTCTATAAAGTGGTTTTTAGGCTCACAAGCAACAATATCGCACCAGGAAAGCGGCACTTTTAATCATTCAAATCGATGCTTTTGATCACGAAAAGCTGTGTCTTTGAGTCTTGAAAGGCATGCTTTATCTTGATTAAGAAGTAGAATTTCTATTCTTCTTCCTCTTAAATTGCGATTAAGACCTACCGACCTACCATCATAACTCGTAAATACCTATCACAAAAGGTTTTAGCTATGGTAGGTCTATGGTAGGTGTTTCTCCATCACCTACCATAGACCTACCCCTTTGTTTATAGGCATTTGAGGGTTATGATGGTAGGTCGGTAGGTCTTTTCACGAAAAGGTTGTTTTCTTCGAATTCACGTTTTATAAATATTCCGGCGCCACACGATCATTCGTGTAGCGCCGGAATTAAATATGTTTCTTTGATGTTCCTAGTGTGTCCCTACAATCTTTGTGGCTGCCATTTCCTTATTTCTGCGGTTTGTAACCGTCACAACAGCCTGAGCTAGGTTCACAAATGCCAATCCTGTCATCGTATCGCTGGTCAAAGCAGCTGGTTCACCATTATCACCACTATCGCAGATGCCCTGCACCAGCGGGATTTGTGCCAACAACGGAACATTCAATTCAGCTGCCAGTTTCTTGCAACCTTCCTTGCCAAAGATGTAGTATTTGTTCTCCGGAAGTTCTGCAGGTGTGAACCAAGCCATGTTCTCAATAAGCCCCAATATTGGCACATTCACCTTCTCGTTCCGATACATATCCACACCCTTACGAGCATCAGCCAGAGCCACTTCCTGAGGCGTTGACACGATGACTGCTCCCGTAATGGCTACCGTCTGTAAGAGCGTCAGGTGTATGTCGGAAGTGCCCGGAGGCGTATCGAGAATGAAATAATCCAAATCTCCCCAGTCGGCATCAGCAATGAGCTGTTTCAATGCGTTCGAGGCCATACCACCGCGCCAAAGCGTTGCGGTATTGGGATCGACGAAGAAACCTATCGACAAGAGTTTCACACCATACTTCTCGATGGGTTCTATCAAGTCGCGACCATCAACATGCACCGCATAGGGGCGCTCATTCTCAACACCAAACATCTTAGGCATAGACGGACCGAAGATATCTGTGTCGAGCAAACCCACACGATAACCCAAACGGGCGAGTGCTATGGCCAGATTGGCAGCCACCGTGCTCTTTCCCACACCGCCTTTTCCACTACTTACGGCAATGATGTTCTTCACACCAGGCAACATCTGTCCCACTTCTGGACGAGGCTTGTTTTTAAACTCAGTCTCAATAGTCACCTCAACGTCCTTACCGCAATGATATTTAATCGCAGCCTCAGCAGCCTTCACGGTAGATTTCAGGAACGGGTCGGTGTCGCGCGGAAACTCCAACACTACCTTCACTTTCCAGTTTTCACCATCGTTTTGCGGAGCAGCCACACTCGGTGTATCAGCCAACATGCCGCTCTCAATCAGATTTTTCTTCGTGCCGGCGTATGTCACTGTAGCCAGCGCTTCCTCTATCAACTTAGGATATAACGTCATATTCTGTCTTTTTTAATTGAATTGCAAAGTTACTCACTTTCTTCCAATGCACCACCGTTTGTTTTGTTTTTATTGTTTTTTAAGACACCTTTTACCATCTCCACACGTTACCTTCTACCATGTAAACAGGTTTACCATTATAGGGTCATGTGTTACAATTCGTTCTTTCAGGACAACAATGCACTTGACAGCTGTAAACTTTTTCAGAAAAAACGAAAGAATCAGATACAACCTATCGGATTTTTTTGTATATTTGCCCTCGCAAACATAATCAATTCACTAAAAACCTTGAAACCATGAAAGTAGGAATTCCAAAAGAAATCAAAGACAATGAGAACCGTGTTGGAATGACCCCAGCAGGTGTGGCCGAACTAATCAGCCACGGACACGAAGTCTACGTGCAGCACACGGCTGGCGAAGGCAGCGGATTTGCCGACGCGCTCTATGAAAAAGTGGGGGCTACCATTCTTCCCACGATGGAAGAAGTGTATGCCATCTCTGAAATGATTGTCAAGGTGAAGGAACCCATCAAGCCCGAATATGGCCTAGTCAGAAAGGGGCAGGTGGTGTTCACCTATTTCCATTTTGCATGTGAAGAAGAACTAACCCACGCCATGATGAAGGCAGGTGCGGTGTGCATCGCTTACGAAACGGTAGAGAAGAAAGACCGTTCACTACCACTCCTCATCCCAATGAGTGAGGTGGCCGGACGCATGGCCACCCAAAATGGTGCTTACTATCTGCAGAAAACACAGGGAGGAAAGGGCAAGTTAATGGCTGGTGTTCCAGGCGTAAAGCCCGCAAAGGTGCTCGTCTTAGGCGGCGGAACCGTAGGCGAAGCAGCCGCACGTATTGCCGCTGGCATGGGAGCAGACGTCACAATCACCGACATCTCATTGCCGCGACTAAAGCAGTTGGCTGCCGAAATGCCTACCGTTCACACGCTGTATTCATCAGAGCATAACATCAAGTCGGAATTGCCCACGGTGGATATCGTCATTGGGTCGGTTCTCATTCCTGGCGACGCAGCGCCCAAACTTATCACCAAGGACATGCTAAAACTCATGGAACCAGGCACCGTACTTGTCGACGTTGCCATAGACCAAGGCGGCTGTTTCGAGACCTCCCACCCCACCAAGCACAGTGATCCAGTATACACCGTCGATGGAATTGTCCACTATGCCGTAGCAAATATTCCTGGCGCCGTCCCCAATACGTCAACGATGGCTTTGACCAACGCCACCCTGCTCTATGCCGTAGCATTGGCCGATAAGGGTTGGAAACAGGCTTGCCGCGAAGACGAAGCCCTGCGCAAAGGTGTGAACATGGTTGATGGAAAAATCACCTTCGAAGCTGTTGCCAAGGTGTTTGGCTTGCCCTATACACCACTTGAACTATAAAAATATTTCCGTTTCCCCTTACAACTTTGCTATAGAAGTCTTTTCAACAAGGTTGTAAGGGGCGACTTTTCTATTTGGCGGTCTCCTTCGAACTACGCTTATCACGCTTGTAGCTGCGATATTCATCGAGGGGAATCTCCACATCTGGCTCTACCAGCTGTCCATCTCGAGGCAGCTGATATTTCATATATCGTATATTCAGCCCACGTTCCAGCCACATCGATTCGTAATAAGTCTGGATAGAAAGAATCTTCTCCGTTTCGCCATCAAGACCATCAGCATGATACAGGTCTTCTGTACGGAACAACAAAGGCAGCTTGTTTTTCTCAACAAGATAAGTGGTATAGGTGAAGAGGAAGTTCGAATCGGTCTTCAGATGTATGGTTCCTCCGTCGGTTAGGAAATGGCGATAGCGTTCAAGAAAGAAGGAACTTGTGAGACGCTTACGCGGATTCTTCATCTGCGGATCGCTGAATGTAAGCCATATTTCCTGCACCTCATCCTGAGCAAAGAAATGGTCGATGATTTCGATGTTGGTGCGCAGAAATGCCACATTGTGCAAATCTTCCTTCAGAGCCTGCGTAGCTCCCGTCCACATGCGGGCACCTTTGATGTCTACACCGATGAAATTCACCTGCGGATAGAGTCGCGCCAACTCAACGGTATATTCGCCCTTGCCACAACCCAATTCCAAGACGATGGGATTATCGTTCTTGAAATACTCTTCGCGCCAATGACCTTGCATGGTGAACGGCCGCATCTCCATCACCGAAAACGGATACTGAAACACGTTCTCATAGCTGTCCATATCGGCGAACTTCGCCAGTTTTCCTTTACCCATATACCCTTTGTTTTGCCTGCAAAATTACAAAAAACTTGGCAAAACAACAAAAAATTTCAATCTATTGCTATTTATTCATCTCCTGAATACGTCTGTCGAAGTCGCGAGCACCTCCCTTTTCACCAAACAATTTCGAGAGCATCCAAGTGCGACGATTAGTGACGGTTTGCGGTGAAGCACCAATTAGAGCAGCGATTTCAGTAGGTTGGAACCGTAGACGGATGAGCATGCAGACATGCATGTCGCGTTCAGACAAATCTTCGTGCTGACCGATAGTTTGCAAGAAGAGAGGCTGATGCTTTTCAAAAAGTCCTTGCATCTCACTCCAGTCGTCATAATCGGGTTGCTTTCCTACCATAGCTTTGCGGTGGAACCAATAAACAAGATTCTCGTCGAGCAAGGTTTTCAAGCCATTCCTCTCCTGTTCTTCCTGTCGGTTTTTCTCTTCCGCCTCTGCTGAAGCTTGCTGTTTAGCATGGGTATCGAGCCGTTCTTGCAACTCTGCGATATGACTAAGCACCTCATCATATTGTCGCTTTCTACGCCGTCGTTCGACCACCAACAACCAGCATCCCAACAAAAGTACTCCACAAATAGCGACAACAATCCAAAGCCACAAGTGCCACTTGCGTTGCGCCAGACGATGATCATACTGCGCCTGAAGTTCCGCCACTCGCTCGGTAGTTCCATTGCGACGAACGTTCTGCAAAAGTCCATTCAGCATCTTACTCAAGTCGAGCGCCCTCCACTGCTCGTGATTCTCGTAATACCCGACAAGTTGTTGAAGCGCCTCTATCATCACTTCCTCATCCATCGACTGAAGTGCTTCTGCCCACAGGTCGCAAGCTTTGAGCGTGTCGCCTTCAAAGGCTCGTTGATTGCCAAGTTTCAAAGCGGCGTAGGAACAGGGGAACAGCTGAAGTGCTTTTTGCAACATTGCTTTTCCTTCATCACGCTGGCCTTTTCTCAGTTTGATGGTTCCCATGCTAGCCAACAATTCCGACTGAACAGCTGGTTCCATCTGCTCACAAAGCAATTCGGCCGATTCGGCAAAGACATCTGCACTATCGGTCTGATTGAGTTTCAGATAGGCGCGCATCAAACTATTCAAACTCAGGGCAATGCGCTCATTGTTGGACATCTTTCTCGCCGTAGTTAGCGACCGTTTGTAGTAATCTGTCATGAGCGCATTACAGGCGGCGGCTTGATTCAATTGTCCCAACGCCATATTCGCATCGTAAATCAACGTGTCATTCTGCTCATCAGTAGCTAAAGTCTCCGCCCTTTTCAGATTGTCGACAGCTTGTTCCAGCCGACCGTTATCCATATTTGAAACACCTCTGTGAATCAAGGCTTTGCAAAGACGTTCCGACTCTCGCGTCTGCTCATAATGAATCAGGCTTCGTGCAATCAACGTATCATCCTTTATGGTCATTCCCTTTTTGTGAATGGCCTCCGTGTAAAGCAGCCCAAAGAGAGCCACATCAGGTTCGTGAGTGAGTTTAGTGCGATCGCTATCATTTAGGAAGATGTTGGGTTCCATTCCGTCGACATGCAATCGCCAAATCATCGATAGCACCGAATCAGGATGTTCGTTTGCCAACTGCTCTGCGCTCAACAGCACCTCGTGGACACGTTTTCCTTCCTCGTCAACGAGCATGCTGGACTGCCCTCGCGAGCAGCCCAGTAATGCGAGAATAAATACTAACGAGAGAGTCTTCAGCGATTTTCTCATGACGTTTTTTAGTTTTCGATAGAGAACCACATCTATTTAAGCCTGAACATAACGGGCAGGCTAAAACTCACACGTACGGGTTTTCCCTCATGCGAACCAGGTTTCCACTTTGGCATTGACCTTACCAATCGTAGACTTTCCTCATCGAGCAGCGGATGGCAGGGCTTAACTACTGAAATGTCGTTCAACTCGCCATTCTTCTCGACAATGAAACTCACGACAACACGTCCTTCCAGCTGTTGTTTCACGGCCTCTTTGGGATAGTGAATGTTTTCCATCATGAATTTCATCAGCTCGCCCATTCCACCGGGAAATTCCGGAAGTACATCACAGACGTCATAAACAACATCATGCTTTTGTACTGTTGCTTGTGCGTGGGCCATGGAAATGCTCATCGCCATGCAGACTAACATAAAAAATACCTTCTTCATTTTCTTTCTTTATTAAACGTTAAACATTTGGTTCCGGAAACCAATGCAAAGGTATAAACGAATAGTTTTCGGTGCAACAATCGCTTTACATTTCATTACACGAGGGCGATTTTTCTATCATTTTCGCATGAAAACTTCCTAAAGTAAGATAAATAATGTATCAATAAGGTTGATATAGTAAACGTTTCGAGTCAACAAAAGCGGATCTCGCAAAGGGCATCACCCTCACGAAATCCGCTTTTTCACAATATCGAACGATATTAAAACTCTCGTTGATGATTTAGTCGATGACCACTACGGTCCAACCGTGCTTGTCCTCAACGGTGCCGTACTGAATACCGCGCAACGTGTCGTAGAGTTTCTTGGAGATAGGACCGGGATTGCCATCCTTGCTAAATACGTAGCTCTTTCCGGTTTCTACGTCATCGATCTTTGAGATGGGGCTGATAACAGCAGCTGTTCCACAAGCACCTGCTTCCTCGAATGTGGCAAGTTCCTCCTCTGGAATGGGGCGACGTTCCACCTTCAAACCAAGATCTTCGGCCACCTGCATGAGACTCTTGTTAGTGATACTGGGCAGAATGCTCGTCGACTTCGGAGTGACGTAAGTGTTGTCCTTGATGCCGAAAAAGTTGGCAGCTCCACACTCGTCCATATACTTCTTCTCCTTCGCATCAAGATAGAACTCGCAAGCATATCCCAAATCGTGGGCTTTCTTGTTGGCCAGCATCGAAGCAGCATAGTTGCCTCCCACCTTGAATGTACCAGTGCCAAGCGGAGCGGCGCGGTCGTATTCGCGGATAATCACGTAAGGATTGGTAGAGAAACCTCCCTTGAAATAGGGACCTACGGGCGTTACGAAGATGAGGAACAGATATTCGTTGGCCGGATGTACACCCACCTGTGCGCTAGTTCCGATGATAAGCGGACGCAGATAAAGGGTGGCTCCACTCTCGTAGGTAGGAATCCATTCCTGGTTGAGACGCACCACTTTCTTTGCCATTTCCATGAACAGCTCTGTGGGCACTTCGGGCATCAGCAGACCGCGACAAGTGCGTTGCAGACGTGCCGCATTCTCATCGGGACGGAACAGACGTACCTTGCCGTCGGGACAACGATAAGCCTTCAGGCCCTCGAAGCCTTCCTGACCGTAGTGGAGGCTGGTGGCAGCCATATGCAACTTGATGTATTCGTCGGAGCACACTTCAATCTCGCCCCACTTGCCGTCGCGATAGTAGCAACGCACGTTGTAGTCGGTCGGCATATAGCCAAATGACAGACTTGACCAATCTAAGTTTTTCATATCTGATATGGTTTAAAAAATTTCTTTGCAAAGTTAGGTATTATTTTCCATTCCGCCAAGAAATTGTGCGGAAATCACGACTCACCGCCGAGAATCTTCTTGATTTCTTCGTCGGTTTTTGTCAGTTTGTCCTTGCACAACTTGATGAGTTGCTGGGCGCGTTTCAGTTCGTCGCCCATCTGATCAATGTCGAGTTCGTCGTTTTCCATCTGGCCGACGATTTTCTCCAACTCTCTTACGGCGTCCTCGTATTTCATTTCTTTTTCCATGATTACATTATTTATTGATGATGTTGACGTCCATACGGTTGAACGGGAACATGAATCCGCGTTCCTTCAACTCCTGATAGACGGTTTCGTTCATATAGAAATAAACGTCCCAATAGTCGGCGCCTTTGCACCAGGTGCGCGTTGTCACCACCACACCGCTATCGCCCAACTTGCTCAAACCAATCCAAGGAGCGGCGACGGTTGCCGAATCCTCGACGGGACCTTGTAGGATTTGCGGATGACGTTGCTGAATTTCTCCAATGGCCTTCTTCACTTCCTCGAAGTCGGTGCCGTAGGCGAATTGGTAATCCAAGTCGACGCGACGGTATTTCTCGGTGGAATAATTTTTCATCATGCCCGTAGCCAGTACGCCATTGGGAATAATGATAGTTTGCGCATCGGTAGTACAGACGATGGTATTGAAGATCTGGATCTGCTTGACGATGCCAGCATATCCCTGCGCCTCGATGAAATCGCCCACCTTATAAGGTTTGAAGAGCAATATCATCACGCCTCCGGCAAAGTTCTGCAACGTACCGCTCAAGGCCATACCGATGGCCATGCCTGCCGAAGCGAACAAAGCGATGAACGAAGACGTCTCAATGCCAAATATAGAGATAATGATGATGGCCAGCACAAGCCAAAGCACCACGCTGACGATGCTCGTGAGGAACGAATAGAGCGACGGATCGACTTTACTTCGTTCCAGCATACGGGTGAAGAACTTGTTAATCCACTTAACCAAATGGCTGCCAATGAAATAGACAATCACAGCCACTATTAGGCTTTTGAAGAATCCCAACGCCCATTGCATCAGCAAAGTGTAGGTTTCAGGGGAAAGAATTTTGTCGAGCATTTTCTTCGATGTATATGATGATTGATGATTCTATTCGGATGCTTCAGGCTTTTCAAGCGACGTCCGCGTTTCTTCAACGACGGAGCGAACCACGCCTTTTTCCAAGCGCGTCTCTATGTGATCGCCCGAGCGCAGTTGACTGGCGTCGCGTACGGCCTTGCCGTTATGCAAAGTGATGCTATAGCCTCGTCTCAGCAATAGTTCGGGATTCACCGCGTCGGTCCTTTGCATCAGCAATTGCAAACGGTGGCGTTCCTTCATCAAACGCTTCTCAACGGCCATCTGAGTTCTCACGGCCATCATGTCGCAACGCTCATTTTGTTGTCTGACGCTGTTCTGAACGTGCGACAAGCATCGGTTGAACAACATCTCGAGCCGGGCCTCTTGCTTTGTCTTCACCACGGAGAAAAGCGACGGGATGACACGAGCCAGATTCGCCAGCCTCAGTTGTTCGGTTTGCATCCGCTGGTTCACCTTATTGATAATATAGTCTTGCGCCTGCTGAATGCGGTCGGCGGTCTGCTTCAGATGACCGATGAGAAAGGCTGCGGCGGCGGTCGGCGTCTTCACACGTGTGTGAGAAATCATGTCGAGAACGCTCTCATCGCGCTCATGACCGATGCCCGTGATGACGGGTAAGGGGAAGTTGGCCACATTCTCAGCCAGAAGCAACGTGTCGAAACCAGAAAGATCGGCAACGGCCCCACCACCACGAATGATGACGACACAATCGAACCGCTCGATGTGCGCGTTGATCTGATTGAGCGCATCTATCACGCTCTGTTCCACGCCCTCGCCTTGCATCGTTGCCGGAAAAAGAGTTGCTTGAAAACAAAAGCCGAACTCATTGTGTTCCAGCTGATTAACAAAGTCGCCATAGCCGGCGGCTCCAGCACTGCTGACCACCGCGATGCGCTGAGCGAAGAGCGGCAAAGCGAGTTCCTTATTCAGGTCGAAGACGCCCTCTTCCTTCAGTTGTCTGATGATTTCCTGACGTTTTCGGGCCATATCGCCCATCGTGAAGGTCGGGTCGATATCGGTCACAATCCAAGAGAAACCATAATTCTCGTGGAACTGGGCATAGACTTGCAACAACACCTTCAGACCCGCATGGAACTTCTGTCCGGTGACTCGTTCGAAGTGAGGTCTCACCAACATCCACGTGTTTTTCCAACACCGGGCCGAGGCCTGCGCTATCGGGGTGTTCGAGTGAGCATCTTTCTCGATGAGCTGCATGTAGCAATGGCCGCGAACCTCGCGAACCTCACTCACCTCTGCCTCCACCCAATAGGATTGCGGCAGCTGTATCTCGATGGTTTCTCGAACCAACGAGTTCAGTTCATACAATGTGAGTGTGTCGTTTCTCATACGAAGTTGCTATCTTTGTTTCGATTTTCTTTTACTCCTGAGCATCGGAATAGGCCTTCCAAAAGTCCGGAATCCCATAACCGAAGACGTTGTCGGGATAGTCGGCATTGTTGCCACACCGACGCACGATGTCGATAATCTCGTAGGCCGTCTTCTGCGGTAACGCCTGCCAAAGGCAAGCCACGAGACCCGCCACGATGGGTGTCGAGAACGACGTGCCGATATTCTTGCTGAGCATTCCGCGACCCGTGATGACGGTCGTCGGACTACCCAGAGCCATGATGTCAGGTTTGACGCGTCCGTCGGCCGTAGGACCGATGGAACTGAAGGCCGCATTCTGCATGTCGGAACTCACGGCTCCTACGGTCAGAATGTCGAAGGCGTCGGCCGGCACATTGATTTTCTTCCACGTTCCCATGCCGTCGTTGCCCGCACTATTGACGAGCACCATGCCCTTCTGCGCCAGCATCGAGGCCGAACGCGAGATAAACGATGAGCGTCCGTCGAGTTCACGGTAGCGATAGTTCATCACCTCTTCGTTGAAATCGTGATAGCCCAGCGAACTACTGATGATGTCGACGCCGGCAGAGTCGGCAAACTCCACCGCAGCTGTCCAATAGTCTTCTTCGGCGGGCGTCTCGGTTTCGGTTTCCTCGGTCCGCAAAAGCCAGTACGAAGCTTCGGGGGCCGTACCCACGAAGAGGGTGGGTTCGTTGGCGGCCATCGTGGAGAGCACCATCGTGCCGTGATCCGTTTCCTTGAAGATGTCCTCGCATCGGGGATAGACGAAGTCGGCAGCCCCTTGTAGACGTGTCTTCTTCAGCGATGGGATGACGTCGGCATTCATGAATCCTCCGTCAAGAACGGCAATGTGAATGCCCCGTCCGCGAAAGCCTGAACGGTGCAACTCGTCGCCGCCCAACATGTGCAATTGTTCGTAGCCTGCGCCTTCATGGTGTTCGGAAAGCGTGTCGAGCAACGTCATATCGGTCTTGTAATGGGCGCGTGGCCTGCGCTGAATGATGCTATCTGGCGATGTCCACACCTTCACGCCTTCCACCACGAAGGGCAATTTCTGGAGAGACTTCAGCGTCTCCATCCGCTTGCTTCTGACGAGAAGTGTGTTCTGCCACTTGCTCTGACTGACAATCTCCACGCCCTCGGCTTCCACCAGTTGGCGATAGACCGGTGAGATGGGCAGGTCGGTACTATCGACCGACAATCCCTGACGCCGACGGCGCTCCAAAGACCGTTGCGAAAGAAACGCCTCGGGATGGGCTATGTCGAACGGCGAGCCTTGCTTGTCGGCCAGCGTCAGACGGAACAAATAGCACCGCCCACCGGGGAAGCGCTTTCTCTTCTCTCCCTCGGCCATCAGGACGAGAGGGATGAACAAGAGCAACAAAAACAGGAGTCTTCTGTCTTTCATTTTCTGAAGCTTTCTATCGTGTGGGCTTTACGCACACTCTTTTCGACCTGCAAAAGTACGAAGAATCGTTGAGATGTACAAGTGTTTCTCGCGAAAAGCGGTTCAAAAAACCTTCAATCTTTCGAAACAACACCCCACTTCGCCTTTCTCCCCTCGCCACTCTGCGTTTTTTCGTTCGCCTTTGTCTATTCTTCGCTTTTCTTTGCTTGTATGACGGAAGTCCCGTCTGAAAGTAAAAAATAATTGACGTTTTATTTTTTCTTTTGATTGCTTATTCGTACCTTTGCACCCGATGGATAACAAAAAAGCGACTCTTGAACTAGGCACAAAGCCCGTAGGTAAACTCCTCGTGCAATATGCTATGCCGGCCATCGTGGCGATGGTGGCCTCATCATTATATAATATGGTGGACAGCATCTTCATTGGTCAGGGGGTGGGTCCGATGGCCATTTCCGGCCTCGCCATCACCTTTCCCTTTATGAACCTGAGCGGTGCTATCGGCGCGGGTATCGGCGTGGGAGCCTCCACCTACCTATCGGTGAAACTCGGACAGAAAGACTACTCCACCGCACAAAAGATTCTCGGCAACTCCATTGTCCTGAAAATCATCACCGGCATCCTCTTCGGAGCCATCTGCCTCGTCTTTCTCGACCCCATCCTGCGCTTTTTCGGAGCTACCGACAACACCATTCCGTATGCCCGCGACTACATGGTCATCATCCTTCTGGGCAACGTTTTCACCCATCTCTATTTCGGTATGAACGCTCTATTGCGAGCCGCCTCGAAACCGCGACACGCAATGTATGCCACCATCTTCACCGTCGTGCTCAACACGGCCCTCGACCCGCTATTCATCTACACCTTCGGGATGGGCATCCGAGGAGCCGCTCTGGCCACCATCCTCTCGCAGATGACGGCCCTTTGCTGGCAGATATGGTTGTTCAGCAACCCCAACGAACTGCTCCATTTCAAGCGGGGCATCTACCGCCTCGACGGCGTTATCATCAAGAACATACTGGCCATCGGCATCTCACCTTTCTCGATGAATGCCTGCGCTTGCATCATCGTCATCTTCATCAACACGGCCCTCGTGAAGTACGGCGGCGACCTCGCGGTGGGTGCCTATGGCATTGCCAACCGCATCGGCTTCTTGTTCTTCATGATTGTCATGGGTATCAATCAGGGCATGCAACCCATTGCCGGCTATAACTACGGTGCCGAACAATACGGTCGCATGATGAAAGTGCTCAACTACTCGATGATAGCGGCCACGCTCATCATGATTGTCGGTTGGCTCGTTGGCGAACTTGCCCCCTACCCTTGTGCTCGCATGTTCACCACCGACGAGCAACTCATCGACATTGCCATCAGGGGTATCCGCATCAACATGATTGCATTCCCGCTCATCGGCTCTCAGGCCGTCATCACGAACTTCTTCCAATCTATCGGCAAAGCGAAGATCAGCATCTTCCTCTCGCTCTCCCGACAGATGATTTATCTGCTCCCCCTGCTCATCGTCCTGCCCCCCATCATGGGTGTCGACGGCGTATGGGCTGCCCTCCCCGCAAGCGATGCCGTGGCCTTCATAACGGCCTGGATCGTGATGTATCGATTTATGAAAAAGCATAAACAATCCTTATCATGAAAGAGAACAATACATCTCCACTCCTCATCTGTATTGGCCGGCAACTCGGAAGCGGCGGACTATCCGTAGCCAAATTGCTGGCCGAGGAATTTGGTTGCAAGCTCTACGACAAGGAACTCCTCAATCTGGCCGCCAAAGAAAGTGGATTCTCGGAGAAATTCTTTGAGCAGAACGACGAGCAGAAGGGTTTCCTCAAGTCGCTCTTCCATCTGCATGCGCCCCACGTTGGCGACAACAATTTCTACACGAGCCGCTTCTCTCAGGACAGCCTTTTCCAATTTCAGAGCGACGCCATCCGCAAGGCTGCCGAGGAGGGACCTTGCGTCTTCGTGGGCCGTTGTGCCGACTATGTGCTACGCGACAAGCCCCATCTGTTCCGCATCTTCCTCACGGCCGACATCGAGAAGCGCATCGAAGCCGTTTGCAACCGACGTGAATGCGACGAGCAGACCGCACGGAAAATCATCGCCGACAAGGAAAGCGCACGGGCCTCGTTCTACAATTTCTACACTGGGAAGAAGTGGGGACAAGCCGACTCCTACGACCTCTGCGTCAACACCTCTCATCTGGGCATCGAGCAGACGGCAAAATTCATCGGCGAGTTCATCGAGCGACACCAATAAAACCCAGCATACTCATACAAAAAACTCATCTACAAAACAACAGATACGCACATGAAGACCATTGGAATCATCAGCGATACCCACTCCTATTGGGACGAAAAATACCTCTACTATTTCGAACCCTGTGACGAGATATGGCACGCGGGCGACATCGGAAGCCTCGAGGTGGCCCAGAAACTAGCCGAATACCGCAAGTTCAGGGCCGTATGCGGCAATTGCGACGGTGGCGACCTGCGGCAACTATACCCCGAGACATTGCGTTGGCGATGCGAAGACGTCGACATGCTGATGAAGCACATCGGCGGCTATCCCGGCAACTACGACCCGAGCATTCGCGGACAGATAATGGCTCGTCCGCCACAACTATTCATCAGCGGACACTCGCACATCCTGAAGGTGAAGTACGACAAGATGCTGAACCTCCTTCACATCAATCCCGGAGCCGCCGGATTACAGGGTTGGCACAAGGACCGCACCATCGTCCGACTGACCATCGAAGGCTCGAAATTCACCGATTGCGAAGTCATCGCGTTGGGTCCTCCCCGCAAATAACCGTCGCCAACCGTTTCGCGAGTCGCCAATCGGGTAATAACATTTCTTTACATTTAAGTGGGTAGGTTTTAACATTATAATTCGAAAATTTTCAACTTCAAAATCCGAAGGCGTGAAATATGCGATTCTCAGCGATTATGCGCAAGTCGCTAACTGTCAATTACTTACAAATTCGTCGACAATTTTTTGAGCCGAAATTTCCGCTTTCTTGACAAAAAAATCTAGATTTTTTGCATCAAAAGCGGCAGTTTCGATGAGCAAAAGCGGCGGTTTCGGTCATCAAAAGCGCCAATTTCGATGATCAAAACTGCCGCTTTTGCTCAAACGACTTTTCGATTGTAATCTCGGAGATAGCAAAAAGGGGATAGATATGTGGGTAGTTTTGCCGAAAAATTTGAAGTTTTTTGAAGGCGTTTTTTAACACTTACCAGAGGCCGAAGTGTTAAAATCGCTTCGTCATTGCCGTAGAATTATCCTTTAAAAAGAATCCTATCGTGGATATGGACACGTGTTGAGAGAATGTTTTCCCACGATAGACAACATACTTTGGCGCTCCACATGCGCACTCAACTTTGCATTCGAAGAATACAAAAGCGTTTAAATGCTTGCTATTGTCAGAAAAAAGATGTAACTTTGCAAATTATTTGCGCACGCGCATCTACGCTTGGCGGCTAATGGCGACGAGTGTTCCAAAATGAATGAATCAACAACCACCGTGTTAGATATATCGCTGAACGCACGCTCACTCTGCCCCACCACCCCGAGGGAAGAGCGAAGAGGAAAGGGAAGGAACGCCACCTCCCCTCTGCTCCGCTTTGTATTGTGTGTGGTGGTCCTTCTCGCCATGCTTTCCGCTTACGGCCAGAACGACTCCATCCATCGACGCGACACGCTCCAGGAGGTGATTGTGACGTCGCATTCGGCCGCCCAGCGTCTCGACGAATTGCAGATAGGCGTGGAACGCGTGAACATTCAGACCATGGGGCGTTTGCCGGCTTTGTTCGGTGAGCGCGACGTGGTGAAGAGCGTACAACTGCTTCCCGGCGTGAAGGGCGAAGGCGACGGCGTGGGCGGATACGAGGTGCGCGGAGGCACATCGAGCCAGAATCTCATCTTGTTGGATGGTGCTGCGGTCTACAACGCCAGCCATCTGATGGGACTCTTCTCGGCGTTCAACGACGATGCCATTGGCGGTGTGGAACTCTTCAAAGGACTCATGCCGGCCCGCTATGGCGGCGGTTCGTCATCGGTGTTGAACCTGAACTCGCGCATCGGAGCCACCGACCGACATCACTATAACCTCACTGTTGGTCTGCTATCAGCGAAAGCCGAAGCCGACGGACCGATGGGTCACAACGGCTCGTCCTATCTGGTGGCAGGCCGAACATCGTACCTGAACCTCTTCATCAAGGGCATGCGCGACTATAGCAACAACTCCTTGAGTTTCTACGACCTGAACGCACGCCTGAACTTCAGGTTGGGCGACCACGACCAACTGGGCGTTTCGGCCTTCCGCGGGTACGATATGATTGATGTGGAGAAGATGCTTTCGATGTCGTGGAGCAACACCTTCGGCGCCCTCTCGTGGCTCCATCGGTGGAACGCCCAACACTATGCCCTCACGCAATTCGTGGCCAGTGATTACGCCACCAATCACGCCATCGAGGTGTTCACCATCAACTATAGCATGAAGGGCTACAACCGGCAATACACGCTCCGCCATCAGCAGACGTGGACGTCGCTCAAGCACAACACCATTGGTGCCGGACTGGAGTCGACGCTATTGGGACTTCAATCGGCCAGCTGGCGCGTGCGCAACTACAACGAACGCGAGAAACGCGACGCCTGGCTATCGGCTTTGTGGCTTTCGGACGACGTCGAGATGTTCGGAGGTCGACTGAACCTGTCGGCGGGATTGCGCCTCGACTGCTTCTCGGCCCTCGGCGGCAAACCCTATTATGTGCTCGACGAGAAGGGCGATATCGTCGAAACAATGTATCCTTCGAGCGGAAAACTGGTCAAGACCTACGCGCACCTACAACCCCGAGTGAGCATGAACTGGCAGGTGGTGCCACCCACCCAGCACCGCAACTGGGCAATGACGGCTAGGGCCGGCTACACGAAGGCTACACAACCGGTGCAACCCATCCGCAATAGTTCGATGAGCATGCCCTTCGACCGTCTGACAATGGCGAGCAACATCATCAAGCCGCAAGTGGCCGATCAGGTGTCGGCGGGTATCGCTCTGATGACGAACGGCGGCGCCTACGACTTCTCGGTCGACGCCTATTGGAAGAAACTCCAGAACGTTTACGACTATCGCGAGGGAAAGACCTTTAACTCGGAGATTGAGATAGAACGGTTGCTGGCAGGTGGAAAAGGCAGGTCGTGGGGTCTGGAACTGGCTGCCCACAAGAACACGGGGGCGTTGACAGGGTGGATAGCCTACACGCTATCGAAGACGGAAAACAAGATTGAGGGCATCATGAACAACCAATGGTACACCGCGCCCAACGATCGTCGTCACGACATATCGGTGGTTGCGATGTACGATCTGTCGGAAAGCTGGCAACTCTCGGCCGTATGGCGCTACACCACGGGGCAGGCCATGACGGCTCCCTCGGGCAAATACAAGGTGGATGGCGAGACCTACTACTACTACGATCAGCGAAACGAGAACCGTGCTCCCGACTACCATCGTCTGGACCTGAGTGCTTCGTATACCCGTCAGGGGAAGCGCGCCACCCGTACATGGTCGTTCGGCCTGTTCAACGCCTATAACCACTACAACCCGTTCTTCGTGCATTTCGAGGAAGACAGCTCGAAGCCGAATGGCACGAAGGCCATCGTCACCTCGCTCTTCGGCATTGTGCCGTCGGTAGCGCTGACGGTGAGATATTGAAATCTAGAGTATCTAGAAAATCTAGAACATCTAGAGCATCTAGAAAATCTAGAGAATCAAGAGAGAAAAAGAAAAAAATGACAAAAAGAAATATCCCCCAGCAAGCAGCAACGCCCACGCGTCGGGCCCCGCTAACGATGACGATACATCTCGCCATGTTGCTGCTCCTGGCACTCACCTCTTGCGAGCACGAGATTGATTTCACCTATCTCGAGGGTGACGCAAAGGTGGTGATAGAAGGCTATGTGACCAACGAGGGCGTCTCGGTGCGCGTTGGCCGCACCACATCGATGACGGCTACCGAGACCCAGCCTCCTATCAGCGACGCCGAGATATGGATAGATTGCGACGATGGAACAAGTGAGCAGCTGGTTTACAATAGCCAATATGGGGCATACTTCTCGACGACCGGTATGGTTGGACAAGCCGGACACACCTATCACATGAGGGCGTTGGTGGATGGACATACCTACGAGGCCTCATCGGACATGCAACAACCCGCACCCATCGACACGGTGTTCTTCAGAAGCATCAAAGTGATGGAAGAGCGCCTATTTCTATTTAGCCTGAAGGCAAAGGACCCCGATGCCGACGAGCGTAACTTCTTCTGGTACAAGCTGATGCGAGAGAACAAGGACTACCGATGGGGATGCAGATCTGACAGAGGCGGCGACTACGGATGGTTTGAATACGACATCGCATGCTCAACGGAAAAAGACCTGACGAAAGAGGTGGACGACGACAACGAGGAACCGCTTCACGAAGGCGACACGCTTCAGCTGATGCTGATGACGACCGACTACGACACCTATGAATATATACAATCGCTTCTGACGAGTGAGCGTACGACTTCCAACCCCATCACCAACATCAAGGGAGGGGCATTGGGCGTCTTCACCACCGCTAGCATCACGCGGTCAGAACCGCTTGTCTTCCATAAAGACGAGGTGCCGATAGAGAACAAACGATGAAGTACAATCCGCGAGCGGGATCAAACGAGGCTCCGCCCGCAGGCTTCGTACAAAGAATATAAAATGAAGAGAGCAATCATCGGACTTTGCATCGCATGGATGTGCCTAGCGCACGTCAAAGCCGTAGCATTGGAGAGCGACTCAGTGTGCATGAACGACACGCTTGAGCGATTCTTCAATGCCGATGAGCTGGCGCCTTACGGCAAGATTGAAACCGACACGCTGAAGCCGCGCCCCTGGATTGCGCTGGGTGAGGTGGCGGCCACCGACCTGCTCAATCACGGCATATGCCGATTCATCCTGGACGAACCCTATGCCCACACGTCGCTCCACTCCATTCACGACAACCTGCGTTCGAAACCGAAGTGGGACAACGACTTCTTCTATCTCAACCACATGGGGCATCCCTATCAGGGGAACCTCTATTTTAACGCCGCCCGTTCAAACGGCCTCAGCTTCTGGCAATCAGTACCCTACGCCTTTGCCGGGTCGATACTATGGGAAATGGCTTGCGAAACCGAACCGCCAGCAATCAACGACTTGGTGACAACAACCTTCTCGGGTGCCTGCATCGGTGAGGTGGCCAATCGGCTTTCGGGGTGTATTCTCAAGGATAGCGACCGGGGTGCCAAACGATTCGTACGAGAGGCGGCTGCGGCACTTATCAATCCGCTACAAGGCTTCAACAGACTGGTGAGCGGTAGAATGTGGAAGGTGAGGCGGCTCTCACCAGAGGAAGCGGAAGGAAACAACGCGAAGTTCACCGTCACATTGGGCGATCGTTATCTGACGCATACAGGGCAACTCGACGATGGACGACAGAATGCCTTCGTGGCTTTCTCGATGGAATATGGAACAGCTGCCGATGGCGAGAACCATTCGCGGCCCTACGACTACTTCACCTTCGACACGGAACTATCGCTCAGCCCAAACCAGCCGCTCATGTCGCGCATGCACATCACCGGACGTCTGCTCAGTCGACAACAAGGTAGCCACGGGGAGATAGGCCTCTATCAGCATTTCCGCTACGACGAAGCCCGACTAGAGGATAAGCAAGTCGAATCGCCTTTCCCCATTGGCGAGATGGTTTCGGTGGGTCCAGGCGCCATCTGGGTTTGGCCACATCTGTTTCCAAAAGTGTCGATGGACCAGCACGTCTTTGTCAATGGCGTCGCCATGGGAGCCATCGAGAGCGACTACTACTCGTTTGGCGACCGCACGTACAATCTGGGAAGTGGGTTCTCTGCCTCCACACGAAGCCGATTAGATTGGCAGAACGTAGGAAGCATCGAGTTGCAAACACGCTACCTGCATCTGTTCACGTGGAAGGGATACGAGAAGAAAGACCTGACCGATGTGGACCCGCTGACCCTAAACGCACAGGGCGACCATAGTAATGCCCGTCTGTTCTCTGCCAGACTCAAGGCAGCCATTCACATGACGAAGACTCTTGCCCTCTCGCTTGACGCCACATATACAACGCGTCACACGCACTACAAATACTTCCCCAACCGACAAGCCGACGGCTACGAATATCGGGCCGCATTGTCGTGGGTTTTCTAATACGAGAAACAAACATCGTGGGTTTTCCAAATCGGGGAAAAACAAATTGTTGTTGGTTTTCTAAATCGGAAAGACAAAAGGAATATCGTCTGGTTTTGATGAAATCCTATTTGCCAACAACCACCTTACGACCTTCATGTAGATAGACGCCAGGAGTCGTAGGACGCTTGGCGAACACTTGTCCGTCGAGGGTGAACCAACGGGAGTCCCTGACCTCACTTGTAGCGGCCGTGACGATGCCCGAAGCCTCGTTACCCCACTTGGATCGAAGAAAGTCCATCTTCTCCTTCAAGCGTTGCTTGAAATCGTCGCGTCGGTTCTCGACATCGTTTTGCCGATATTGCGACCAACGCTTGCCGTCGGCCTTCAAGGCGGTGGTTATCTGTGTGACAAAGCTATCGATGAAGGCATCCAGTTTCCAGAAATCATTCAGAAGAAAGTGCTGCCAGATGCTCTTCACCTGTTGCTGGAAACGCGGATAGCGAGCTATCTCACCAATCCAATGTTGTGAGAAAGGCGGATTGTCGTAGACGAAATGATGGCGGCTACGATGATAAGAATTGCCGAAGTCCCAGACGGGTCCGAACTCCAAACGCGTATTTCCGCGCTCTTTATGAATATAGCAGCTACCGTGAAACGATTCGGCATTGTCCATCACCTCCTGAACAATGTAGAATCGGGCCAACGTATCGGGATCGATGTACTGCTCCCAAAGGGTGCTACTCTTGTCGGACGTATAGATAGCCTTGTCGGTTTTTTGAAGTAGTTTCATCATGTAGGAACGCTGGGCAGACGAGAGTGTGTCGGGACTATGGAGGGTGAAGCGCATGTATTGCCCGTTCGACTCGTTAAAACATATCTGGCCGTCTTCTTCGTAGTTGTCGATCTCCACGAGCCAACCACCCGTAATGATGTTTTCGTCGGTCTCGTTGTTGGCTTGTTCGGTTATTTCAACGCGGTTCTTCCCCACCCTAATCTTATCCGTCAACATGTAAAGTCCGATGTAGTCGCCATTGAGTACCACCTCGACTGGTTGCTGCTCAGGCGTATAGTTCATCCCCAATAAACGGCTTAGTTCAAAACCGACGGTATTGCGAAGGAACACCAAGTCGTCGTCAGGATGCGCCAAGAGTGTGAAATGCTTGCTCTTGCGCATGCCAAGCGGCTTAGCGCCATCGGCCAGTTTAAGCCGATAGGGTTTCTTGTCGAAACTCGTCCACGTGTAGTTTCCCCTGCCCTTTATTTGCAATTGCAATGGGGTTTCCGCACTACCAAGCGACTCGTAGCCCTCCAGACCGAGTGCATCGATGTAGTAGGTGCCGTTGACGTAGTACTCCTTCGAAGTGACGGGAGCATCGGTCTTGATGAACATCACGGGTAACGTTCCCGACCAGTCCTGCCGTTCTTCTTGTCCGATAACGATTTCGAACCTCATGGCGTCTGGCATGATACGGATAGTATATGTCGTCGCGTCGTTTGATGCTGGTAGCAACCAAGCCCCTTCATTGCCGTAGAGCATCGTGCCCGAGAGTTCCTGACAACCGTTATAGGGGGCACAATAGAGATAATCCCAGAAGTTGTCTTTTCCATAGGCCGAGGCAGGTGCAACCTTAAACCAACCCGAATTGCCATCGCTGACACCATCGGCATCGACCGTGATTTCCCAAGTCTGCCCGCCGTCGGTCGTTGTAAGCGGATAGCTCTGGTCGGTCTTGTTCCAATTGTTCAACCAACCGACAAGATAGAGTTGCTCTTCAGAGCACCAAGCATGGCACACTGAATAGACAAGCGAAATCAATATGACGATCAGGCGTCGCATAATTGTTAACATGAGAATCTGATGCAAAGGTAAACAAAAATCCTGAACCGCCAAAATCGTCGATAAATAATTCTTTTTCATCAACCTTTCTGGCAATGAGAAAAGACCGAGAGACGCATTGTCTTCGCCAATCTGAACACAAGGAAAGAAACATTTTGCGTATTGAAACTGACATTTTTTTTTGTTTCCTGATTTTACCTTTTTGTAAAAAAAGAGTCAAATATACATCACTAACAATCAATTCTTATGAGAAGACCCATCTTCCTCATCCTCGCATGTTTAGCGACTATCATGAGCTGGGCTCAAAGCAGACAAATTTCAGGACAAGTAGTCGACAACGACACGAAAGATGCGATACAACAAGCAACCGTACAACTGCTCTCGGCAGCTGACTCGTCTTTTGTGGCAGGAGTGCTGACGGCTGACGACGGAACGTTTCGGCTAAACACCTCAGCGATTGGTCGTTACATCCTGCGTTTCACCAGCGTGGGCTATCTGACCGCCTATCGGAATGTCACCATGAAAGACTCTACCGATGTACAACTTGAACGCGTTTCGCTCAGTACAGATGCTATCATGTTGAAAAACGTCACCGTGACGGGACAAGCAGCTCCGGTAACCGTGATTGAGGACACCATCGTCTATAACGCTGCCGCCTTCCGCACGCCCGAGGGTTCGGTGGTGGAAGAACTGGTGAAGAAACTTCCCGGTGCCGAAGTGAGCGACGACGGAACGGTGACCATTAACGGCAAGAAGGTGAAGAAGGTGAAGGTGGACGGAAAAGAATTTATGACGGGCGACACGAAGACGGCTATGAAGAACCTGCCCACCTCGATTGTTGACAAGGTGAAGACCTACGATGAGAAAAGCGATATGGCTCGCATCACTGGCATTGAGGACGATGAGGAAAACACCGTGCTCGACTTCGGATTGAAGGAGGGAATGCACAAAGGACTCTTCGGTAACGTGGACCTCGGCATCGGAACCAAGAAACGTTATTCGGAGAAACTGATGGGTTCGTACATGGACCAAAAGACGCGACTGATGGGCTTCGGTTCGGCCAACAATGTGGGCGACCGAGGGTTTCCCGGAGGCGGTGGTGGTGGACGCTTCGGAGGCGGACAAAACGGACTGAATGCCTCGAAGATGGTTGGCTTGAACTTCAACCATGAGAGCGGACAGAAGAAAGGCGGACGGGGAAAAGCACTGGAGCTGGACGGCTCGCTACTTTGGAACCATAACGACGGCGACCGTTTCTCGACGACCTCAACAGAGAATTTCGTGGCAACATCGGGCTCATTCTCAAACAGCCTCTCACAAAACTTCTCGCGAAGCAACAGCCTTCAGGGACAGGTAAAACTGGAATGGGAACCCGACACCTTATGGGAAGTGAACATGCGCGCCAACATCAACTACTCCGACAACGACGGAAATACGACGAGCCAAAATGCCAGCTACAACTCCGACCCATACGAACAAGATGGCATCAGCGACCCTCTGGCACAACAGGACGAACTAGAACTGATTGACTCGATGATGGTAAACGCGCGGAAGAACCGAGCCGTGAACTATTCCGATAACATCTCTGCCAGCGCATCGTTGATCGTCAGCCGTAAGCTGAACTCCTACGGACGGAACGTGGCTCTTCGCTTGGAGACCGACTTCGGCGACAATGATAGCAAGAATCTTTCGGAGAACTCTGTAGAACTCTTCCAACTGAGAAACTATCTGAACACGGGCGACTCCACCTACGTAACCCGTCGCTACAACCTCACGCCCACCAAGAACTGGAACTACTCCCTACAGGCCACCTATAACGAACCCATCACGCGGAGACTCTTCCTACAATTCAACTATCAGTTCCAATACCGATATAACAAGAGCGACCGCACAACCTACGACTTCTCGAGCAACAACCCGCTGATGGCAGGCACCATCTACGGCCCTGACCAGCCCGGTTCCATCTTCTCTGGATGGGACGCCCGCTATGGTGGATGGGACTACTATTTCACGCAACTCGACCACCCGACCGACTACTATGAGAGCGACTCGCTGAGCCGGTTCTCGGAATACAAGAACTACATCCACAACCTGCGGCTCTCCCTTCGCTTCGTCCAGCCTAAATATCGGTTGACGCTGGGCGTGCATGTTCAGCCGCAACGGACGCATTTCGTACAACGCTACTACGGGCATGATGCCGACACCGTGCGCAACGTGCTGAACATCGCCCCGACCATGAACTTCCGCTACCGATGGAACAAGCAGAAGCAGTTGCGCATAGAGTATCGCGGTTCGAGCAGTCAGCCATCGATGAGCGACCTGCTTGACATCACCGACGACTCCAACCCGCTAGATGTGACGAAAGGTAATCCAGGACTCAAGCCCTCGTTCACTCACCGCTTCAACTTGCGATTCAACAACTTCATCCAGAGTCACTTGCGTTTCATCAATGCCAATGCTTCGTGGAGTGCCACCCGTAACGCCATCTCGAACATGGTAACCTACAACACACTGACGGGCGGACGCATCACGCAACCGGAGAACATCAACGGCAACTGGAACGCACAAGCCAACATCACCTATAGTCAGGCCATTGACTCGGCGGGTGTATGGAACATATCTTCGTCCACTGGCTACAACTACAACCACTATGTGGGCTACGTGACGCTATCGAGGGATGCCTCGTCGGAGCGCAACACCACCTACACGAGCAGCATTTCCGAACGGCTACAACTGACGTTTCGCAAAGATTGGTACGAGGTGACGCTCGACGGTTCGTGCGCCTATAACCACACGCGCAACCTGCTCCAGGAAACGGGCAACCTAGACACATGGCAATTCAGCTATGGTGGTTCACTCAACCTGTATGCGCCTTGGGGCATGAGTCTTTCCACCGACATGCACAACCAGAGCCGACGCGGCTATAGCGATGCTACGCTGAACACAAACGAACTCATCTGGAACGCTCAGTTGTCACAGGGATTCCTCAAGGGAAAACCGCTCACGGTGATGGTCCAGTTCTACGATATCCTCCACGAGATGAGCAATTTCTCGCGCACAATCAACGCCATGCGACGTAGTGACACTTCCTATAACACTATCAATGCCTACGCCATGCTTCATGTGGTCTACCGTCTGAACCTGTTTGGCACACGTGAGGCTCGAAGAGGAATGCGCAGAGGCGGAGGAGGCGACAACTTCGACAGACCTCCCAGAGGCGAAGGCGGAGGCAGAGGCGAACGTGGTGAAGGATTCGGCGGAGGTCGCGGAGGTGGTTTCGGCGGAGGAGGCTTCGGCGGAGGCGGAGGCAGACGAGAGCGATAACAAAGACTCGCGACCAAAAAGATACCATTAGATAGCGGCAGTTTTCCACAAAGGAGGCTGTCGCTTTTTCATGCCTGCACTCGAAATGCTCCAGATGGGGATTTCCCCATCAACAATAGGACATCACCACGAGAACAATAGGAATAATCCCTTTCGCACCTGACCAAAATGCACTACCTTTGCACCAGAATCAGGAACGAAACTGGTTCTGATAACAATAGGTTAAACCATTTAAAAAGGAAAAAGACCATGAAGAAGATGAATAAAGTGATTGCAGCTATGATGATCATGGCCATCACATCGGTACCCGCAATGGCAAGCAACAACGTTGACAAAAAGCCAGGTAAGGACAAGGACAGAATTGAAGTTCGCGTGAACGACAAGAAGAACAACCACAAGAAGTCTTTCCATCGTGCAGACATCAAGACCGTCACCTTCAAGGTAAGCAAGAAAGCCAACCATCGATATGCAGAAGCAAAGGCGATGTCCGTAAGAGGCGTTAAATCAGCTAATTACAACCGCCGAAGTGGTAAGATAACGGTGAAGTACGATGCCAACAAGACTTCAGTACGCACCATCAAGAGAGCCGTAAAATGACCTTTAGCAACTGAGGCGCAGCAAATAGCCAAGCCGACTATATATAGCAAGGACCGATGGAGTTTCCATCGGTCTTTTTCGCGCATATAAATAACGTGAGTTCGATGAAAACAATACAAAATAAGAGTTTTCTGAAAAAGACCTACCGACCTACCATAACCACCCGCAAACGCCCGTATACAAAGGGTTTGAGCTATGGTAGGTCTTATCTCAAGACCTACCATAGACCTACCATAGACCTACCATAGTCTCTTCCCTTATAAATAACATGAGTTCGACAAAATGAGTATATATAACATTTTCAGGTAGAGTGGTTTTGGAGATACTCAAAAGCAACAATCTCGCACGTAGAAAGTGACGCTTTTTCTTATGGAAAGCGATGCTTTTGATCATGAAAAGCGGTGCTTTTGGGTTATAATAGACATGCTTGACTTATATTAAAAACAAAAACTACATATTTTCCATTAAATGTGCGTTTAACACCTACCGACCTACCATGTCCACTCGTAAATACCCACCAACAAAGGGGTTGAGTATGGTAGGTCTATGGTAGGTCTTGAAGTAAGACCTACCATAGCTCAAGCCCTTTGTTTATAGGCCTTTGAGGGGTATGATGGTAGGTCGGTAGGTCTTTTTCAGAAAACTCTTATTTCGTAATATTTTCGTCGAACGCACTTCACATAAATATGGTGGCAGTAGTCATCAACAATCAAGATTTCCGCAATGCTTTCATCGATTGCAGAAGAACGCTGACAATGATGAGCGTAACACCCAGATAGAAGGAGAAGTTCAGTTCTCGTCCTTCGCCAAAAATCAGGAAAGCTAGAACGATGGTGTAGCAGGGTTCAAGATTGTAGGTCAAGTTGACGGTGAAGGCAGAAAGGCGTTTCAGAGCCTCTATCTGTAACAGATACATGCCCACGGTGCAGATGAGCGCATGACAGAGCATGTAAACAAGATTGCTACCCGACGGAAGCACTACCACAGGCTGATGCGAGGGGAAAAAGAACAGATAGACAGGAATGATGGCAGAGACGACAACAAGTCCGCCAGACATCTGCGACATCAGCACCTTACGACTTCCCACGCCCTTGCTATAGCGCTTGTTGCAGATGGCATAGAGGGCACAGACGGCCGACGACGCCACTCCGATGAGAATGCCGTAACGATAGCGGGCGTCGAACGAGAATATGCAGAGCACACCGCAAACCGTGATGAGCGAGAAGAGCAATTCCAGCCAGGAGAACTTCTTCTGAAGGATGAGCGGTTCGAAAAGAGCGGTGAAGAATCCGATGAGTGAGAAGCAAATGACACCGATGGAGACGTTAGAAGCCTTGATGGAACCATAGAAAAGAATCCAGTGGAACCCTAACAGCGCACCACAACCGCTGAGTTGAAGGAAACGACGCCAACCGATGCGCGGAATACCTGTGAACAGGACGAGAAAAAGACTGGTGAAGAGCATGCGATACCACACGATGTCCACCTCGTTCAGCGTGATGAGTTTGCCGAACAAACCCGTAAAGCCCGCCAGCAGAACGCTAAGATGCAGCTGTATGAACCCGCGTTTCGTCTCGTTCATTTAAATCTTCAACTGAGAAAGTGGTTTCACCCTTGCCCAAAGGATGGAGAGCAACAAGACGACACCACTGACGCCCAAGAGTTGCCAGGTGGTGAGCGTAAGGCCAAAGCAATCGACCATCAGTCCTCGCACAAACCATTTGATGATGATCCACTGGGCGATATATATCTTTGTCAGGTCGCTACAGATGCGCATTATGGCATGCTTGACGGACTCACCGAGCGGCTTCGCACAGAAATGACTCAGGCTGATGGAAACCAACACGGCCGTCATACAAACGAGCAGGTCACACGTGTCCATGTGATAGAAAAAGAGTTCGTCTTCGCCAAACATTTTCACACCATTGGGAATGGCGTAATGGATGTAGGCCAGATACAATACGGCGGCGATGGGGAGTGTACAGGCAAAGAGTTTGTCGAGGTTGTTGCAACGACGTATCAACTTGCCGATAGCATAACCCAACACCACAAACAAGAACCAGTTGAGCAACGGGAAGTCGCTCTTCAGCGTCTCGCCATAGATGCCGACGAAAGGACTGAGAATAAGGTTAAGTGCGAAGTGGCCCGTGTCGACTCCACGCAACAATCCACCCGAAAGCGACATCAGCAAAGCCAGAAGCGCGGTCCACCACATGTTCACTCCCAACCTCTTCAGCAGGGCCAATAACAAGAATGCCACACCTGCGAACTGAAGAATATCGACGTCAAAGAGTTCCTGAACCACCCATCTCCCGTATTCCGCGTCTCTCGTGCTGAACCACACGAAAATGAAAGGCAACATACGTGCCAAATTAAGCAGATAGCCAGCCGCTATCAGTTTCCAACCGCGTCGGGCCATCGTGGCGGCATCATTACGCCGACTATAAGTCATGCCAATACCCATACACGCCATGAAGACTGGAGCACCGAACTGGGCGCCAACGATGGAGTCGACGAAATAGCCAATGCCTTGAGACAGATCTGCCTCGCCTTCTTCGAGAGTGTGAATGGCAACCATGAAGAAGATGGAGAACATCTTTGCAATGTCAACGGACATCTGACGACCGGTATTTATTTCTTCTTTGCTGAACATATTCTGTTATAGTTTTTTCAACGCGCAAAGGTAACACTTTTTGTCGGCCTAGCACTCAAATGTCAATAAAAATTATAATAAAAGATGAAAGTTAAGCAAATGGCTGGTGTCTTCACAATCCTTCAACCGCCATTCATTCGTCAATCACCCGGAAGAAACGCACCAGACATTCTCATTGAAAAAAGGGAATGCCTTCATCTTCCAGGCACTCCCTCTTTCTTTATCATTCCGTTAAGACGGTTCTTATTCTGCGAAAGGATTCTCCGTTGGGTAGTAGTTGCCCTTGGGGAAGTTGTAGTCGATTTCCTCAACGGGAATGCCCATATATTTGAGAACCTCCCAGAGATACTTACCAGCATGCTCGAACATCACGGCAGCGTGGTGCGGATAGTGCTTCTCGATGAGCACGTGGCGATAGAAGCGGCTCATGTTCTTGATGCCGAAGATACCGATGCTACCGAACGAACGTGTGGCCACGGGGAGAATCTCGCCCTGAGCGATGTAGGCACGCAGATGGGTGTCGGCCGTCGATTGCAGACGATAGACCGTTGCCTTGCTGGGCTTCAAGTCGCCCTCAAGCGTACCGTTGGTCACCTCTACAGGCAGGGCACGAGCCATGATGCGCTGGAAGCACATGTTGCAATTGCAAACCTTCGAAGAGGCGGTGTTGCCGCAATGGAAGCCCATGAAGATTTCCTTCTCGGTATAGGTGTCGCACTCGAACTTCTTGCCCTTGATGCTCTCTTCGTACATGTCGGTAGGAACAGAGTTGTTGATGTCGAGCAGGGTGACGGCATCCTGAGTGATGCAAGTTCCGATGAACTCCGACAGAGCGCCATAGATGTCAACCTCGCAAGCTACGGGGATGCCACGACCGGTGAGACGGCTGTTCACATAGCAGGGAACGAAGCCGAACATCGTCTGGAAGGCAGGCCAGCACTTATTGGCAAGGGCGACATACTTGCGCGAGCCCTTGTGAGCCTCAATCCAGTCGGTCAGCGTCAGTTCGTACTGAGCGAGCTTCGGAAGAACAGAAGGAATCTTGTTTCCGGCACCCAGCTCGGTAGCCATATCCTTCACCACGTCGGCAATACGCGGATCGTTCTCGTGCTTCTGGAAAGCTTCGAGCAGGTCGAGCTCTGAGTTCTCCTCAATCTCCACATGCAGATCGTAGAGCGCACGGATGGGAGCATTGCAGGCGAGGAAGTTGTTGGGACGCGGACCGAAGGAGATAATCTTCAGGTTCTGCAGACCAACGATGGCGCGTGCGATGGGCACGAAGTCGTGAATCAGGTCGGCGCACTGACTAGCATCGCCTACGGGATTCTCGGGGATATAGGCGCGGGTCTTACGCAGAGAGAGGGCATGGCTGGCGTTCAGCATACCGCAATAAGCGTCGCCACGACCGTCAATCAAGTCGTTCTGAGTCTCCTCAGCGGCTGCACAGAACATAGCGGGACCGTCGAAGTTGTCGGCGAGCATGGTTTCAGAGATTTCCGGACCGAAGTTGCCCAGATAGACGCAGAGGGCGTTGCAACCAGCCTTCTTGATATCCTCCAAAGCCTGCTGCATGTGGATTTCGCTCTCGACGATACAGATGGGGCACTCGTAGATGTTGTCGTTGCCATATTTTTCTACATACTTTTCAACAAGAGCCTTGCGGCGGTTAACTGCCAGTGACTCGGGGAAACAGTCGCGGCTCACCGCAACGATTCCGATTTTCATTTCAGGTACATTGTTCATGCTTGTTATAAATTTACAGTGTTCTTGTATAATTCGGAAACAAAGGTAATGATTTTTTTCTAAACATAAATAATTTTACACTGAGAAAATATGTTAATCTTGCAAATCTGTTGTTTGCGACTCGATGAAAGTTGTCGCGTCGGAAGAAATAAAACGCAAAAAGTTTCTTTATTCCAGAGAAAACAACTAACTTTGCATCAGCAAGATATCACATAGCGAACAAGTAAAGGGAAGCAGTCGAACGCGCTTCCAAATCAGAACTCAACCTATAAAGACATGATGAACAGAACAATGCATATCGAAGAAGAGGCGGCCCGATGCCTGCTATGCGCCGAGGCTCCCTGTAGCCAAGCATGCAAGAAGGGCGACCCCGCACGTGCCATTCGTGCCATTCGTTTTGGCAACAAGAAGTTGGCCTCGCAATGGGTTGCCGAGTGTAGCGATGCCGATCTGGAGGCCGCCGAAAAGGCTTGTATCCACTACGACCGGCCCATCCGAATCAAGGAACTACTTCAAGGCATTCAAAGCGAGCAGACCGCAATGCCAGAAAAGATGCCGTCACTCGAAATCGACTTCTGCGGCATTCATTGCGAGAACCCGTTCTTCCTTGCCTCGTCGGCCATCTGCACCAACTACAAAATGGTGGCAAGGGCCTTCGACGCTGGGTGGGGAGGCGTTTTCTATAAGACCATCTGTCTGGAAGATATCAACGAAGTGTCACCGCGATTCGACACCGTTGGAGAACAGAAACGGGGCGACTTCTACGGTTTCCGAAACATGGAGCAACTGAGTGAGAACCCTGCCGAGGTGGATTTTGACATTCTACACCGACTGAAACAGGAGTATCCGACGAAGATTGTCGTCGCCAGCATCATGGGAAAGACCGAGGAAGAGTGGATAGAACTGGCGAAAATGGCTGAAGAGGCAGGCGTGGATGCTATCGAACTGAACTTCTCGTGTCCGCAAATGCGATTGGCAGGCATGGGAAGCGACGTTGGCCAGAACCCCGAACTCGTGACGTTCTACACCGCCTACGTGAAGCGTTCGGTGAGCATTCCCGTGATTCCAAAGATGACGCCCAACATCACCACCATCAACAATCCGGCTATGGGAGCTTACTTTGCTGGTGCGAACGCCATCTCAGCCATCAACACCATCAAGTCGGTAACGATGGACGACCGCGCTTCCGTTTCCGATCGCAAGACCGTTTCCGGCTACTCCGGACGGGCCGTCAAGCCCATTGCCCTCCGCTTCATTCTCGAAATGGCGAAAAATCCCATCATGAAAGGCGTTGAGTTCAGTGGCATTGGCGGCATTGAAACATGGCGCGACGCATTGGAATTTATCCAACTGGGTTGTCGAAACGTGCAGGTGTGCACCTCAATCATGCAATATGGCTATCGCATCATCGACGACCTGACGCTTGGCCTTCAGCAATATATGGCCGAGCGAGGTGTCGAACAATTGTCCGAACTTGTGGGTGAAGAGTTGCCCCGCTTCGTCACGCCCACCGACCTTGACCGCACTACCATCGTCTACCCGAAGATTGACCGCTCGTTGTGCATCGGTTGTGGTCGTTGCTATACATCGTGTCAGGACGGCGGCCATCAAGCCATCAGCTTCGACCCATCCACTCGTCAGCCGCGCATCATCGGCACTCGATGTGTGGGTTGCCACCTCTGTCGCCTCGTTTGTCCGACGGGAGCCATCGGCATCACCAAGCGCATCGACAAGAAGAAATGAATGTACAAAGAGTTACAGAGTTAAGGAGTTTCAGGAGTTACGGACAATGCGTTAGTGATGTTCGCATCTTATGCCGCAAATACGAGCTTTATGTTTAATCTTGGACAGAAATTATTATAATTACTATAATTATTTTAGATGACCAAGTTGGAATAAAAAGTATCTATGATGTAGTAGGAGCAGCCTATATATCAAGAAGCCTGGAGCTCCTGAAACTCCTTTAAAACGCGACAATTCTTAAAAGCCGACACTTCCGAAACGTCAGGACTTCCATTATACCTTGCCCTTCTCGTAATACTTTATCGCCGTTTCTATCAGCCTCCTGTCAGCCATAAACGATTGGTAAACGGTTCTTGTCAATCGCCAGCTTTTCGTCAAGAAGGCTACGGCCACGCATTTCTTCACCGTTGGCCAGAAGGCATTGCGATTGGTACGCAGATAGTCCTTGACAATCTCCTCGTCGCCGACGCCGTAGGATTTGAACAGAGCCATGCTGACGATGCCCGTTCTGTCCTTGCCAGCCGTACAATGAAACAACGTCGGGAGGCCCTTTTCGGCATTTGCCCTTAGCGTCGCCACAACTTTATCCAACTGAGCCCTGCTGAAGTCGTCGGTTACAATGCTGGTATAGAGCGCACTGAAGTCGGGAATCATCTCCAGAAGTTTCTCCGGATGCTTGCGAAGACTACGCATAATCGTCATCGGATCGGAACCCGTCTCGTGGGTGATGCCGACGGCCGAATCGTTCAGCAACGGCATCTGCAAATAAGTGACTTCAGGCGGTAATGGGTCGGGAAACTCAGCCACTTCGACTGGTGTCCGCAAATCTATCACACAAGCAATATGAAGCCTTCGGCAAAGCGCTACGCATTCGTCGGCCGAGAGAACGCTGAACTTGCCACTTCGCCAATAGACGCCACCAGGCACACGGCCCGTTCCATCGGCAAAGGGGATTCCTCCCAACTCTCGAAGGTTCAATTCTCGCTTGCTCATTCAACACCTATATTATATGTTCAGGAATCGCTTGATCTCATCTAACATGGTCGTTGCCTTGTCGCGACCAATCTGGTAGACGCGTTTCATCTCTTCGGGGTCGTGACTGACGTGACCGATAGGTAAGGGTTCATCGGGACGAATGACAAGCGTGTGGCCTTTCTTTTCCTCACTAGCCACATAGTCGAGTTCCTCATTATACATCAGGTGTCGCCTCTCCATTGTCTCCACAATAGCTGGATATTTCCGAAGACTGAAGCGGATGATGGGCATCAGTCGGTTGGGAGTCTTCCGATAGTCTGCCGCTTGCGTCAGGACGACCACATTGTGTCCGAATCCCTCGTTTTGGAAGAACTTCAACGGAATGCTATCGGCCATTCCGCCATCGAGCAATTTATAGCCGTCGAGTTCCACGATGCGCGAAACCACAGGCATACTCGCCGAAGCGCGAATCCAGTCGTAGGTATCGTGTCCGCCCTTCATGATTTTCTGGTAGACGGGCTTCCCCGTCACCACATCGGTGCAAACCACATAGAACTCCATCGGCGAACGCTCGAAGGCTTCGTTGTCGAATAAGTCGTAGCGTTCGGGCATATCGTGATAGGCAAACTTGGCTCCGTAGAGGTCGCCCGTCAGGAAGAACGACCTCCAGCTACAATAGCGCTTGTCGCGAGCGAAAGCAGTGTTGTAGCGAATGGCCCGTCCTGCTTGTCCCGACTTGTAGTTACACCCAAAGGCCGCACCAGCCGACACACCGATGAGTCCGTCGAACGTGATGCCTTCTTCCATGAGCACATCCATGATGCCAGCGGAAAACAACCC
>JAILAI010000024.1 GCA_024681705.1 Prevotella sp.
GCGTTGGGCGAGTTCGTCATCAATGCCGTCTCTGTGGCCGACCTCACCACGAAGGCCGGTCTGATGACCGACATTGTGGAGATGTTGGCGGCACGTCCTGAGGTGAAGCGCCTGATCATCGTTCCCAATGCCGAAGATGGCGACACGATGCCCCCTCTGCTCCGCGTTCTAAAGCAGGCCGATCCCGACAAGCATGTCACCCTGCTCGCCATGCAACCCCTTTCCGGAGGCAACTTCCGTCAGGAGATGCTGGGCTATTCGCTGATGCAGGCCATGGGCATCAGGGGCGAGGAACTGGGTAGTAGCAACTGAGCATCTGAAAAAAATGAGGCTTTTTATTGCGTAGTTCGCAGAAAATGTCTATTTTTGCAGTATGAAAAACAAATGATAACAAGAAAACCTATTAACAAATAACCAAAGCAAACAATATGGCAAGAATACTGATGATTGGCGCCGGTGGCGTCGCTACGGTGGCTGCGTTCAAGATTGCGCAGAACGCCGACGTGTTCACAGAGTTTATGATTGCTAGTCGCCGCAAGGAGAAATGCGACAAGCTGGTGGAGGCTATCCATCAGAAGGGCTATACAATGGACATCAAGACCGCACAGGTGGATGCCGACGACGTGGAGCAGCTCAAGGCGCTCTACGCCAGCTATCAGCCTGAGTTGGTCGTGAATCTGGCATTGCCCTATCAGGACCTGACCATCATGGAGGCTTGCCTGGCCTGTGGTTGCAACTATCTCGATACGGCCAACTACGAACCGAAGGACGAGGCGCACTTTGAATACTCATGGCAATGGGCCTATATGGACCGCTTCCGCGAGGCTGGTCTCACGGCCATTCTGGGTTGTGGCTTCGACCCGGGCGTGTCGGGCATCTACACCGCCTATGCCGCCAAGCACCATTTCGACGAGATTCACTATCTCGACATCGTCGATTGCAATGCCGGCAACCATCACAAGGCATTTGCCACCAACTTCAATCCCGAAATCAACATCCGTGAAATTACCCAGAAGGGCCTCTACTACAAGGACGGAGAGTGGCTGGAAACCGAACCGCTTGAGGTGCACAAGGCTCTTACCTATCCTAATATAGGCCCGCGCGAGTCGTATCTGATGCACCACGAAGAGCTGGAGTCGCTCGTGAAGAACTATCCCACCATCAAGCAGGCCCGCTTCTGGATGACCTTCGGTCAGCAATATCTCACCTACCTTGACGTCATCCAGAACCTCGGCATGTCCCGCATCGACGAGATGGTCTATGAGGCTCCGCTGGCCGACGAGCCCGACAAGAAGGTGAAGGTGAAGATTGTGCCGCTTCAGTTCCTTAAGGCTGTGCTGCCCAATCCGCAAGATCTCGGTGAGAACTACGAAGGTGAGACCAGCATCGGTTGTCGCATTCGTGGCATCAAGGACGGCAAGGAGCGCACCTACTACGTCTATAACAACTGTAAGCATCAGGATGCCTACGAAGAGACGGGCATGCAGGGCGTGAGCTACACCACGGGTGTGCCCGCCATGATTGGTGCCATGATGTTCGTGAAGGGTCTGTGGCGCAAGCCGGGCGTGTGGAATGTCGAGGACTTCGATCCCGATCCTTTCATGGAACAACTCAACATTCACGGTCTCCCCTGGCACGAAGTGTTCGATGGCGACCTGGAACTATAGTGGCCGCTATCGTCAATAGGATAAACGATAACACGTAGAATAAATATAACCTAAAAGATAATTTAGCGATGATTGATATCAATAAAAAGATTATGGAGGCGATGAAGGCCCACGACAAGGTGGCTTCGGAAACCTATAAGCTCCTGAAGGCGAAGATTCTTGAGTATAAGACATCGAAGAATGCAAAGCCTTATGACGACGTAGCTGAAATCACTTTGATCAAGAAGATGATCGACGACAGACAGAATAGCATCAGAATCTATCTTGATAATAATCGTGCAGACCTAGCCGATGCAGAGAAGGCGCAAGTGGAAGTTCTTGAAAAACTCCTGCCAAGTTTACCGACCGAAGAAGACGTGAAGAATTATCTCAGTGAGCACTATCCCAATGGAGTGGAAAAGAAACAGATGGGTATTGTGATAAAAGAGATTAAGGGCAATCTTGTAGGTGCAGACGGAAAACTTGTCTCCGAATGTGTAAAGTCGGTTTTGGTATAGATTAATTTCATCTAGGCCACGATTGTCAGACGTATGAAGAATACTCTGCTCTTCACCAGGAGAGCAGATGGCAACGACAAAAAAACATAATAATAACCCATAGAAAGCTTGGCCATCCCCCTGAAATTGCCAGGCACTCCCCTTGTTTTGAGGGGTTGGGGGAGGAAGAAGAATGGCAAAGAAAGAAACTGGGGGCGAGGCCCTCAACCCGCAGAACGAGAAACTCAAGGCTCTGCAAGCCGCAATGTCGAAGATTGAGAAGGACTTCGGCAAGGGTAGCATCATGAAGCTGGGCGACGAAAGCGTGGAAAATGTGGAAGTCATCCCCACGGGCAGTATCGGCCTGAACGCAGCACTCGGCGTGGGAGGCTATCCCCGCGGACGCATCATTGAAATCTACGGACCGGAGAGTTCAGGTAAGACCACGTTGGCCATCCACGCCATCGCTGAGGCTCAGAAGGCTGGAGGCATTGCCGCATTCATCGATGCCGAGCATGCCTTCGACCGTTTTTACGCTCAGAAACTGGGTGTAGACATCGACAACCTTTGGATTTCGCAACCCGACAACGGTGAGCAGGCTCTCCAGATTGCCGATCAGCTCATCTCTTCGTCGGCTATCGACATCCTCGTCATCGACTCTGTGGCTGCCCTGACGCCGAAGAAGGAAATTGAGGGCGACATGGGCGACAACGTGGTCGGACTTCAGGCCCGATTGATGAGTCAGGCCCTGCGCAAGCTCACCTCCACCATCTCGAAGACAAACACCACCTGTATCTTCATTAACCAGTTGCGCGAGAAGATCGGCATTATGTTTGGCAACCCTGAGACCACCACAGGCGGTAATGCCCTGAAGTTCTATTCGTCGGTACGTCTCGACATCCGCCGCGTTACGAGCATCAAGGACGGCGACGAGGTGATTGGTAACCAGGTGCGCGTGAAAGTGATAAAGAACAAGGTGGCACCACCATTCCGCAAGGCAGAGTTCGAAATCACCTTCGGCGAAGGCATCTCAAAGGTGGGCGAAATCGTCGACCTTGGCGTAGAATACGACATCATCCAGAAGAGCGGTTCATGGTTCAGCTACGACGGAAGCCGTCTGGCACAGGGACGCGACGCCGTGAAGAAGCTGCTCAGGGACAATCCCGAGTTGGCAGAAGAGTTGGAAGCCAAAATCATGCAGGCTATTGCCGACCAGAAGAACTGAGCAGATGCAGGTTTCGACCGACTGGATTGAAAAGCATTTCCACACGTACAACCGTGATTATTTCGGCGGGGCACTTACCCCGCCGAGATTCATTGTGGGCAATGCCCGCTTGCGGCTGGGCTCGATGTCACACAGGGTGCAGAAAAAACCACGTGGTAATCGTTCCTCGAAGTCGGTGCGCACGGAAGATACCTACACCATCATGATGAGCAACTACTACGACCTGCCCGAGCGCACCTATCAGGAGACGCTGCTCCACGAGATGATTCATCTCTACATTGCCCAGCAGAGAATCAAGGATACTTCAGCACACGGCGAAGTGTTCCAACGGTGGATGAAGGAAATCAACAGTCACGGATGGAACATCACCGTGAGTGCAAACAACGATTTGCCTATCGCCGAACGCAATAAGAACCGGACGCATGTGGTGCTGGCCTTGCAAACGCATACCTCGCAAAATGTCTTTTGCGTCATCAACTGGCGCCATGTCATGACGATAGAGAAACGCACCCCGTGGAAACGGTTTTGCAAGGAACACGCCTGGTATACGACGACCGACGACTACTTCAACAGCTACCACGAATGCCGCACCTTGCGTGGCCGCTTTGTTTCTGCCGAATTCTTCGCCCAGAAAACGAAGGAAATGACTCCGCTAACGTTGCCTTCAACTCGATAAAAACTATCCTTAGAATGGTGCTTTACGCTATTTGTGCAAAGCACTATTCCACTTCTCCCCTTCACTTATTTATACAGAATCTTCAGCAATTCCGATTCCATCGCGATGCAGTTTTCCACATGCCCGGTCTCTGTCACCACGAAATCCACATTGGCACCTACCGACTTCAGGTAGGCCACCAGCTCTTCGGAAGAAGATAGAGGCACGTAGGTGTCTTTTCTACCGTGATAAATATGAACAGGGCACGAGGGAACCCAGTCGTTTGGAACGTCGTTCTTCTTCAATGCCTGTTTCACTTTCAGGAAATCGGGATTCGTGTCGTTGAAGAAATCAAGATTCAGATACTCGCTCAAATCGGTGCCTAGATAATCTGTAAGGTCATAAATGGGAATATCTCCTGTGCACCATTCCTCGTAGTGCTGGCTCAGCTCTCCCTTGAAGACCTCTCGAAGATCAAGGCCCAAGTTCTCATAGTGATTGAGCGAGTAGAGGGCATTCGGCATGAAGGAATAGTCGGTATAAAGCGTTTGCAATTGATGTTCGAGAACGTTTAATGAATTGTACGGACCGCCACAAATCCAAATCTGGTTGACGCCTACCCCAAGTTCAGGATGCAGATGATAGTAGCGCGCAAGTGACCACGCTTGAGTTGCTGCCAACGATAGGCCCGTAAGGAGCGTGAACGACGGCATCGAACGGCCGTATTTATTCCTGACTAGTTCGGTGGCCGCCACTCTTAGGTCAGCACAGACTTTGGCCACGTTGTCGTAGTAGAGGTAAGGAATCACCATCGATTCGGAAGTGCCGAAACCAATCTGGTCGGCCACTAACACAATGTATCCAGTCATGCCCACCAACATCTCAAAGCTGACCGTTTCTTTGGAGGGGCATAGCTTCTTGTCTTTGTTGGTCGACAGCGCTTCTATCACACCTTTGGGAGAACCGGTCTTGGGATAGTAGACAACGCCAGAAGCAATAATGGGTTTCCCGTTTGGGTCTGTGGTGTGATAGTTAATGGTATAGGCTTTGTATTTGCGGGCACGTAGAGCTGCCATATCCAGCATATCACTGTATTGTTCCATCAGACCATCGCCTGTATCTATATTTTCTTTGCCAAGCACATTCTCAATGGTGCCCGCCTCGCGTTGCAGGATTTTTATCACATCGTTGAAGACAATGTCCTGTTCAGAGACAATTGCTTCAAGCTTCTGATAGGGCACGGGTTCTAGTTCTTCCTCGTCGGACTGACAAGAAAGAAGCATCGGCACACACGTTGTCCAGATGAAAAGGACGAACAGCATACCAACAAAACGGGCGAGCGGACGATTGTTACTTTTCGGCATAAATGAAAGAGTATTCTCAAATGCAAATATACAAAGTTTTTTTCAAAACAACTAGATGTGATGTGAACAAAAGATTGATTTCCCCTTTTTTTTAACATATTTCATCGAAATCGAGACTACAAATGGCTTATATTATAATAGGTAGCGGTTTGTTTGACCAAGATGTCATTGCCTCGATGACGCTATGCGCAATGCCAATACGGGAAGGAGTGCTTACGCGCCATTGGTTCTTGAAAGTTATACAATCAGGTCTTTAATAACATTTCTTTACTTTTAG
>JAILAI010000210.1 GCA_024681705.1 Prevotella sp.
ACGAATCCAAATGCCATCGTAATGATAGCGATACTAATTAGTGTAAAAATCTTCTTCATATTCGTATAGTTTGATTAATAATTAGGTTTCACGCTACAAAAATACAAAAATACTCTAAACGTTGTTATTTATTTTTACATTATTAATAATATATTTTGATGCAAACGTTTGCATTGCGCAAGATTTTCGTGTTGTGTTTAACCCAAATAGGTCGTTAGGATTTATGTCAGATTTTATTTGTTTTGACCTCACAAAAAAGACTAGAGATATTCGCCGAAACTATTGGTTCGGACAAATATCCCTAGACGTTTTGATAGCTAAAAGCGCTCTTTCTAGTTGACCGCTCTCACCTTGGTTGCATAGACATAGCCGATGAGACGTTCTGACTCGTCGAGCACTCCAATCCACTTGCTCGCTTTACCATTTACGAATACTGGGGTACCGGTGAACTCCGCACCGCGATTCATGCGCTTCACGATGGCCGAGCTGGTGCTCGTTCCCTTGCGTACGTTGGTGTAGCCGTCGGGATCGGTGACCACATAACCTCCGAGATCGTCGGACGACACCGCGATACGATTCCAATAGACGTATCCGAGCGTTGCTCCACCCGGCTTCAGACTTACCTGATACCAGTTGCCCTGACCAGGTGCATAGTAGAGAGTAGTGTTGTTGTTCACCCTTTGCACAATGGCCGAGCTTGTGCTGGCGGCCTTGCGCACGTTCACATAGCCATCGGTGTCGAAGACAAAGCCGCGACAACGACTCTGTGCCGACACGGCCATAGCCATTACCAGCCCCAAGAGGAGCATTGAAAATCTCATTGTCTTCATAGTAAGCCCTCTATTTTTGCCTGAATCTTCGCCTTTGGAGCGGCACCAACCATCTTGTCGACCACTTCTCCATTCTTGAAGAAAAGGATGGTCGGGATGCTTCGGATTCCGAAATCCATAGCGATATCGTCGTTCTCTTCCACGTCGCACTTGCCGACAACAATGCGACCGTCGTACTCTTCTGCCAACTCGGCAATGACAGGTGCCACCATGCGGCAAGGTCCGCACCATGTGGCCCAGAAATCTACTACCAAAGGCATATTGCCATTTTTCAGTTTTTCGAAATTCTCTGTTGTGATCTGTACTTCCATTAATACTTGTATTTTTAGGTTAATAAATAGTGATGTCTACGTCAATTGATTCGATATTCCATGTTAGGATGGTTGTCGATAAACGATATCAGTTCGTGGTTGGCGTCGATGCTCCTTCCCTTTGCATGAAGCGTGATGGGACGGTTGGTCTCGTTATCACGAATCTGGAAATAGAGTTGCACGTTGCCCTGATTGTCGTTCAACACGGCATCGAGGTCGTTCACCAACGTGTCGGTGAGGCTATCCGAATCGATAGAGATGGTGAGTTTCTCAATACGCTGGTCCTTCACCGTCTGAAGATATTGAATATCTTGCACTCGCAACTCTTTCTGATTGCTATCGCGGAAGCGCGACACCATCTTGCCACGAATGAAGACCGAGCAGTCCTGCATGAGCATTCCCTGCCAACGTCCCCAGTCCTCGCCCCAGAAGGCAAGCTCGCCGGAGCCATTGAAATCCTCGATGGTGACGAAGCCGCAGGGCTTACCTGACTTGGTGAACTTAGAGCGAACGCCCGTCACGATTCCTCCGACGGTCACTTCGTCTTTATGTTGTAACTTGTCCTTGTCCGACAAATCCTGACACGAAGTGTTGCACATTCCCCGAAGCACCAGAGAATAGTCGTCGAGCGGATGCGCCGACACATAGATGCCCACGAGGTCGCGCTCCTTGTTCAGTCGTTCGATACTGCTCCACTCTTCGAACTGAGTGGGTATGGGCGGTGTAGCAATCTCGATGCTATCGAAGCCACCGAAGAGCGATTGGGAGGCCTGTTGTTGTTCGTTCTGATAGAGCGTGCCATACCTCAACAACGAGTCAATGAAGGTGTTTCCCTTCGAATCGAGACCGAAATATTGCTCGCGCTTGATGCCGAAACTATCGAAACCACCGCTCAAGGCCATACTTTCGAGCGCACGCTTGTTGCAAGCCTGAAGGTTGACACGTTGCACCACGTCGAAGATGCTCTTGAAAGGTCCGTTCTTCTCTCTCTCTTCAATTATGGCGTCGGCGGCCGCCGATCCCATTCCCTTGATGGCTGCCAACCCGAAACGGATGACGCCTTTCTTGCTAGCGGCGAACTTCTGGCGACTCTCATTGATGTCGGGTCCCAGCGTCGGGATACCCATCGAGCGACATTCGTCCATCAATTTGGTCACCTCGGTGATGTTATTTAGGTTACGGCTCATCACGGCGGCCATGTACTCAGCTGGATAGTGCGCCTTCAGATAGGCCGTCTGATAGGCTACCCACGAGTAGCAGGTGGCGTGACTCTTGTTGAATGCATACGAGGCAAACTTCTTCCAGTCTTCCCAAATCTTGTTCAGCACCTTCTTGTCGTGTCCGTTCTTGACACCGCCTTCGTAGAACAACGTCTCGAGCTTCTCCATGTCCTTGATTTTCTTCTTACCCATAGCCTTACGCAACGAGTCGCTCTGGCCTCGGGTGAAGTTGGCAAGTTGTCGGGAGAGCAACATCACCTGCTCCTGATAGACGGTGATTCCGTAGGTGTCCTTCAGGTATTTCTCCATGCAGGGAATGTCGTATTCGATGAGCGAGGGGTCCTTCTTTCGCTTGATGAAGTCGGGGATGTAGTCCATAGGTCCCGGACGATAGAGGGCGTTCATTGCTATGAGGTCCTCGAACACCGTCGGATGAAGCTCACGCAAATACTTCTGCATACCGGTGGATTCAAACTGGAACGTTCCGATGGTGCTACCCCTCTGGTATAGGTCGTAGGTCAGCGGGTCGTCGATGGGGATGGTGTCCAAGTCGATGACCTTGCCCGTCGTGAGGCGCACGTTCTCCACCGCTTCCTTCAGGATGGAGAGGGTCTTCAGCCCAAGGAAGTCCATCTTGATGAGTCCGGTCGACTCGATGACGTGCCCGTCGTATTGCGTACAATGAAGCTTATGTCCGGGATCGCTCTTGTCTTCGACCACACTCACGGGCACCCAGTCGGAAATGGGGTCGCGACAGATGATGAATCCGCAAGCGTGAATGCCTGTTCCGCGAACCGTTCCCTCTAGCATCTTGGCGTAGCGCATGGTGTTGCTCATCTTCTCGTCGGGCGAGGCCTCAGCATCGCGCAACTCAGGCACGCACTTGATGGCGTTGGAAAGGTTCATCTTCAGGCCATCGGGCAATCGGTCGGGAATGGCCTTACAAAGTCGGTTCACCTCGTCGAGCGGCACTTTCTCCACGCGGGCAACGTCCTTGATGGAGTTCTTGGTGGCCATCGTTCCGTAGGTGATGATGTGGGCACAATTGTCGTGCCCGTATTTATCTTCCACCCACTCGAGCACGCGGCCTCGACCATCGTCGTCGAAGTCGGTGTCGATATCGGGAAGTGATATTCGGTCGGGATTGAGGAAACGCTCGAAAAGCAGGTCGTACTTGATGGGGTCGATCTTCGTGATGCCCAAGCAATAGGCCACTACGCTACCAGCTGCCGAACCACGACCGGGACCTACCATCACGCCAAGTTCCTTCTGAGCGGAGTTGATGAAGTCTTGCACGATGAGGAAGTAGCCCGGGAAGCCCATCGTCTTCATGATGTGGAGCTCGAACTTGATGCGCTCGATTACCTCCAATGCCGACTTTTCCTCATCGGTTATAGCCTCGAAATCGGCGGTATCCTTCGGATTTCCAGGTAGTTCCTTCGTGTAGCAGGCCAGCTCGGGATAGCGTTCGCGCGCTCCATCGTAAGCAAGTTTTGCCAGATAGTCGGCCTCGAACTTAATGCGGTAGAGCTTGTCTACGCCGCCCAACTTCTCCACTTTCATCTCTGCCTCTTCGATTGGCAACGGGTTCTCTCCATTCTCGTCGGTGGTGAACTCGCGGAACAACTCATCGGGCGAGAAGATGGAGCGATATTCCTCCTCCGTACCGAACTCCTTGGGTATGGGGAAGAAGGGCATGATGGGCGCGTGCTCGATGTTGTAGGTTTCCACCTTATCTAATATCTCGAGCGTGTTCGAGAGGGCTTCGGGAATGTCGCCGAACACCTCGTTCATCTCGGCCTTCGTCTTGAACCACTCCTGCTTGGAATAGAGCATGCGGCTGGGGTCGTCGAGGTCCTTACCCGTTGACAAGCAAAGCAGGTGGTCGTGGGCCTCAGCATTGTCCTCGTCGACGAAGTGGCAGTCGTTGGTGCATATCAGCTTGATACCGTATTCGCGAGCCAGCTCGATGAGCACCTTGTTGGCCTTCTGTTGCAAGGGGAAGGTTTCGCGGTTGGCGCGTTGCATGGGGTTCTTCACCTCGTGGCGTTGTAGCTCCAGATAGTAGTCGTCGCCGAACACCCTCTTGTACCATTCGATGGCCTCTCGGGCGCCTTCGATGTCGCCCTTCAATATCTTGTGCGGCACTTCTCCGGCGATGCAAGCCGAGCAGACGATGAGGTCTTCGTGGTATTTCTCCAGGTCGACGCGGTCGGTACGCGGACGCATATAGTAGCCATCGGTCCACGAGCGGCTCACCAGCTTGATCAGATTCTTGTAGCCGTTGTAGTTCTTCGCCAATACAATCAGGTGGTAACCGCTCATGTCGCCCTTGGCGTGGTCGCGGTCTTGCATGCGACGATGGGCCACATACATCTCACAACCGAAGATGGGCTTGAAGGGTTCCTTGCCTTCGTCCTTCAACTTTCGGTTCACGCCGTTGCAAATGTCGAAAAACTCCTTGATGCCGAACATGTCGCCGTGATCGGTGATGGCCATACCTTTCATGCCATCGCCGACGGCCTTGTCGACCAATTTCTGTATGCTCGATTGTCCGTCGAGTATCGAATAATAAGTATGTACGTGAAGATGTACGAAGTCTTCCATTGTTGCTCTTTAAGTGTATTTTCGCTGACCTTCAGGCAGGTACCTGTCATCCATCCCTACCGGCTGGTGCCGCTTTTCTGGTTTTGATGGCAAAGATACAGCAAAAAACGTGAAAAGCAAAATAAATTAGCGTTTATTATACAAATAGATTCGTCGAGTGTATTCGTGCGAGAAAACTGGCATGTGGACCTGACAAATCGATATGATAAAGGATCACGAAGGGGTTAAGCTATAACATTTGTTTACATTTCAAGTGGGTAGTTTTAACACGGAGATTGAAGAATTTTCCATCGCGAAGTCCGAAGCACTCATACAAGCCAACCACGAGGCATTAGCGTAAACCATTGACCTTCAACCGATTACAAAACCATCGTCGAGATTTCAGAATAAAAATACCGAAATTATGCAAGAAAATGGGCAAAAACGGGTACCAAAAGCGGCAGTTTCGATGAGCAAAAGCGGCAGTTTCGGTCATCAAAAGCGCCAATTTCGATGATCAAAACTGCCGCTTTTGCTCAATCGACTTTTCGACTGTAATCTCGACATTGCAAAAAGGGGATAGATAGGTGGGTAGTTTTGCTCAAAAAGTTTGAGGTTTTTCGAGGGCGGAATTTAACACTCAATTGTCTAAAAATGTTAAACCAACACAGCTTTCTCCCAAAATTCAGCACTATCGCCCCTTGCTTTCATCATCAATTAAGGAGTTTCAGGTGTGACAAGCGTTCTCTACAATCAGAGCGGCAATGCCGGGCGACAAACGACATTTCGATAGCAGAATTCTTCTAAAAGGAGTAAACAAAGCAAAAGTTTGATGCTCGATTCCGACCGCTCTGCTTGCAAAGTACTCTTTTTGTTGAGCGAGAGCGAATCATAACCTATTTATATAATAGGGGTGAAGAACTCCCAAAACCTCAAAAAAGAATGAAATTTTGGCAATTTCTGCAAAAAAAATGGGTTTGTTACAAAAGGTAAAGTCTGTGTTTCTTATAAGTATTTGGAGTTAGAAAAAAGCATTTATCTTTGCACAAAAATATGAGAAAACCTAATGATTAGCCACAACATATCGGGTCTGTAAGGGATTATGAGTGAAACGGAAGGATTGACCTCCAGCAACAGAGTGAATAAAAAATGAATGAACCAGCCCACATCTATTTCCCACGGATCTTCTTTTGGCAAGCTACATTTCAGAAATCATATATAACCTAAACCTCGCGCCCGATTTCTTTCCCCTCAAGGGAGAATGGGGACGAGGCCACCTTAATAA
>JAILAI010000029.1 GCA_024681705.1 Prevotella sp.
AGTTGCCATCTTCGGCGGGAATCGAGAAATAGAACGGTTGTTTGGCCACTTTGTTCAACACGGTATCGACGAGGGTTTGTCCTTTTACCGAAACGGCCATGAGGATAGCTGCTAGTATAGCAAATGATTTCTTCATATGAGCGGGATTGATAATGTAAATTATTTGATGTCAGCGTTTTGCACATCGATGAGCAACACGTCGGGACGCTCGTCTGGACGAAGCAACTCGAACGTCACATCGCGCAATCGAAGTCCGTCGACGTGTCGGGCAAAGAGGCCATAAGAGGGTGTCGGTCCTGCCCATCGAGGCTCCGGATAATGGGTGGATTGCTCACGATAAGGTTGTTCCACCTTCTGGCCACCACCCCTGAATTGAAGACGTATGTTGCTCAACGACACATTGCGAATGGGCGTGCCTTCCATACCCGTAACGATGATACCGGCCAAGGAATCGCAATCGTCGGCTATCACGTTCGAAATGGTGATGTCGCGAGCAGAGCTCACGGAGGTGCGCTCCTTAGGTCCACGGTTGCGGCAACCCGTAGTGATATAGATAGGATAATGGTGAACGTGACTCATGGTGATGTTGGTTACCACGATGTTCTCCATCAAGCCTTGGTCCACCTCTTCAAACGCCAAGCCGGAACTCCACATACATGTGCAATTACTGATGGCAATATTGCGATAGCCACCATTCGATTCGGTGCCAAGTTTGATGCGTCCACACACCCAGTTTACCTTCTCGGGCACATAGGTTCCGTCCATCAATGTGCCTAGCTTGAAACCCGTAACGGTGCAATTCGTGATGAGTACGTGCTCGGTGATAACGGGTTTCTTCAATGCATACGAGCTCTTCAGCACAATAGCATCATCGTTTGGCGTATTCACCTTACAATTGCTGACGGTGATATATTTGCAACAATCGATATCGATGCCGTCACGATTGGTATCGATGAGCACGTTGTCGATGGTGCCAATTTCACATCCGGTGATGATGATGGCAAAATGTCCGCCTCGCACGATTGTCACATCGCGGATGAGTATGTTGCGACAAAGCTTGAACGCAATTGATTTATCGCCCGTTCCGATGCTACCACCTTGCGGATTACCGGCGGTTTCGGTGTCGTGACGAGTCAACCCGTCACCGTCGATGACACCTCGACCCGTGATGCTTATGTTCTCTTGTCCCTCGGCCCAAATAAGCGAGTTATGGAAATAGGTGTGGCCTCCGTCCTGATATTCAGGACCGCCAAACACCTCGCTCTCGTCGTAGGCCTTCATCGATGCCGGAGCGGCTACGATGCGTGCTCCGACCGTAAGATGCAGGTCGACATTGCTCTTCATCCGGATGCTTCCGCAAAGATACGAGCCGGCCGGCACCACAACTTGTCCTCCACCCTGCTGGGTACAGGCATCGATGGCACGGTTGATGGCTTCATGGTCGAGCGTCTTTCCATCGCCCTTGGCACCATAATCGCGCACGTTATACACACTCTGAGCCGTAGCACAAAGTGAAACCAGGAGAAAGAGAAAAGTGATTTTGATTTGCTTCATAGATGATAGTCATTATTTTAGTTCGTAGAATGAGCGGTTGGGATTGAAGTCAAGCATCCATTGGTCGAGCACGATGTGTTCGTCGAGAGCGCGGATGGTAAGTGTATGAGAGCCCTCTGTGAGGTTCACGATAAGCTTGCGAAGGGTTTGTCCGCGTAGAACATTCAGCTTCCATTGCTCCGAACGATAAGGCTCCTTGAGGGAATATTCAACGGGGTCACCATCGTCGATGCTGACACTATAGCGCAAATCGCCTCCATCGAGTGGTTGCATCGGGATGAGAGCGGTATAGAGAGCGGCTTCTCCCGCTTGGTTTACGTCGAAACGATAGCTGACAGAAGCGCCCTGAGGAAGTGGCAATGCGAGCATGGAATGACCCAGCATCTCGACGGTTTCCAATCGTTGCGAGGCCTCATCGTAGTCGCTGGCATTACGACAAATTCGCGGAAGTGATAGCGTATCGCTAACGGCAAGCTGAGCCCTGACGTCACCGAAAACGGGCAATTGACGAGGAGCGGCATCCATCAATCCGTTCCATTTTCCACCAGCCATCTGCTCATTGTAAATGGTCGTCAACGAGCGTATCTTCTCGCTAGCATTTGCGCTGGTCAACGAGTCGCCCAATAATTTATGGGTCATCAACGATGCACACATCACTGGATAGACGATGGCTGCTTTGTAGGCATCGCGAAGCTCTGGCTTTACGATGGCCGTGACGTCGCTCACGGCATTGCTCAATCGCTCGAAGTCGGCCATTCGTTGCATAGCCTCGCCCGATGTCATCTCCACGGTGCCTACGGGCGATAGTCCACGTTCGAAGACCTTCTTGTCGAGTTCCACCTGCGTCCATCCCATGAACTCAGGACGACGAATGCCACAAAGCTGATAATACTCCTTCATCACGGGTGCCACGATTTCGCCCACGCCTTCACCAAATTGCGTGCAAAGCCAACGCGTCAGATGATTGTTGAGCGATTGCTGGTTCACGCAATCAATGTTCCAAGCCATGTCGAGGAAGAGTTCCAAGTCGTAGGCGGCCACCTTTGGATCGTGCACGTTGGCAATCCATATCTTGCGGGCATTATGATCGTAAGCCGCACACATCTCATTGTAGATGAGTCCTGGTTGCGTGGTGGTGAGCCAAAGGTAATCGTGGGGCCTTCCCCAATAGCTCAGATGATAGTAGACACCTGCCCCACCCTTCCGTTTTTGTTGCACTTCATCGCTCAGGCGAGTCAGATAGCCATAGTTGTCGTCACACCACATCAACGTGACGTCGTCGGGCACACGAAGTCCGTTCTCCATGATCTGGAGCACTTCTTTGTATGGGACAAAGACTTGTGGACCGGGATGCAAGAAAGCGGGTCGTGAAAGCAACATCTGCCGTTGGTCGTCGATGACCATTTGAAGGGCGCGCGTTTTCTCTTCCATCGTCGTGACGCCCTCCATCGAACCATCGTGGATGCCACGCATGCCAAGGGTATACATGTGTTCGCCACCGCTCACCTCATCGAGGCGCTCGCGCCAATATTGTTGCACGGAGGCACGATTGGTCATGTAGTTAAAGGGCCCTTGCCGTTCAACGTCCCATTCGCCCACATTGTTTCTGAGCATGGGTTCGCAATGGCTTGTGCCTATCACGATACCGCAACTATCGGCCATCTCGCGATTGCCGGGTATTCGGAAGAAGGCTTCCGTGCCTTCATGCATAGCGGGCCAGAGCGCATTAGCACGAAGACGCAACAACAATTCGTAAATTTTACGATAGGTTTTCGGTCCGATGCGGCCTTCTTTTCCGGTCGGTTCGAAGGTCTTCGTGGCCCAAGGGCGTAGACTCCAGTCTTCGTCGTTGATGAAAATGCCACGATATTGAACGCTGGCCGTCTGACGCATGTTGAAATCGGCTTCCATCGTCAATCGGTCGCGATGCTCCGGAGCCACGTCTCCCCACCATATCCAGGGCGACACACCAGCCATACGTGAAAGCTCAAGCAAACCATAAGCGGCACCTCGGGCATTGTCGCCTTTCACTAGTATCTGCTTACCATCGTTGACGATGCTGAAACCATCTTGCTCGCCCTGACCTTCAGTAATGACAATAATAGGTTTCTTATCAACAACAGGACGCAAGCCTGTTACCTGTTCCATATCATCGCAAAACATACCAAGTGCCACTTGCAACACCTTAGAGCAGTTTTGCGGCACGCTATATGTGATGGGATGCTTACCGTCGAACCATGTCAGTTCGCCCTTTGCCCGAGCATTCTGCACAAAGCAGAACGTCATCAGCAATGTCAAGCTCAGCAATATTTTATGTCTGGTTTTCATTCTTTTCGCTTCGTTATCATCAGTTATTCAAAATGCAAAATTACGTTTTTTTCTTTTTACGACCAAATTTTTGCCCTGCGTTTTCGGCACGGACACGAAAAAATGTCGGAATTCCTTTCGCATGGTCCAACTAGAGCGTTAATTCTCTATAATTACTTTTACGAATCAACCTTTTTTCGTATCTTTGCAAACAAATAGCTAAAAAACAAATCTACTTTACGTAATGAAGAAGACAACAATTCTCCTGTTCATGGCCCTGACGACACTTTTCGCCACGGCTCAGACGGCTACGCCCGAGAACGTATTGCAAACAACCCGCAAAGCCAACGAGTATTTCATGAAGAAGTATGCCGACCCCACGGTGCCGACAAACGTAAACCGCATTCGTCCCAGTAGTTTGTGGACACGTGCCGTCTACTACGAAGGACTGATGGTGCTCTACGAAGTGGACCCCGACGTACGATACATCGACTATACCGACCGTTGGGCAAACTTCCACCAATGGACACCGCGCAACGGCATCAAGACGTGTGACGCCGACGACCAGTGTTGCGAACAGACCTATCTGGACCGCTACATGATGACTCGCGACAACAAGATGATTGAACATGTACGCGAGAATCTGGATCACCAGATGACGGCTACCAATCCCAAAGCCGACAATGCACTCTACGGTTGGTGGACTTGGATTGATGCCATTCAGATGGCCATGCCGGTCTACACAAAGATGTGGCGCGCCACGGGCGAGCAGAAATATCTCGACCATGCGATGAAGATGTATACCTGGAGCCGTGACACCCTGGCCGGTGGACTTTTCAACACGGCTGAAGGACTCTGGTGGCGCGACAAGGACTACGTGCCTCCCTATAAAGAGCCGGACGGAAAGAACTGCTATTGGAGTCGCGGAAGCGGATGGGTGTATGCCGCTCTTGTCAAGTCGCTCATCGACCTGAGGGCTATGCCTAAAAACAAACAGACAAAGAAATACATGAAGTTGCTGAAGAACGACTTCGTGCTGATGAGCAATGCATTGCTGAAGTGCCAACGAGAAGACGGACTTTGGAATCCTTCGCTCACAAGTAGCAACTACGAAGGAAAGGAGCTCACCGGAACGGCGCTCTTCCTCTACGGAATGGCTTGGGGCATCCAGAACAAGTTGCTGAAAGCCAAAGACTTCAAACCCGCTTGCGACCGTGCATGGGAAGCCTTGTCGCGCGATTGCGTTCATCGCGATGGATTCCTCGGATGGGTGCAGGGAACTGGTAAGGACCCATCGGCCGGCCAGCCGCTTAGCTACACCAAGGTGCCCGACTTCGAGGACTATGGTACAGGTTGCTTCCTGCTTGGTGGAGTGGAATACTACAAACTCATCAGATGATTTCGTTCCGATAGGAATTGCAAAGCAAGACAAAAAGAGAAATGAAGAAAACACTCATAATGATTGCGGCCTGCTTGATGGCCGTTCCCGCATTGGCCCAACAATGGCCCGAGGTAAAGCCAGAGGCCAAACCCGGTGCCCGATGGTGGTGGCTGGGCTCAGCCGTCAACCAATCCGACCTGCGTTGGAACATGGAACAATATAGTCGTGCCGGCATCGGTTCTCTCGAGATTACGCCCATCTACGGCGTTCAGGGAAACGCGAAGAACGAACTTCCCTTCCTCTCATCATCGTGGATGGATGCACTGAAGTTCACCGAAGCCGAAGGAAAACGCGATGGCATCCTCATCGACATGAATTGTGGTACGGGTTGGCCCTTTGGAGGCCCGAACGTCCCCATCGAGGAAGCGGCTTGCAAACTAGGATTGAAGACGGCCGACATTGAAGGCAAAGGCACCATTAGTCTTGCGCTCGACGAGAAGGAAATGAAGTTCTCGCGCCTCAGCCGCGTCATGCTCTATCCCGCCGAGGGTGCTTCGCTCACCCACCCCATCTGCCTCTTCGCCTCTCCAACGGCGGTTCCGAAATCTACGGAGAAAATTGTGAAGAAGCTTTCTTTCAACGCGGCTAACCATACGCTCACCTATAAATTAAAGAAAGGCGAGCACTATCGCATCTACGCACTCTACGATTCACGCACACGCCAAAAAGTGAAACGAGCCGCTCCCGGAGGCGAAGGCTATGTCATCGACCACTTCGATCATCAGGCGGTAGCCAATTATCTGGCTCGTTTCAACTCTGCATTCGTGGCGAGCGCTACGCCTTGGCCCCACAATTTCTTCAACGATAGCTACGAAGTGTATGGTGCTGACTGGACGCCTTCGTTGCTTACGGAATTTGAGAAGCGCCGAGGCTACAAGCTGGAGGAGCACATGCCCGAACTGATGGAAGGCAACGACACGAAGGTGCTCGTGGATTATCGCGAGACGCTAGGCGAGTTGCTACTAGAGAACTTCACCAATCAATGGACCAGTTGGGCACATAGTCACGGCGTTCAGACACGAAACCAAGCTCACGGCTCACCCGCCAACCTCATCGACCAATATGCAGCCGTCGACGTGCCCGAGATTGAAGGGTTCGGCCTTTCCGACTTCGGCATTCGTGGTTTGCGCACCGACTCCGGCTACACGCGCAAGAACGATAGCGATGTGTCGATGTTGAAATATGCCTCTTCGGCCGCCCACATCACGGGGAAACCGCTGACGTCGAGCGAGACTTTCACGTGGCTCACCGAACACTTCCGCACCTCGCTTTCACAAATGAAGCCAGACATCGACCTGATGTTCACGTGCGGTGTCAACCATATGTTCTTCCACGGTACCACCTATTCGCCTCAGAACGACCCGTGGCCAGGTTGGAAGTTCTACGCATCGGTCGACATGAGTCCCACCAATAGCATCTGGCGCGATGCACCCGCGTTGATGAAATACATTGAGCGTTGCCAGAGTTTCCTCCAAATGGGCAAACCCGACAACGATTTCCTGGTCTATCTTCCGGTGAGAGACATGTGGGCTCAGCGCACGGACGACAAGTTGCTGATGCAATTCGACATACACTCAATGGCCAAGAAGGCGCCCGACTTCATCAATAGCATTCTCGACATCGACGCGGCTGGTTATGATTGCGACTACATTAGCGACCGCTATCTGCTCACGACGACCTTCGAACGCGGTATGTTGCAAACGGAAGCTGGCACTCGCTATCGTGCCATCATCATCCCCGGAAGCGGCAACCTGCCCGAGAACGTGAAGCAACACCTGCTCTCGCTTCAGGCCATGGGCGCTACGGTCATCATGGGCACCAACGCCGACGAGATGACGAAGGCGGCCCGTCCGGAACAGATGCGCTTGAAAGGTCTTCGTGCCATCCGCCGACAGAACACCGAGGGTCATCACTATTTCATCGCCAACCTGACGCCCGACGACGTCAACCAGATGATTCCGCTCTCCGTGAGGTTCCGTAGTGCGGTGCTCTTCAACCCGATGAATGGCGAGATGAGCGAGGCCATCACACGCGGCGATAGCGTGTTCATCAACCTTCGTTCGGGCGAATCGGTCATCTTGCAAACCTACTCTTCGCGACCAGTCATGAGAACAACGACACCTCAGGCAACGCCCGACGAGGCTTCGGCACTCACGCTCAACGGTCCGTGGACGCTCTCGTTCGTCGAGTCGTCGCCCGCCATCTCCGAAGAGTTCAAGCTTCAACGCCTCCAATCGTGGGAGACGCTCAGCAACGACACGCTCCGCACGCTGATGGGTACTGGCGTCTACACCACGCATCTGAAATTGTCGAAGAAAGAGGCCGCCAACAAATGGATGATTGACCTCGGCGATGTCCGCGAGAGTGCTCGCGTATATATAAATGATGTGTACCTGGGTTGTGCCTGGGCCGTGCCCTTCGTTCTCGATTGCAAAGACGCGCTCAAGACGGGCGACAATGTGATTCGCATCGAAGTGACCAACCTCCCCGCCAATCGCATCAGCGAGATGGACCGTAAGGGCATCGCATGGCGCAAGTTCAACGAAATCAACATCGTAGACATCAATTACAAGAAGACGGGCTACGGCGAATGGGCACCCGTTCCGTCAGGACTCAACTCCGACGTCAGACTCATCCCGATGAAATAATCGTAACAATCACAACCCTATCATACTTAATATTATCCATTTTAATAAAAATGAGAAAGACAACAATTCTGGCAGTAGCCCTCCTATTTACTCTGGCCCTACATGCACAAACTCGCCAGACCATCTGCATGAACGACGGATGGAAATTTCACCTTGGCGACGTCGACAACGCTAAGCTATCAGACTTCAACGACACCAGTTGGCGAACCCTGAACCTGCCCCACGACTTCCAGATTGAGCAACCGTGGGTGGAACCCGACCCCGACGAGCGACCCGACAACACTGACGTGGCCGCCAACATCAAGAGCCGACTCTCCAGCAGAGGTTTCAAGGAGATGGGGCGCGGATGGTATCGCAAGACGTTCACGCCCGATGAAGCGCTTCGTGGCAAGCGTCTGATTCTCGACTTCGGTGGCATCATGTACGTTGGCGATGTCTACCTGAACGGAGAACTCGTGGGAAGCACCGACTATGGATACGTGGGATTCGAAGTGGACATCACGCAGAAGGTGCGCTGGGACAAGCCTAACGTCATCGCCGTGATGGCCGACACCCGCGAACCTAACAATTCGCGATGGTATACCGGTGGCGGTCTGTTTCGTGGCGTAAGTCTCGTAGCTACCGATGCGCAACTCTATTTCAACCGCCATCCGCTCTACATCACCACCCGAGAGAACCACATCGTCAGCTTATCCGCCGACGTCTCTTGTCGTGCGAAGAAGAATCCGGCAACCGTTGAGATGGGCGTACGCATCACCGACCCGCAAGGAAACATCGTAGCCGAAAGACGCGAACAACTGAAGCACAACCGCAACCAGCGCAACGAAGAGCTGAGGTTCCCAGATATCGACATTGCCAACGCCCAGCTCTGGGATTGCGAACACCCCAACCTCTACACGTGCGAGGTGACGCTCTACGACGCCGAGGGTAAGGCGACAGACCAATACGCCGAGCATTTCGGATTCCGCACGCTGGAGTTCGGTCCCGACTTCGGATTCAAGCTGAACGGCAAGAAGGTGTTGCTCAAGGGCTATGCCAACCACCACTCACTGGGTGCACTCGGTGCGGCCAACCATCCCGACGCCATCGAGAAACGTCTGAAGCTCATCAAGCAATATGGCATGAACCACATCCGCACATCGCACAACCCCTATAGCCGCGAGTTTATCGAGTTATGCGATAAATACGGCATCCTGGTCGTCGACGAACTCTACGACAAATGGACGCGTCAGCACACCGGTGGACGCTCTTCGTGGGAGAGCCATTGGCAATACGACGTTCCCGAATGGGTGAAGCGCGACCGCAACTCTCCTTGCGTGGTGATGTGGAGTCTTGGAAACGAACTTCAGCAAGACGCCAACCAAGCCTTCAACGACTGGGGTGTGACGGCCTTCAAGTTGCAGAAGACGTTGCTCCAGCGCTACGACTCCACTCGTCTTGTCACCGTAGCCATGCACCCGCGCTATCGCAATTGGGAAACCGATTCGCTTCCATGCGATCTGGCCATGCACACCGATGTTCAAGCCTACAACTACCGCTATATGTACTTCCCCGGCGACGGACGCCGCTTCCCCTGGATGAAGTTCTACCAGAGCGAAGCATCCACCTCGGCCATGGGTCCGAACTTCTTCGAGATGAACCTCGACAAGGTCATCGGACTCGCCTATTGGGGAGCCATCGACTATCTCGGTGAGTCGCAGGGATGGCCCAACAAGGGATGGGCACAAGGCGTGTTCGACATCGCACTCGAACCGAAGCCCAAGGCTTATTTCATGAAGAGTTTCTTCAAGCCCGAAGAGCCACTTGTACACATCGCCGTCATCGATAGCAAGCAAGACATCGAGTGGAATGGTATCCAGACGGGTAACGAGGGCATGAGCGACCATTGGAACCGCAAGCCGGGTCTGAAGCTTTCTCTCATCACCTACACCAATGCCGACGAGGTGGAGTTGCTCCTCAACGGCAAGAGTCTTGGACGCAAGCAGAACCCGACGACCGACGCCAAGCATCGCAACCAAATCCGTTGGGACGACATCGAGTATCAAGACGGAAAACTTGAAGCCATCGCCCGTAATGGTGGCACCATCGTGGCGCGTCATCAAATAGAGACCGCTGGTCAGGCGAAGCGTCTGGTAGCTACCGTTGAAGACGGAACACCGCTGAAGGCGAACGGACTCGTTCATGTACGTATCCACGCCGTCGACTCCAAAGGCCGTCGCGTCTACTCCGCACAAGACGAGCTGAAGTTCACCGTCGAAGGCAACGCATCGATTATTGCGGTCAGCAATGGCGATATGGCGAGCGAAGAGCTGAACGTCACCGATCATCGACGTCTCTACAACGGTTCCGCCCTCGTCATCCTCCAAGTGGGCGACACACCCGGAAAGATTACGCTCAAGACCAGTAGTTCCGCATTTAAGACCGTCACCACGAAACTCTGACTTACCGAAGAAGAAAACAACCAATTCGGAAAATCAGATATATAAAAAGCGAGAGGCCTTCCAACCTATTCAACGAGAATAGCGGAAGGTCTCTCTCTTGT
>JAILAI010000224.1 GCA_024681705.1 Prevotella sp.
GTGAAGGACGACACGTCGCTCGGATGGGCCGACAACACCATCTCCTACCTGAATTGCACCTTCTACCACGTATGTCCCAACGGACAGTGGGGCAACTACAACGGTGTGGCCGGTAAGAAGACCTCTTACTGGAACATGAAGAACTGTATCTTCGTCGACTGCTCGTCGTCGGGCGTGGCCCGTCGTTTCCTGGCTGGTAAGCAAAACCAGGCAACAGCAGTATTCGAGAACAACACCTATATGAAAGCCGACGGCTCGTTCGACAATCCTTCTGGCTACGACAACAGTGGTACTCAGATCGAGTCGGACCCGATGTTTGCCAATCCTGAAGCAGGCGACTTCCACGTTAACGGTCCCGTTCAGCTGAGCCGCAGAACGGGCGACCCGCGCTGGCTGCCTTGATAGGCCTGACATAGTCCCACTAAACCTTAATAAATAAATAAAAATGGACTCTATGAAGAAATATATCATCAGCTTGTGTCTCGGACTGCTCATGGCATTGCCCGCATTGGCACAGAACAAGGTGCAGCAGGGAACCGTCGTCGATGAGAACGGCGAGCCCGTGATTGGCGCCACGGTGAAGGTGGACGGAACCAAAGCCGCCACCGTTACCGACTTTGACGGAAACTACAAACTTGAAGTTCCAAAGAACGGCAAGGTTGTCATCTCTTATATTGGCTATAAGGACCTCGTGACCACTGGCGGCCGCGTTCAGCTGGAAGAAGACAACTCGCAGCTCGACGAAGTCGTCGTCGTGGGTTATGGCACGCAGAAGAAGGCCCACCTGACAGGTTCGGTGGCCACCGTGCCGGTCGACGAGATTCAGGACCTGGCAGCAGGCGGACTCGCCTCTACGCTGAGCGGACTTGTGAACGGTCTGGGCGTGAGCGGCGGTGATGCCCGTCCCGGTGAAAATGCCCGTCTGAGCATCCGCGACACCAACTCGCTCGGCGATGTGGGTTCTACGGCTCAGCAGCCTCTGTTCGTTATCGACGGATATATCTACCCGAACGACGTGAAGGTGGGCAACAGCAGCCAGAATCTGGGTGCCGAAGCCTTCAACAACCTCGACCCGTCTGAAGTGGAGAGCATCTCGGTGCTGAAGGATGCTTCGGCTGCCGTCTATGGTGCCCGTGCTGCTAACGGTGTCATCCTCGTCACCACGAAGAAAGGTAAGATGGGTAAGCCCTCTATCTCCTATAGCGGACAGTTCGGTTTCACCGACGAGGTTTCGCGCCCCAGCATGCTGAGTGCCTACGACTACGGACGCCTCTACAACGCCGTGACCGCAGCCGATCCCACCAATACCTCGCTCAACAAGACCACAGCCCTCTTCCAGGCCGACGAACTCGAGGCCATGAAGGGACTGAACTATGACCTGCTCGACAAGTATTGGGAGACAGGTTCCACCATGCGCCACTCGGTGAATGTCAGCGGTGCTTCTGACAATGTCAGCTACTTCGGCGGCATCTCCTACTTCGACCAGGAAGGTAACCTTGGCAAACTCGACTACGACCGCTGGAACTATCGCGCCGGTCTCGACGTGAAGATCAGTCAGTGGCTGACAGCCAACCTCACCGTGAGCGGTGACTATGGCAAGAAGAACAAGCCCATGCTGAAGGTCGGTGGAACGAGCGACGAGAAGGACTACAACCTGATGCTCACACGTCCGCGCTACATCCCCGAAGAGGTGGACGGAAACTACATCCCCACCTTCGGACCGAGCAACGCTGCCCGCGTACAGAACCAGAACTATTCGTTCCGCGTTCTCCAGGACAATGGCGACTACACTCGCACCATGACGTCGAACACCAGCATCAATGCCGGATTGAACTACGACTTCGGATGGAGCAAGATCCTGAAGGGTCTGCGCCTGAGCTTCAGCTATTCGAAGAGCATCAACACCGACAAGAACAACCAGTATGGCTCGAGCTACACGCTCTATCAGATGACTCGCCGCTACGGTAGTGGTGAGCACATGTACACGCCGACTGCTGGCGACGATCCCAACTTCGACTATCTGAACTACAACAACTTCAATGCCCTCACGCTGAACAATGGCGACATTCTGAGCCGTCAGATGATCCGCACGGACAACTATCAGATGAACTTCACCGCGCAGTATTCGCGCGACTTCGGCATGCACCACGTGAGCGGTCTGTTCTCTATCGAGCGTTCAGAGGCCGAGAGCGAACTCACCTACGCCAGCAAGACGAAGCCGTTGGAGTTCACCACTGGTCAGGACAACTCGGTGAAGGACGGTAGTGAGGAAGACGCACAGTTCCGTCGTTCGGAAAGTGGTACGATGTCTTACATCGGACGTATCAACTATGCTTATGCTAACCGTTACCTCCTGGAGTTCCTGCTCCGTTCAGACGCTTCTACCAAGTTCTCGAAGAAGTACGGCTGGGGTACCTTCCCCGCATTCTCCGCTGGTTGGGTAGTGAGTGAGGAGCCTTGGTTCCAGGACAGCAAGGCTGGCAAGTGGGTCGACTTCCTGAAGCTTCGCGCCAGCTACGGTCTTACAGGTCGCGACAACCTCGCTCCCTGGCAGTGGATGCAGGTATACGCCACCGATGCCAACAAGGGTACGGTGTTTGGCGAAGGCTTGGGCAACGACTCCGGCAGCCGCATCACCATCAACAAGAACAACTCGGCCGTCAATGTGATGGTTCACTGGGATAAGTCGTACAAGTTCAACGGTGGTATCGACCTGCAGGTGCTCCGCAGCCGTCTGGCCATCAACTTCGACTACTACTACGAGCGCAACCGCGAGATGTTGCTGAACCTGAAGGAAGACGTGCCCGGCACGGTAGGTTCTCAGTCGGCTTCTACCAACCTCGGTGAAATGGACAACTGGGGATGGGAGCTCTCGCTCACATGGCGCGACAAGATTGGCAAGGACCTGAAGTATCGCATCGGTATCAACACCGGTATGAGCGACAACAAGGTGCTGAACATGGACTGGCCCAGCGAGTATCTCTATCGCCAGCTCACGTACGGCAGCCGCACCGACCTCGGACTCTGGGGTCTGCAGTGCATCGGTATGTTCCGTTCGTTCCAGGACATCGAGGAGTACTTCCAGAAGTACAACATCACCAGCTATCTCGGTATGACGAAGGATAAGGTTCGTCCGGGTATGCTTATCTATAAGGATGTGCGCGGCGCACAGCAGCCCGACGGCAGCTATGCAGGTCCCGATGGCATCGTCGATCGCGACAACGACCAGGTGCAACTCGGCAAGCGTGGCAACATCTACGGCTTCACCATGAACCTCGGTGCCGACTGGAAGGGCCTCTCTATCACCGCTCAGCTCGGTGCTAGCTGGGGTGGCTACACCACCGTTCCAGCACAGGCCATCGGCGTGGCATCGAACTCCAACCTTGAGTTCTACAACATGCCGTCGTTCTGGAATCCCGACAACATGTACGTCTATCAGGACATCTACGACGGAAGTGGCAATCTCATCATGTCGCAGAACCGTGAGGCCTACTATCCGAACCTGGCTTATCAGAGCGTGAACGCCATCGCATCGAGCTTCTGGCGCATCAGCAACGCCAGCGTTCGCCTGAGTCGTCTCACACTGGCCTACGCATTGCCCAGCAACTGGCTGAAGAATACCGGTATCAAGGGTGTGCGCATCAACATCACTGGCCAGAATCTCATTAACTTCTACAACCCCTATCCAGAGAAATTCACCAACCCGATGGCAGGAGCATTTGGTTCTTACCCGAACCTCCGCAAGTGGACCGTCGGTGTCAACCTGAGCTTCTAAAACATCATACGTGTAACATTTAAGACA
>JAILAI010000037.1 GCA_024681705.1 Prevotella sp.
CCATTGCTGCTGACCACGAATCCCTCGCCTTTCAACGAGAGTCTCACTCGTCCGTCGGGCGATTTCACACTTGCCGTGAAGGCGGGAACAACGGCCAAGAATAGCAACGCTGTGACGCATAAGCGCCACAACGAGCCATTCAAGACCTCATGGGTCTTCAGTCCTCTCATTTTCTCTTCTCTCAAATTTTCCATCTTCTTCTTTGCAAAGCCCCGTGTCGGTCGTCGTCCGACGGGGTTGTGGCTATCCTATTTCTTCGATTCCTCCACGAAGAAGTCCGTCATCTTCCTGAAGGTATCCTCGTTGAAGGTGACCGGTCCGTGTTGTCCGTTGGGCACGCTGACAAATTCTGCCAAGCGCCCTGCTTGCTTCAGCGTCTCCGAGAAGTAGACACCTTGGCAATGGGGCACCACATTGTCGGCTTCACCGTGGAACACGAGGAAGCGCGGTCCCTCGGCCTTGACGTATGTGATCGGGCTGATGAGCGCCACCATGTCGGGCAAGTCGGCAGGTGCTCCGCCGATGAGGGCTGCTTCGGGCGATCTGCCGTCGTTCACCGACTCGCAATTGTTCATGCGCGACATGTCTACCGGACCGAACCAATCGACCACCGCATCCACCCGACTGCTCTGGTCGAGGTTGCCGCCCACGGTGCCTTCCAGGTCGACGGTGGTGCTTCCCACGGTGCGCGTCTTCAAGTCGTTGCTGACGCCCGCCAGCGAAGCCAGATGACCACCTGAAGAGAATCCGGTGATGCCGATGAACGATGTGTCGAGACGGTAGTCAGCGGCATGGGCGCGCAGATAGCGGATGGCGGCCTTCACGTCGTTGATCTGTGCGGGGAACTTCGCGTCGGCACTCGACCTGTGGTTGATGCACACTACGGCGAAGCCAGCGTCGACCAGGGGCTTGCCGAGGGAGACGAAGGTCATGGCCTTCATGTTGTTTGAGAACCAAGCGCTGCCGTATATGGCCACTACGACCTTATACCTGTCCTGTTGTGGCGACTCGGGCAGGTAGATGTCCATCTGGTGCGCCTCGAGGTCGTCGCCGGCATAGTTCACGTTGGCATACTGGGGGTGCGTCTCAGGCATCTGGAAGCCCGGGAACCCCTGTGGCTGCGCCTCGACCAGCAGGGCAGAGGCGAACAGCAAAAGGGTAAGAAAAGATTTTCTCATCGTACAAATAATGAATGCGTTGATACTAATGTTGCGACAAAGGTACGAAAAATCGCCCTTTGCGCATTCTTTATTTGTAACAGAAGATTTCGGACTTGTAACAAGCCGCCGGCATCGTGCTACGATACCCCTGTCGAACTACAGCAGTTTCCTGATGGCCTCCTCCATATCGGCCGCCGTAGCGGTGGGTTCGAAGCGTTGCACCACGCGCCCCTTCCGGTCGACGAGGAACTTGGTGAAGTTCCATTTGATGTCGGGCGACTGGTCGTAGTTGGGGTCTTTCTTGCGGAAATTGTCGTCGAGTAGTTTGCCGATGCGGTCGTTCAGGTTGAAGCCACCGAAGCCGCGTTGCGCCTTCAGGAACGAGAACAGGGGCGAGGCCTCGGGACCGTTGACGTCAACCTTTTCGAATTGCGGGAACTGGATGTTGAAGTTGGCCGTGCAGAACTCGTGAATCTCGGCAATGCTTCCCGGAGCCTGTTCGCCAAACTGGTTGCAGGGGAAGTCGAGAATCTCGAACCCTTCGGCACGATATTTCTCGTAGAGTGCCTCCAGTTCGTTGTACTGAGGTGTGAATCCGCATCGTGTGGCGGTGTTCACGATGAGCAGCACCTTGCCCTTGAACTGCTTCATGCTGACGTTGTTACCGTCGGCATCGACCACGTTGAAACCATATACATTCTTCTTTGCGGAGGCCGATAGCGCTACGAAGAGGGCCAGTGTGGCCAAAAGCATTTTCTTCATTTTGAGGATAGGATTAGTGAGTTGTTTGAATTTGAAAATCTCTGGGGGAGAGTAGTGGATGGCGCCGTCGCATGCTCCTTGCCCGAAGGCTCTGAGGGACTTTGACGACTTGAGGAACCTTCACGTCATGATGCTTGCGCGAACGCTGGTTGTGACCTATTTCTTCAGTTTCCCGAGCATCCACTCCATATGTCCGCGCTCGGTGGCCTCGCTCGTCCAGTGCTCGTTGATGGGCGTGATGAGCGACTCCTTCGGGCAGTCGAGGGCGTTCCACACGGCGTAGCTGGTTGTCGGCGGACAGACGTCGTCGTTGTAGCCCCACGTCATGCGGACGGGACATTTGATGAGTCGGGCGAAGCACACCACGTCGTAGTAGGCCATCGTCCGTATCTTCTCGGGCGTCATCATGCCGGGCGTGCGGTGGAAATGTGGATAGCCGCCGGTCTGACCTTTCACGCTATAGGCACCCATGTCGGAGAGGGCCGGATGGTTGGCCACGCAGAGCGTCACGCGCGGATCCAGACCTGCCGTCACCAGCGCCAGAGCGCCACCCTGTGAACCACCCTGCACGGCGACGTTCTTCCCGTCCCATTCGGGCAGACTTGTCAGCAGGTCAATCCACTTCACCATGCCCAGATAGACGCGCCGCATGTAGTAGTTGTCGCGGTTGTCGAGTCCGTTCTCCAGATAGCCGTTGCCACGCCCGTTCAGCGAGTTGCTGATTTCCTTGAACTGAGCGTCGCTTAGTCGCGGGTCGAGTCCGTGAATCTCCACCTCGAGTCTGATGAACCCGTTCTCCGCATAGTAGCGGTGGCGCAAGGGTTCCTTGATGGTCTTCACACCCGCTCCCGGCGGACACAACACCACCGGACAGCTGCCCTTGGCGGCATTCTTGGGCACGAAGAGATAGCCGTACATCGTCTGTCCCCGACTGTTCAGCTCCAGTCTCACCAGATAGCAATCCATCTTGTCGGTGCAATACTCGGGTGCCAGCTCCTTGCTATAGTGCAGGCCATATTGCTTGCTCTCGTCGAGACCCTGTTGCCAGAAAGCCCCGAAGTCGGCCGGTTGTTTCGTCCATGCCGCAATCTTGTCTACCGAGAAGCCCACCTTCACGTGGTGCTTGTACTCCTTGCCGTCGACGACGGCCGTCAGTCGCAGGTCGCGGAACCCTGGTGTGCGGCGCGTACCCATGTCAATCTCCGCTCGTCCGCCCTTCAGCTTCACGCTACCGCTCTGGTCGTCGTCCAGCATGTCGTTGCCGATGGTGTAGCTGACGGTGGCGTCGCAGGGCACGCCATAGCGCAGCAACGTCACCTCCACGCGGGCTTTCTCGCCCGTCTGGTAGAGCCAGTCGGCATGGTTGGGAACGGTCAGCCACAGGTAGTCGCTGCGGTAGGGATAGTTCTCGGCTTGCGCCTGTACGACGATGCTGAGCAGCATCGCAAGGCAAAGGATGTATCTTTTCATTCTTTTGGTTTGTTCTGAAGAGTGCTGCTGGCGTGTCAGAGTCTCACTTTCTTGCGCCCGATGAAGGCCTCGAAGTATGGCGGCTCGTCGCGCAGGTGGATGTCGTCGTAGATGAAGTCGGCCACCACCGTGTCCTTGCGGTCGGGCAAAATGAGTCCGAACTTGCCGTTCTTCTGTGCGATGATGGGCATGGTGACGAGGTCGTCCACGTAGACATAGCAGGTGCGCAGGAAGTCGAACTGGGCGCTCACCAGCACGTCGCCGTGATGGTCTTTGATGCCGAACTTGCCGTTCTCCTCGAACACCTCGTGATATTGCACGTATTTCGAGCGTATGCGCTTGAGGTAGAAGTCCATCTTCTCGCGGTTGTTCACCATCTCGAGCATGTAGTCGAAGGTATCGCAGTAGTTGGCGATGGCGCGTGCCAGAACGATTTTGAAGTCGAGTCCGCTGATGGCCTTTCTGTTGAGGTCTATATATCGTGCGATGGCCTCCTCCTTCTCGGGTTCCGTCAGCTTCGACAGCTGTTCCTCAAATTTCTCCATGATGCACTTCCGTCCACTCATCCCCTTGATGTAGCGGTGTATCTGCCGTCCCATCTCCTTGCAGACGAAATGGTCAATCTGCTTTTGTTCTATGGGGTCGACATAGAGTTTCTCGAAGTTGTCCTGGGTGATTCTTTCCATGGTTAGCTCCTTTCTTATTAGATTGTTTGCAACAAAGGTACACATTTTCCAAGAAAAAAACGCATGAATGCCGAAAAAAATGAAAAAAAACGATTCGGAGCGACTCCTTGGGGCGAGGGGAGCGACTTGCACCCTGTCGTCAGACGGGGGTTCGAGCGACGGAAGGTTTTCGAAAGCGCCTTCCCTGTATAGCATTCTTTCCCTCATATAGAAACGAAAAACAGGGACAACAAGAGTAGCAATCCACATGATTGTTTCTGTTGTCCCCGTCTTTCTTTTGATGGCTGAGCCGCCTCACCTCACCGTTATCCACACCGCCTCTCCGCGCTCCTTCGCATCAACGAAGTGTATTAAACAAGGTGCTTGCTCTTTAGTTATTACCGTTTTCTACTGAAATAGCATGTGCTATATCAATTTGCAATTCCTCATTAAATTCCTTTCCATTGATGACAAAAGGGATAATTCTTGAAAGCAGCTCCTCGTCTATGCGACCAGCTGCCATATGCATGATAAAGGAAGCCATATGAGTCATAAAAGTTGTAGCTGCCCAGAAACGTCCGTTTTTATGGAGGAAATATACTCCAAGCGTCAGGGACATCCTCTTGTTACCATCATCAAATAAATGGCCGGTGCAGATACGGGAAACCAAAAATGTAAGTTTATCTTCAAAAGTCGGATAATAAAGATCGTTTTGAACGAATTCTAAAATAGACTCCAGCCGTTCCTTGTCTCTAATTCCAGAAAAACCTCCACCACTGTCATCAACTGTCTTTTCATAGACATGTATCAGCTCTTCCAAAGTAATGTATTTAATCTCTGTCATTCTCTGCCTGTTTTAGAATACGTAGAACTTCTTTGTTCTCTGGTAAAGCCATGATTTCATCAAAGTCTATTGACTTGCTGCCAATAAACTTATCAAACTCTTCTGGTGTTACGGCTTTTAGATATTCTGCTATGTTACCATGGAATACGTCTCTAAACGCCAAATCGCGTGAAGCCATTTTTTGACGAGCATCATAGATATATGGCGTTTGCAATGGATGTTCGGCCAGTTGCTTACAGATTTCTGCAACATCGGCAACTTTAAGGACACCTTTTTCTTTTGCCATCCGAGAGATCTCATAGGCCACTCCGTTTTCAAACGAAGAGACCACACGTAGTACTTCAGCATAAAGGGTACGCCTTACGTTATCCTTCTCACTCAATTCGAGTAATTGACGATATTCTTTTGCCTTCTCGCAGAAGACGGCCTTATAGATCAGGTCCATTACCTGCGCATACTTATAAGTTCTATGCCCATCCACATATTTACTGACAGCCTCTGTAAGATTCTTGTGGTAGTTTTCTTCTTGGATTGCAGCAGGCAGATATTCGCGGTCCCTACGGTTGATATACTTCGTACCGCCGCCAGTCTTCTCGTTGATAGTGGCTATGACAATGTCAAGAATTTTACTTCGCACTTGTTTGGCTTTCTCACTTGTGGTCAGCAACATACCTATGTTCAGGAATGAGCGGAAATCAAACAGGCCCAATTGCGTGGTTTTGCTCCCGAAATCGATTTCGGGAGCAAAATGTAACTTAAAGTCTTTCAGGTCGTTACCCTTCCATAAACGGTAGCCATTGTGTTGAAGTTCCCTTTCGTTATTTGCCAGGCAATTCTCTATCGTGCGGAGATCCACTTCGTAGAAATCCGCTGCCATCTGCTTGGTAACATAAAGTACCCCTTGATACTCCAATGCCTTGATGCCTAGCGACTCCTGAATTCTTGGCAAGGCCACCTTGTTGTTCAAAACGTTCTGCCGCTCTATCTGCGACGTTGTCAAATCTTTTGCCATATTTATTTGATCAATAAACTCTTAAGTTCGTTATACCATTTCTTTTTATCACTCCAATAGAATTGTTTGTAATCTCTGTCATAACCAGCAAATTTACCCTTTTTGTTACGATGATAAACTCGAATCTGATTCTTATCGCAAATAACAAGAGTCTCGGCTTCACCAAATCGGGCATAAGTCACACCCTGCTCGTAATTCTCTTCAATTTCTGGGATAGTCTTCATTTCAAGTTTCACCTCAATAACAATCTTTGCACCATCCTCCCAGTCCTTGCCAGTCTTATGCAAGCAAAAATCGGGCCGTTTTGTTGAACCTCTGCCAGCATGGAAGGGTACTTGCTGTTTGTAATCAACATTTTCTTTTAATCCCATTTCTTCTAAAAGAGGTTTAATCAAATAATCCTCCACATCTTTTTCTAATGTAATTGGTTTATCCGTTAGTCTCAGAGGCTCATACAAAGACGGAAGCACCGACGTGTCGAAGCCTTTAGCTTCAAGCATGCTTTTTATGACTGCATAGTCTTCAAATGTGACAGCCCATCCGCTGACATCCTGGAAATTCTTGCTAACGAAATTGCCTTCCTTTTCACGATTCTTGAAATAGTCACTTTCTTTGAATTCTTTGTAAGTTAAGGCCTTATCGTCAGGGATTTCTATCTTCTTTCCTATAATGGAATAAGAATAATAAGGTCCAAATGGTTCAATGAAGCCGTCTTCAAGAGCCGTCCATACAGCATTCATCTTCTTGACAGGTGATTTTTCATAGAACACCATGATGTCACCCTTTCGGGTAAGTTGATTAGATTGCCAGACGCCCTCTTTCATTTTCTTCTCGCCTTCGCTGTAGTTGCCTACGAGAATCCATGCCTGTTCAGGAATATTAGGCATTGGTTTTTCGTGTTCGATGGCCATTTCTTCCTTGATATTTGTAAGTTCGTAATCAAAGAGGAATGCGCACAATTCTCCAAAATCTAAAAGTTCGTTTTCAACGGCAAAAACATCAAGAGCATTTATCATACTTATGTAATAGAACCATCGGTTTCGATAGTCTGAACGATGTGGCATTTCAGGTATGTCCAATTCATATTTCTCTGCAAACTTTTTGAAATAGGCAAATTGCATTTCATATAGATTGGGAAGAAAATAATACGGTAGATTTGCACTAAGCGCTATAGATAACAAAAGGTTACTGCCGAGGATGTTCTTAAACCCGATTTGTGGAGCATCAAAAATGTCAGTTTCCTCATCTAACGATACCAGTCCTCGGGTTAACCATAAAAAGAAATCACCGCTGTCGAAGTCTTTTTGCTCCTCCTCAGTAGTAGGCACGTTATCCTTTATTATTTCGTTGTAATAAGCAATTCCCTCCACATATTTTTTCTCTTCATTTACAGATACATTCTTCGCAAGTTCAGGATTATATCGCTTGACTACATTCCACATATCTTCCGCTGAACAATCATCATCGGTTAAGTGGTTAAAAAGCCTAACGGCCTCTTTGCCTGCAGTACTATCCAAGTAGCGCTGCCAATTAGTTTTCAAAATCTTTTTCATAATGGTCTGTTTTTAGTTCTTAAATTATTACGATGAGTTCTTTTTTTAGATTTTTTGATTGGAGGAATGAGACTTTGGCATTGAACTTTTACCGCGTGTGGTCTCTACGCCATCATCCGTGAGTTTTCTAAAGTAGATTTCAGGATTGGAAAGCACGCCATCAAGTATCATACCGCCGCTCCTCTCGAATTCAATCTCTTTGCGAAGAGTTTCGAGTTCATCCTCTGTCAGGTCAGAAGGGGTAAATCCTTCTACCCTTAGTCTTTCAATGATTTCCTTTTCCATACTTATATAATGATTTGAGTTTTCTTTTAAACTTCAATTAGACATGTATGTGTACACATTATAGAATAATACCACTCTTACAATTCCTTGTGGTACACTATCAAGCTGCCATTCTGAGGAAGAAATTCGTTGTTGCCTTTCATCTTATTCAATGGTCATATTCAATAATCATAGGAGTGTTGTCTGTATATTCCGCAAAGATACAAACAATTTCCGAAAATGCCCCAACGTTTCGGGAAAATATTTAGATTTTCTAAATGGTGACTTCATAAATGCCAATGAATAGAGGATAACAAGAAGAATTGAGAACACAAAGAGTGAGAGCGGTTTTTTGTAAATTATTCGACATAAGACAACCTGACATCTTGACGTTGTGACATTAACAATTGAGAAGACATCATAAATAAGGAGAGTACTCCTATATGTTATTATAATATATAATATATTATAATAAAAATTGTTTACTTACAATTACTTAAATTTTTCGCCATAATATCTATGAATTATAACTAATGGCGTTTATATATGGGCGTTAAAGTCATAGTGTCACAATCTCCTATGTCACAGTTACATTCGTTTAATATCCTTAACAATTATTAGCCGTTTTCGACACCCTGAAAATTTGGAATTTAAGGGAATTATGTTGTACCTTTGCATACGAAAGGAGAAGAAACGTAGAAGCTCGTGAGAATGCAGGAACCAAGGGCCCGGGGACGGCACGACACGATGCTCAGCGATGATAAAACAGGCCTGATCAGCGCAACGCGGAAACTCCTTCAACATCGAATTCGTTAACCGTTAAAATCTTTGAAAGGAAAAACACAATGGCAGTATTTTACAAATTGGCACAGAACACCATCGCCAACCCCAAGACCAATGGTAAGTGGTACGCCCACTCGGCTTAACCCAAATAGGTCGTTAGGATTTAAGTCAGATTTGTATTTGTTTGGGTTAAATATAGTATTCGGCTGCATCGACAAGTCCCGCACGGAGGGCATAGCGGATGGCTTCGTGGACATTGTTGACATGAATCTTGCGAAAGATGTTCTTGCGATGAGTATTCACGGTGTGGAAGCTGGAAAAGCGCTTGTCGGCAATCTCACGGGTAGTCATGCCGAGGGCGATGTCGCGGAGGATTTCAGTTTCTGTGGGAGTC
>JAILAI010000042.1 GCA_024681705.1 Prevotella sp.
TTGGAGAGGCATCAACAATCATTTTCATAGGAAACCCTCTTAATCCTTTAATCCATTATGATACAAACAGTTGTGAAGCGCGATGGCCGCATTGTGGGCTTCAACGAACAAAAAATTATGGCCGCAATCAGGAAGGCCATGTTACACACCGACCAGGGTGACGATGAAGCCCTGATTCAGCAGATTACAGACAATATCAGCGTAAACGGAGACCCCCAGATGAGCGTGGAAGCTATTCAGGACTCCGTGGAGATGGAACTGATGAAGAGTGCACGAAAGGACGTTGCACAGAAGTACATCGCCTATCGCAACCAGCGCTCCATTGCACGTAAGGCCAAGACGCGCGACCTTTTCCTTGAAATCATCAATATCAAGAACAACGACGTCACCCGCGAGAATGCGAACATGAATGCCGACACGCCCGCCGGTATGATGATGAAATTCGCTAGCGAGTCGACAAAGCCCTTCGTCGACGACTACCTGCTCTCGGAGGAGTCGCGTGAGGCCGTGAAGCACAACTACCTCCACGTGCACGATAAGGACTACTATCCCACCAAGTCGCTCACCTGCGTTCAGCACCCGCTGGACAACATCCTGAACAACGGTTTCTACGCCGGTCATGGCAGCAGCCGTGCCGCCAAGCGTATTGAAACGGCATCGGTGCTGGCCTGTATCTCGATGGAGACGGCCCAGAACGAGATGCACGGCGGTCAGGCCATTCCGGCTTTCGATTTCTATCTGGCACCCTTCGTGCGCAGCTCGTTCATAGAGGAGGTGAAGAACCTGGAAATGCTCTCGGGCAAGGACCTGAAGCATCTCTACGACGTCCCCCTCAAGGACTACGAGAACAAGCCGCTTGAGAACCTGCAGGGCGAGGAACGAATGCTTCAGCACGCCGTGAACAGAACGGTGGCCCGCGTGCATCAGGCTATGGAGGCCTTCATCCACAACATGAACACCATCCACTCGCGCGGCGGCAACCAGGTGGTCTTCTCGAGCATCAACTACGGTACCGACACGTCGGCCGAGGGACGTTGCATCATGCGTGAGATATTGAAGTCGACCTACGAGGGCGTAGGCAATGGCGAGACTGCCATCTTCCCCATCCAGATATGGAAGAAGAAGCGCGGCGTGAACTATCTGCCTGAAGACCCCAACTATGATCTCTATCAGCTGGCCTGCAAGGTGACGGCACGCAGGTTCTTCCCCAACTTCCTGAATCTGGACGCTACGTACAACCAGGACGACGAATGGCGCGCCGACGACCCGAAGCGCTACATCCACGAGGTGGCCACCATGGGATGCCGCACGCGTGTGTTCGAGAACCGTTTCGGTCCGAAGACGTCCATCGGTCGTGGCAACATCTCGTTCACCACCATCAATATCGTGCGCCTCGCCATCGAGTGCATGGGCATCGAGAACAAGGAGCAGCGCATCGACAGCTTCTTCGCCCGTCTGGACCGTATGCTCGACATCGCAGCCGCTCAGCTCAACGACCGCTTCAATTTCCAGAAGACGGCGCTGGCCAAGCAGTTCCCATTGGTGATGCACAGCTTGTGGATTGGTAGTGAGAAGCTGAAGCCGAACGACACCATCGAGTCGGTGATCAATCAGGGAACGCTGGGGATCGGCTTCATCGGCTTGGCAGAATGCCTCGTGGCCCTCATCGGCAAGCACCATGGCGAGAGCGAAGAAGCCCAGCAGCTCGGTCTGCGCATCATCAGCTACATGAGGCAGCGCATCAACGAGTTCTCGGAGAAGTATCAGCACAACTATTCGGTGCTGGCAACGCCGGCGGAAGGACTGAGCGGAAAGTTCACAAAGGTGGACCGCAGGGACTTCGGAAAGATTCCGGGCGTTACCGACCGCGACTACTACACTAACTCCAACCACGTGCCTGTTTACTACAAATGCACGGCACGCCACAAGGCTGAGGTGGAGGCTCCCTACCACGCACTGACCGGCGGCGGACACATCTTCTACGTGGAGATTGACGGCGACGCCACCCACAATCCCGACGTCATCATGAACATCGTGGACATGATGGACACCTACAACATGGGTTATGGCAGCGTGAACCACAATCGCAACCGTTGCATGGATTGCGGTTACGAGAATGCCGATCCGCAGATGCATCAGTGCCCGAAGTGCGGTAGCAAGAACATCGACCGTCTGCAACGCATCACTGGCTATCTGGTGGGCACCACCGATCGCTGGAATCATGGCAAGCTGTCGGAGCTGAACGACCGCGTCACCCACGTGGATAGTGGTAACCAGCTTTCGCTGTTCGACCGTCTGTAGACACCGATACGGCTTCCCGACGGGCTGCGCTGATGGTGCGGCCCGCGGAGAAGCGAACGAATGAACAATCAAGAATAGATAGAAGTATGCTTAGCATCATCGACATAGTTGAAGATACGATGGTCGACGGCCCAGGCCTGCGAACATCCGTCTATTGCGCTGGTTGTCCCAATGCCTGTCCGGGTTGTCACAATCCGCAGACGTGGGACATCAACGCCGGTCACGAAATGAGCACCAAGGAGATCATGAAAGTCATCATGGCCGACCCGTTCGCCAACGTCACCTTCAGTGGCGGCGACCCGATGTATCAGGCCGAAGGCTTCACCGAACTGGCCCGTGCTATCCACCAGGAGTCGTCAAAGAACATCTGGTGCTTCACCGGTTACACCTTTGAGACGCTCATGAAGATGCCGCGCCAACGCGAACTGCTCGAGGAAATCGACGTGCTTGTCGACGGTCCTTTCGTGCAGGCCCAGCGCGATCCCGACCTCTATTTCCGTGGGAGTCGCAACCAGCGTCTCATCGATGTGCGCAAATCGCTGAAGGCAGGTCGTGCCATCGCCTACGATTACCATCCATTGGTCTGAAACCGCATCTATTTTACACATATATGAAAACAGTAAGGGCTGAATCCTGCGAGGGATACAGCCCTTTTTTTCGTAGCGTAGATGAGAGGTAGGATTGTCGATCTTTTCGGCGCGGGCGATGGAGTCTTTACGGCTTTTAGAGTGCGCAGTGCATAGCAACACGAGAAGGCGTTGAATAACATTTTTTTAGATATCAGCCAGAATGCTTTAACACGGAGATTTAAAAATTTTGAATCACGAAGTCCGAAGCACCTAAATAAGCCAACCATGAGGCGTTAGCGTAAATCGCTGTCTGTCAAACGATTACAGAATTGCCGACGTGCTTTTGGAATAAAAATACCAAAATTATGCAAGAAAACCCGAAAAAACGGGTACCAAAAGCGGCAGTTTCGATGAGCAAAAGCGGCAGTTTCGGTCATCAAAAGCGCCAATTTCGATGATCAAAACTGTCGGTTTTGCTCAACCGACTTTTCGACTGCCATCTCGACATTGCAAAAAGGGGATAGACATGTGGGT
>JAILAI010000047.1 GCA_024681705.1 Prevotella sp.
TTGAATAAACAATTAATGATAGGAGATTTAAAAATGAATACAAACAAAACTGTATCGCTGAACGCTACTGTAGCCGTCAGCAAGACCGAGACCGGAATGAACTATGTGCAGGTGATGCCCGATAATCCAGTTGTGGGCCTCGTGGAGCCTTTCCGCGGGATGGGCTATGGCCAGATGCTGAGTAATGGAACTTTTGACTTCGTTCGCCGTAAGCGCGTTCGCCGCAAGCCGGCACTGAAGCTCGAGCACACGAGCCTCTCGTTTGGCGAGGATGGCTACGACCGCATGTCCTTCGTGCTCCCTTGCGAGCAGCGCGATGAGTTCGCCGACATGCTGATGGACGAGGCGGAGACCATTGCCGACTTCATTTCTATGGTGGTAGAGAAGGAGGCAATCGATGATTAACGAAATCTACAAGAACGGGAGCGGGCGCAAAGCTGCTCGCCCCGTTACCAGCCGTGAGGCGTATTTCGCCATCCGCAACGCCGAGAAGAACGTCGAGAACTTCGCCGCAGCCCGTTCGGGCAACAAGAAGGCGAAGATGCAGCTGGTGCAGTTCAACTACAACGACATTCTGCCCGACGGTATCCTGAAGGGCTGCTGTCACCCTGCATCGACCTTCGCCCACGACATCGACTGCCAGTCGGAAGCAGAGCAAAAGTCGACGGTCGAGAAGCTGCTTGCGAAGAAGGAAGAAATCGGTCTGCTGGAGCTCTCAGGCTCTGCCAACTACGGTGTGCATGCCGTCTGCCGTCGCGCGAAGGGCAAGACGATACTGGAGAGTCAGGTGCGCGTAGCCCAGCTGACAGGAACCGAGATGGACACCTCTGCCCACGATCTGCAACGCGTGATGTATACGGGCCCTGCTAACGAAGAAAACCTCTTCTATCTCGACGATGCCATCTTCGAAGAGCCGATGAGTATCGAGGAGAGTGCGCAAGAGTTCGAGGTGCTGAAAGAGCGCGAGCGCAAGGGGGAAGAGGAGGTGCCCGAAGGGGCGAAGAAAGCCAATAAGCACTTTAATGCAAGGGACAATGAGACTCCTGACAACGTCGCTCCTACAATCTCCAAGGGAGTAACGTCCCTTGAGAAAGTAAACTCGTCACAAGAGTATTATTTCAAAGATATACCATATTCTGCAATCATTCAGGAGTGGTGGCGCCAAAACGGCGGTGAGCCCGCTGAAGGCGAGCGCAATGTGAAGCTACATAAGCTGGCTGTGAACCTCCGCTCTATCTGCGATAATAAACGAGATAAGTTGCTGGCCGTGATGCCCCGCTTCGGTCTCTCGGAAGAAGAGATGAAAGGTATTGTGGACTCTGCTTGCAAAGAGGAACCGAAAGGGATTTCGAGGGTTATAAGCGACATCGTGGATAACCTAAAGCAAGATGTAGATGCAGACGAGTTCTATGATGTTGAAAAAGAAACGCCTACCATACAAAACATCAGGTCGCTTCCCATCGGTTTGAAGGAGAGCCTCGTGGGCGTGCCTGAAACGATGCACATGCCCTTGCTTTGTGGTGTGCTTCCCATCGCCGCCGCCTACGCCGACCAAGTGACGGTAAAATATTGCGATGGAAATCTACAACGTCTGGGGCTGATGTCGATTATTCATGGTGAGCAGGCTTCTGGCAAAAGCGTGGTGAAGAATGCCGTAGACGTCTGGAAGCGCCAGTTCGACGAGGAAGATGCCCTCGCCCGTAAACGTGAGGATGAGTGGAAGGAGCAGAAGAAACGTCGCAAGGCCAACGAGAAGGCGCCTGAAGACCCTCATGTTCTCATCCGCATGGTTCCCGTAACGGTGTCTTGTTCGACGCTCCTGAAGCGTTTCAAGAACTCGAATGAGCATACGCTCTACTCCTTCTGCGAAGAGCTGGACACACTTCGTAAAACGAATGGTGCCGGGAGCTGGTCTTCGAAGTATGACATCTATCGCCTAAGCTTTGATAATGGCGAATGGGGTCAGGACTACAATAGTGATCAGGCGGAGAGCGGCGTCGTGAACGTAGCCTACAACTGGACGATGCTCGGCACCGATGGCGCCCTGCGAAAGTGCTTCAAGAGCGACAATATCGAGAATGGTCTTTCGTCGCGTGTCCTCGTGTCCGAGATGCCTGATTCGTCGTTCGCCAAGATGCCGAAGTTTGGTCGTCGTACGGCTGATGACGAAGCTCGTATTCAGGAAGCCGTCACCAAATTGCGCTCGTATTCTGGATACATCGATACCCCGCGTTTGCGTGGTGCCATCGAAAAGTGGGTAGAAGAGAAGCGTGTGGAAGCAGCTAAGAATATTGATCGAGTGAAGGATACCTATCGCAAGCGTGCGGCGGTAATCGGTTTCCGTTGTGGTGTCGTCTTTCATCTGTTGACAGGTCTTAAAAGAGAATCGAAGGCATGTGTCGAATTCGCTCAAATGATGGCTGAATACGCGTTGGACCAACAAATCAAGGCTTTTGGAGCTGCACTTGAAGAGCAACACGTGGAAGCAAAAGAAGTATGTCGTCGTTACGGTGTAAATCATTCGGTATTCGATCAATTGCCACCCGTATTTACAATGGAAGACTTGCGCTCTTTGAAACAAGGGTTTTGTTCCAATGGGTCATTGCGTATGATTATCTCTCGCTGGAACCAAGATGGATGGACTAAAAAAACTGATTCAAAGCATTGGAAAAAGGCAGAAGTCAAAAAAGTCTAATAACCTTATAACATAACAACATTGCAACATTGCAACTTTGCAACATTGCAACATTAACATTGACCCATAAACATTCTTACAGATGGAAATGTATCTAACAAGAATAGCAAAGCGGAAGACATACACCATTGGGAAACTCTCTATAGTTGAAGATGGTAAGTTCGTCAGTTTCTGTGATACCTTGGAGCCCACCTGGCGCGACTACAAGAAAGGTGAGAAGAAGATTAAGGGCCATTCGGCCATCCCTGAAGGCCGTTATGCGATAGCCGTCTCTTACTCGCCAAGGATGAAGAAATGGCTGCCCGTTCTGCTCGGTGTGCCGAACTTCAAGGGCATCAGGATTCATGCGGGGAATACCGCCAAGGACACCGAGGGCTGCATTCTGCTGGGCGAGAACCGAAAGGTGGGCATGGTGCTCTGCTCCACCTACTGGGTGAACCGACTGAAAGAGAAGATTGTGGCGGCGAAGGATCGCGGCGAAAGCGTGTGGATAACGGTGAGGTGAGACATTAAGTGAAGAGTGAAGAGTCCGACGGGGACACCAACTGTCCACTTAGGTGAAGAAGGGGTCTTGAGGACAGAAATTATTATAATTATTATAATTTATCACTGGCCGCGGAAACTGGTTTTAGTTCCCATTTACTGAGTCTTGAACCCCCGAAGGGGGGGTGGTTTTAAGTGAATAATGATTAGTGAAGGAACCCCGAAGGGGTGATAAGAGCACAGGCAGGGGTGCAACCCCTGCTAACAATGCCCCCAACAACGATAGCTCCGAAGGTGCGACAGAATACGAATGCACCCATTTTAAATCTGTCGCCCCTTCTGATGATGCTATTAGCTGTTCGTTAGCAGGGGTTCCGCTTCGCTCCACCACCTGCCTGTGGTCTGCCAGCCCTTCGGGCTTCCCAAGGGGGGTATAGCGGCCCTCTTGGGGTTTATGGGGGGGTATAGGACTTTATAGGATATCATTAGCCCTTAGAGTATCCCAGAGCTTTATAGGGCTTGATGGGGGTTATGGGGGTTGATAGGGGTTATGGGATTTTATAGGACTTTATAGGATATTATAGGACTCTATGGGGCTTTATGGGATATCATAGGCTCACTCTTCCGACGCAGATCTTCATGGTGTTGTTATCGGCCCGAACCACGTAGATGCCGGGCTTGAGGTGTGCCAGGGGGACGACGGTTGCGGGGCGCGACTGGTCGAGGAGCAATGTGCCGTCGAGCGAGAAGATTTGTAGGCGTGCGGTGCCTTCGGAAAGTAGCAGGCGCTTGCCGTCGAAGCGCAATGTGGACGACTTGGTGGCACTGATGGCGTCGGGTTCCGACGTGCTGTTGTAGCAGAGTCGGGGAGCGATGGCGAATGAGGCGGGGTCGTCGACGTTTTGATACCATGTGTAGTTGCCACCGGGACGGAATGTCTGGCTGTCGCCCGCCACTTGATGATATACCGTGCAGAGTTCGCCTATGGCGCGACGAACGCACTTCATGGCGATGCCGTCGCCCTCCTCACTGGGGAAGCCTTCAATGACCACGAAGAAATCGCCGTCTACGGCTACGGGTTGCTCAAAGCGGAAATAGGTGGGTTTGGTGGTGGACGGTACTATTTCAGACACCTTCAGCGTGGTGGTGGCCAGTGTGGCGCCGGGCATTCCTTTGTCGTTGGGCGTAGCGATGGAGAGGGTGAGGTTCTTGTCGGTCGACACCGCATCGTAGGCTCCGAAGTATACGGCCACGCTATCGATGGTGGCTGCCTGCGAGGGTTGGTGGAACGACTCGGCGAACTTCTTCATGTCGAGGAAGTTGGTGCCGCCATACCATCCGTACCATGCGAGTGCGATGACGTCGAGTAGCGGTTGCTCGCTGGGCAGGATGTTCCACACGAAGTTGTTGCCTCCAGCCATCAGTTGCTTGGTGTGGCTGACGGTGGTCTCGCCCGCTTGTAGCACTATGTCGAAGCACCCCTCGGCGTCGTAGCTGACGGTGACCTCCTGACCTTGTGCCTCTGCTGGTGTGGCGCCCTCGAAGGTCCATTTCCAATCGGCACCGCCATTGGCCTTGAAGGTCAGCGGCGTGTTGAGCGGAACCACGAACTTCCCGTCGGGATTCTGGTAACCCTCGGCGGGCCACGCGATGCTCACCGAACTGTCTTGCGCCAAGGCGCTGATGAATGCGGGCAATATGGTTGCCAACAAGAGTAAAATTTTCTTCATATCTCAATTCTTTTTTTATGTCTACGTTTTCCTGATTCACAAGCCCTTCTGCGTCGCCCTCGCCATCGGCGGTGCGCGCTCGGGTGTCGTTGCATGTGCAAAAGTACGAATTTTTATCGCTTCCACCAAACAAAGCGTGCGAAAACCGTCGGGCCGTGCGTTCGGGTCTTGTTTCGTGCGACCGCTTTTTTGTCTCAATTGTTTGGAAATGTGGGCGGGAATTGCTACTTTTGCACGTTGGAAAGGAGAACGGAGCAAAAGGTAACGACGCATGAGCATCACGACATCAGCCATTCAGAGTCTGTTGCAACAGAAGATGTTGCTGGAGATAGAATACAACGCCGAGAAAGACGCCTTCCGCCAGCTGACCGAGCAGATGGGGTTGGCGCGGAAGGTGAAGCGCGGCGATGCGTGGTATCCGTTGAAGCCTGGCCGCACCTACTACAACAGCCTGAACCAGCATTGCATCGAGGTGATGCGCACGGGCGACGACGAGATTGAGCATAACTTCGAGTTCGGACGTCCCGTGGTGTTCTTCCGCGTGGTGGACAAGAAGCTGAAGTTCATCGGCTATACCGGCACCGTCAGCTATGTGGATGGCGACCGCATGGTGGTGGTGGTGCCCGACAACGCCCAGACCTCGGAGGTGCTCAACAGCACAGATTCCGTGGGTGTGCAGCTATCGTTCGATGAGACCAGCTACAAGATGATGTTCGACGCCCTCGACCGCGTCATCAAGGCCAAGAACAACCGTCTGGCTTCGTTGCGCGACCTCTTCTACAACAAGAACATCAAGCCCACGCACTATTCGTTTGGCTCGCTTCGCTTTCCCTATCTGAACGCCGCTCAGGAGAACGCCGTGAACGAGGTGTTGCGCGCCAAGGACGTGATGGTGGTGCATGGCCCTCCCGGCACGGGTAAGACCACTACGCTCGTCGAGGCCATCCGTGAGACGCTGATGCGCGAGAGTCAGGTGCTGGTGTGCGCCCAGAGCAACATGGCCGTCGACTGGATATCCGAACAGCTCGTCGATCGCGGCATCCCCGTCTTGCGCATCGGTAACCCGACCCGCGTCAACGACAAAATGCTCGGCTTCACCTACGAGCGTCGGTTCGAGGCCCATCCCGACTATTCGTCGTTGTGGATCATCCGCAAGACCATCCGCGAGATTCGTCAGCACCGTCGTCGGGGCGACGAGAAATACCACCAGAAGATAGAGCGACTGAAGAGTCGTGCCACCGAACTCGAGATACGCATCAACCAGGACCTGTTCAGCGAGGCCCGCGTCATCGCGTCCACGCTGGTGAGTAGCGGTCACCGGTTGCTTCAGGGCATGAAGTTCAACACGCTATTCATCGACGAGGCCGCACAAGCGCTGGAAGCCGCCTGCTGGATTCCGATGCGCAAGGTGAACCGGCTGGTGCTCGCCGGCGACCATTGTCAGTTGCCGCCCACGGTGAAGAGTCTGGCCGC
>JAILAI010000256.1 GCA_024681705.1 Prevotella sp.
CGTCTGGGACGTAATTTCTACAAGGGACTCTTCGGAGACTCGATCAATGTCATGCTCGCTGCGGCTGCATTTAACTTCAAGAGGGTCATCAACGCTCTCTTGTGCCCCATTTTGGAGTGGCTTAGATGGCTGGTGTCTGGATGGGTGGACGGGGATTGCCAACCATCTCCTGTTATTGGTCGTAGCGTAGCCTTACAGGGGTGTGTTTTTTAAGGGTTGACTTGGTAGCCATGTTCGCAGCTTTTGTCATCAAAATCTGTGCATAACAGATGGCAGGTGTTATCCTCGTTAAGTACATATAGCCCGACGACATCCCTTCCGTCAGCATCCTTTCCTTCCAGATGACGATAGATGTCATCGTCGGACAGTGGCGAGAATAAACGGTTGGGACACTCTGCACATTTATATTTCTTCTTGTCGCATAAAGGACTCCATTCATTTTCGCATACAGGCTGATAGCCAGACTTCCCAGTTGTCTTGCTGTACCATCTGCGTGCGAATACATCTTCACGTCCTTTGAACAGGTTTCTAAACAAGTTGACTTTTTCCTGAAGTGATAGCTTTTGCATGGCCGAAAGATGAACACAAGGCACGTTCTCTTTATCGAGTTGTGCTCGCAGCCTTGCGTTCTCTTCCTCCAGCTCCTTGATGCGTTTGAGGAGATGTTGTCGTTCGATTATCCATTCCGGATAACTCTTTCGATCCATAGAGACAGTTTGTTAGCGAAAAATATCTGGATCCTGTTCTCAGAAAATAGTTTGATATAGATAGGGGTGCCTTATTGGGGCAGGGACAGAGCGGTATCTGAACAGTGTTAGCCGATGTTCATGTTGCGATAGATGAAGGCAACGGCGAAGAGGCAGGCGATGACACCGAAGACGAAAGTGGCGGAACCGATGAAGAAGGCGGCGAGACGACGGTTGAGCTGGTGTTTGGAGAGCTCGCCATGAGTATGGTGGTGCTGCGCCACCTGTGCGAAACTGGCACGGGAGATATGGACGGGGAAGAGCTCGCCACAACTAGGGCATTTGCACTTCACGTCACCTGGAGCCGACACGTTGATATAGGCTCGCTTTTGGCACTTTGGACAGACTATACTGTATTTCATCCTTTTGCTCTGTGGATTATTTGGTGCAAAGATACTAAATTCCTGTTATATAGCGTTGGTTTTGGACAAAAAGTTTGTCAGAATAGGGGATTTCGCTGGGAATTAAAGGCGCGGAGAAGGTTCTGCGCTGGTAGCGCAGAACACGGGACGCTAGGGGATTTGGGGGATGAGGACTAACGGGGGCGGGAACAGGAACAGCTGTCGTCGTCGCAATCGTCGCAATCATCGCAATCAGAGCAGTCGTCGCAATCGTCGCAATCAGAGCAGTCGTCGCAATCTTCGCAATCAGAACAGTCGTCGCAATCGTCGCAATCAGAACAGTCGTCGCAATCTTCACAATCGTCACAATCGTCGCTGTCCGAGCAATCGCAGTCGCTGCACATGGACTCGAGCTCGTCGTCTGAGAAGCCGTCATCTTCGGTGCTGCCTATGTATTCGTACTCGTCGTCTTCGTTCTCGCAGCAATAGACCTCGTAGTTATTTACCCATTGTTCGCCATCGTCTTCGTCTGCCCATTCGATGTCGTCTTCGTTGTCCTGGAGCATTTCGATGGCTTCTTCCAACGAGTCGGCCTCAATTTCGCACGACTCGGCATACATGATGTTACGCTTGAATTTGAAATACATGGTTTTATTTTTTAGTTATTAAAGAGTTATACAGATTGTAGGGAGAAGACGCAAGCGGGACTTGTAGGTCTATTGCTCGCGTTTGTAGTTCTTGAGGCCCGTTTTCAGGAAGTCCATGTAGAGGTCGATGTCTTCCTTGTAGACGGCGCTAGGTCCGAGGGGACGTCCTTCGTTGTCGAGTGTGACGTAGAAGGGCTGGGCGTTGTAGTTGAACTTGGTGCGCTCCAGATAGCTCCATTTGTCGCCCACGGTGCGCAACGTGCGTTTCTGTCCGTTTTCTTCCACCTCGATGCGTTGCGGCAACGGCGTCTTGTCGTCGACGAAGAGTGAGATGAGCACATAGTCGTTGGTGAGACAGGCGGCCACCTGCGGATCGGTCCAGACGGCGGCTTCCATCTTACGGCAGTTCACGCAACCGAAACCCGTGAAGTCCACCATGACGGGTTTCCCCTGCGCCCGAGCGGCGGCCATGCCCTCTTCGTAGTTGGTGTATTTCGCCTCGACCACACTGGCCTTGTAGAGATTGAAGTCCTGTGTGGACATGGGCGGAGCGAAGGCGCTGACGGCCTTACAGGGAGCACCCCACAGCCCAGGCACCATATAGATGGCGAAGGCGATGGAGCATAGTCCCAACATGATGCACGCCACAGGCATGGGTTTGTCCATCTCGCCGCCTTCCCAATCGCTCTGGAACTTCAGTTTACCGATGAGATAGAGCCCGAGAGCACCGAAGATGACAATCCACAACGCCAGGAACACCTCGCGATCGAGCAGTCGCCAGCCGTAGGCCAGGTCGGCCACAGAGAAGAACTTCAGTGCGAAGGCCAGCTCGATGAAGCCCAGCGTCACCTTGATGGTGTTCATCCATCCGCCCGACTTCGGCGCCTGTTTCAGCCATGTGGGGAACAGGGCGAAGAGCGTGAAGGGCAGCGCCAAGGCAAGGGCAAAGCCAAACATGCCGATGGCCGGCCCCATGATGCTACCGCTGGTGGTGAGTTCGACGAGCAGGAAGCCGATGATGGGGCCCGTGCACGAGAAACTGACCAGCACGAGCGTGAAGGCCATGAGGAAGATGCTGAGCAGACCGGTGGTGGAAGTGGCTTTCGAGTCGACCTTGTTGGTCCACGACGAAGGCAGCGTCAGCTCGAACCACCCGAAGAAACTCAGGGCGAAGACCACGAGCAGGAGGAAGAAGAAGATGTTGAACACGGCATTGGTGCTCAGCTCGTTCAACTTGCTGGCCCCGAAGATGCCTGTGACGGCGAGTCCGAGTGCCAGATAGATTACCACGATACTGATGCCATAGGTGATGGCATCGCGCACGCCTTTCTTCTTGTCGTCCTTGGCGCGCTTCAGGAAGAAGCTCACCGTCATCGGGATGATAGGCCACACGCAAGGCGTGAGTAGGGCGATGAATCCGCCCAGGAATCCCATGATAAAGATGTATAGCAGCGACCCGTTGTTCTCGTCGCTACCGTTGAACGCCTCCAGTTCCTTGATCGAAGGCTGCCACCAACGGGCAATGAGGTCCTTGTCGTCGCCCGATTGCAGAGCGGCGACGGCCGCCGAGTCGGTGCTGTCCTTAGCCACGCTATCGGTTGTTGCCACGACGTCCGGCTCGACCTCCTCTTTCTCGGCTTCCTCGTCGGCTTTGGCTTCCTCCTTCTCCTCCTCGGCGGCCGGAGCCGTTCCGCTGAAGTTGAACTCCACATTGCCCGGCGGCATGCACATCTGGTCGTTGCACGTGCCGTATTCCAGGAATCCGCTGACCTGGTATTTTCCGCCCGTCAGCTGGTAGCGTTGCACAAACGTCACGCTGTTCTCGAAGTAGCGCAGGTTCATCTCGAATATCTTGTCGAAGGTACTGATCTCTTTGCCTTTGGCCTGCAACTTTCCTGAAGCCTTCGCGCCCTCAGCCTTCTCGGTAGTCACCGAGGCCGAGATGGGCCCATCGGCGGGCAGTCCTGGTGAGTAGACATGCCAGCCGGCATCAATCTTTCCAGTGAAAATGACATCGAGCTCGGTGGGCGACACCTGCTTCTGAGAGACGGTGAAGTGTACGGGATCCTGAGCCGACGCGCCAATAGCAGCCAGCAGCATCAGTAGCGACACTACAAACGATTTAGTGAAGTTCATTTTATTTTCCATTATCTGTTGTATACTCTTTTCGGGTGGGCTCACTCGAGGGTCGTCGCCACGGGTTTGCCCTTGTGGGTCATGATGTCGAGCACATAGCGGTCGGTCTCATCCATTCCGCGACTGCCGATGGCGGTCAGGTTGTGTATGCTCTGGTCCACATCGTCGTCGATGATGCCCTCGGCCGACGTTACGTACTTGTGCTGCATGGCCAGCATGGCGCTCAGCACGGCGGTGCTCACGCCCGAGGTGAGCTTCAGCGCGCAAGAGGGTTTGGCGCCGTCGCAAATCATTCCGGTGAGGTTGGCCACCATGTTCTTCACCGAGTAGCACACCTGTTCGAACGTTCCGCCCATCAGGTAGGTGATGCCGCAGGCGGCGCCTGTCGATGCCACCACGCAACCGCAGAGCGCCGACAACGACCCGAGCGACTGCTTCATGTAGATGGCCGTGAGGTTGCTCAGCACGAGTGCGCGTATGAGCTCTTCCTCGGTGTTGTGGTTCTCTTCGGCGAACACTACTACGGGCATGGTGGCGCAGATGCCTTGGTTGCCGCTGCCCGAATTGCTCATCACCGGAATCATGGCACCGGCCATTCGGGCGTCGCAGGCGCAGCTGGTGACGCTCATAATCTTCGAGAAGATGCTGTCGCCCATGATACCGCGTCCCAATGGCGAGCACATGGTCTTTCCCAGCTGATGGCCGTAGTTCTCGCGCAGGCCGCTCTGGGCAGCCGCCTCGTTCAGCCGTTTGGCTTCGAGGATGAAGCGCAGCTCGTCGACGCAGGTGTGCATCGAGAAGTCGAACACCTTGCGCATGGACAGCTCCGAACGCCTGTCCGACGGTTCGTCGCCATCGCGTGTCGACGCCCAGTCGCGTCCCACCACGCTGGTTCCTTCCGTACTATGATAGCCCTCTCTGGTGCCGTAGGTCAGACCGTTTTCGGTCTTCGCATCCAGTTCCAGACCGTCTTTCCTGAGCATCACAAACCGCGTGTGCTCCGTCTTGATGCGGGCTTCGGCGGTGTGATGGCCAGCCGTGCAGAGCACGTTGATGAAGAGTTTGTCGGGATCGTGGTCCTCGAGTGCGATGTGAATGCGGTTCTCGCTAAGGAACTGCTTTCCCTCGGCAACGGCCTGCGGAGTGCAGTCGCAAAGCACCTCAAGCCCGCATTCGGGACGGCCGATGAGAGCGCCCAGGGCAACGGCGATAGGCAGGCCTATCATGCCCGTGCCGGGTATGCCCACGCCCATGGCGTTCTTCAGGATGTTTGCACTCAGACGAAGCTCTATGCGCTCCGGGCGACAACCCAGCAACCGCGATGCCTTCGCCACACATAGTGCCACTGCCATAGGCTCTGTGCAACCTATTGCCGGGACCACCTGACTCTTCAACAGGTCCATCATGGCATTTTTCTCTTCTTCGGCCAATATCATGTGCTCGTTCATTAAGGATTCAAGTTACATAGTGTTTCAGTCTACAAAGGTACGATTTATTTTGAAAGCGATAAAATAAATGAAAAAAAATTTGCCCGCTTGAAATAAAATTCCTACCTTTGCAAGCGGATAAAGAATGAAAACAATAAGGGTAGAAGGATTCCGACATGTCAGGAAGATGTCGGAATTCTTTCCGTTTTGCACATTATTAATAAAAAAGATATTATGGCATACATGTCACAAGAAGGCTACGACAAACTCGTAGCCGAGCTAAAACGTTTAGAAAGCGTAGAGCGCCCAAAGGCGTCGGCGGCCATCGCTGAGGCCCGCGACAAGGGCGATCTGAGTGAAAACAGCGAGTATGACGCGGCGAAGGAAGCTCAGGCCAAGCTCGAGAACAAAATCAACGAGATGAAGAGCATACTCGCCGAGGCAAAAATCATCGACACTTCGCGTCTGAGCGCCGACAGCGTTCAGATTCTGACACGTGTGGAAATGACCAACCTCGCCACCAAGGCCAAGATGGCTTATACCATCGTCAGCGAGAGCGAGGCCAACCTGAGAGAGGGCAAGATCAGCATCACCACGCCCATCGCCCAGGGTCTGCTCAACCACAAGGTGGGCGACGAGGTGGAGATAAAGATTCCGCGCGGAACCATCAAGCTGCGCATCGACAACATCAGCATCTGAACATACTCACGTAAAAAACCTAGCGATATGGATATTTTCTCAAAAATTGCCGCTGGAGAGATTCCCAGCTACAAATGCGCAGAAAGCGAAAAGTTCTATGCTTTCCTCGACATCAACCCGCTCCAGAAAGGTCACACGCTGGTCATTCCGCGCCGCGAAGTGGACTATGTGTTCGATATGGACGACGACGAGATTGGCGAATACATGCAATTTGCCAAGAAAGTGGCTGTGGCCCTGAAACGCGCCTTCCCCTGCGTGAAGGTGGGAATGGCCGTGCTCGGACTCGAAGTGCCCCACGCCCACATCCATCTCGTGCCCATGCAGAGCGAGAAGGACATGCTCTTCAGCAATCCTAAGCTGAAACTCACCGAACAGGAGTTCCAGGACATCGCGCAGAAGATTCGCGACGAGTTTGCCAAACTCTAAGCCGACCGTTCAGCGCTTATAATCCCAAGAAAATCGTAACCCCCAGAGGGAACCAGAATAGTTGCTCCCGTGAACACCGCAAATGGTCGGTGTTCACGGGAGCAATCGTTTCTGCCTCCCCCTTATCATCGTGGGCACAAGGCTCCGTTTGAGCGCCTTAGGCAATGGCTTTCATGTTGATGGGTTGTTCTCAATTGTTGGTGTCCGCTTAAAAATAAGTTCGAGTGATGAGTCGTTGATTAGTATGGCGCATACTCTTGGTCGGAGAATCAACCCCACCCCTGCCCCTCCCCTGCAAGCAGGGGCGGGGAGTAAATGAAGAGTTATAGGCAGCATCAGGAATGATTATGTGGAGTTTTTTCTGTTCCGCCCTCTTGATAGGGAAACAAACACTATCTATGCTCCCCGCCCCTACTTGCAGGGGAGGGGTAGGGGTGGGGGCAACAAGGACCCCCCATGTTAGAGCTGGGGGCTACAAGCAGGGGACTTTGAGCAGGGAAGAACCCTAAGGGGTAACAAGACCACAGGCAGGGGTGGAGCGAAGCAGAACCCCTGATAGCGACAACACAGAAACAGTAGCGCCGAAGGTGCGACACAATACGAATGCTACACCATTTCAAGGTCAGAGGGGTCTTGTCAAGCGGCAAAAGTCGTAAATATGGAGCTAAAAATATGTTTAGCGGACAGTAATTATCAGGAATGATATTCGCCAGCTTTGTTCTCTTAGAAACTTCCATCGACTAAGTGATACGAATGGGGCAACAAAATTACCCGACCGATACGGAGCCTATGCTCGTATCAATCGGGTAACACTTGGTTTTGCTTCTGCCTTCAAGCCGTTCCGAAATGCTTTCGCATGTGGGGCGAATAAGGCATTGGCGTTTTATTTAATGCGTGATTTTACTTGCTTTTGGTGAAATCGAGAACCATCCGGCCGACGTAAATGGCGTGTTTGCCGTTCTGATCCACCGGAATCTCCTTGCCATCCAGGTTCTTCACATATTTCAGATCCTTGAAGAAGGAGTGCGAATGTCCTCCCAGAACGAGGTCGATGCCACGCGTCTTGGCGATGAGCTGCTGGTCGTTGGTGCCACCGCTTTCGTCCCATCCAAGGTGCGATACGCAGATAATGATGTCGCATTTCTTCTTCTGGAGCTGCGCTACGACGCGATTAGCCGCCTCGATGGGCTCTTCAAAACGGGTATTGCCATATTTATCGGTCGCCACCAACCCCTTCAATGCAGGCGAAAGACCAAACAAGCCGATGCGAAGTCCGTTGCGTTTCAATATCACATAAGGCTTTGTTGTGCCCTCAACGGGTGTTCCCGTGAAGTCGTAGTTGGCACAGACAATGGGGAAATTCAGTTTGCGGAACAGGCGGGCCATATTCTCCAAACCGTAGTCAAACTCGTGGTTGCCAATGGTTCCGGCATCATAGCCCATCTTGTTCATCAGTTCCACTTCCACATCGCCCTTAAACAACGTGTAATACGAAGACCCCTGACTGAAGTCGCCGCTATCGATAAGCAGCAGATTGGGGTACTTCTGACGCTCCTGCTTCAACATCGCGATGCGGCGCAAGAAACCTCCGCGTCCGGCACGCATCGTGTCCGTGAGGTTCGGATTCAGGGGATAGACGGTAGAATGGGTATCGTTCGTATGCAGAATAACGAGCTGCTTCTTCGTCTGTGCATTGGCGCCAAGCGGCAGAATCAACAAAAACGCCAGCAGCAGGCAGAACTCGAAATATCTATTTGCGCGGTTCGACGACCTGGCGCAATCGTAATGGCTGTTCATCTTCATCATGCTCTCATTGTTTTATTAAGGTTCAACCACTATTCTTCCTTCAATCTCACGGTCCACCACGATGCCTTTGGCCATCTGTTCGCGGAAATAGTCCATGATGACGTAGCGCAGGTTATTCTTTTCCTCTTGAGGCGAATTCACCTGCGTCTTCTTCAAGAACGCCTCCAGATGGTCGTTGCCCTGGATCAGATAGTCGATGGAGGCCACGCGATAGTCGCGAGCCGGATCGATTTCCTCTCCGTTCAGACGTGCTGACTTCAGGTGCCTGTCTTTGGTGAAAACGAGTTCCACACCATGACTCACGGCCTCTCCGCCTACCATAGCCAGCTGCTCGAAAAGTTCGAGCACCACATCACCCTTCAGCGTCACGAAGGCAATCTTGTTCTCAAACGGAGCCACGTCGAGCACGTCGCCCGCCGTCACATCGCCCTTGGCCAGCGCCGCGCGGATGCCACCCACATTGTAGAGACCGAAATCGGGCTTCTCGCCATACTTCGGACCCGCCCACACGAGGACGTCGGCCAGCAGGTTCGATAGCTCACTCTCGGGACGTTGGGCGGCCATATATCGAGCCACTTTACCCACAACGGGAGCCATCACGCTGTCCACGCGATGTTTGTAGGGAGCCATAAACGCATTCAAATCATTGTCTATCTGCGCATCGTAGCGGCTGTCCACCAGAATGCGCGTCCGCTCAATGCCACTCATTGTGTAGTGTGAGCGACAAGAACAGAAGAGCGAGGCCAAGCCCACCAGGCCCGCCAGGCAGAAAAGCTTTCCTTGTTGCATGTCGCAAAGATACAAACAATTTGTCATCCAAACAAGAAAATGTAACAAAAACAAATCTTTTCTTCATTATTATTTGCTCAGTTCGATAATTCTCTGTAAATTTGCACACAGTCATGTATTATGACAACCTGACCTAACGACACCTTTTTTAATAAACATTTTAATAACTAAAAACAATATTCACATGAAGAAAACATTACGCTATTTGTTACTCGCCGTGCTCACCACTATGTTTGGCGCTGCACAGGCACAGGTAAACATTACCGCTTCCGAATTAGCTGGCAATCCGAGTGCAAACACAGAATTCACTTCAGGAACAGCTGAAGGATTTACTTTTGAGGCACAGAAGAACAATGGTAACACTGCGCCAACTTACAACGCAAATGGTAAAGATCTTCGCATCTATGCGAAGGGCACCCTTAAAGTATCCGCTGCAGAAGGTGCAATCACAAAGATTGTATTCAACATTTCTACACAAGGGAAAAAACGTCTGGCTCCCATCACTGCATCCACAGGAACCATTGCCTCCCAAGCCGCTGGTGATGTAACCGTAACATGGACAGGAAGCGCTTCTTCCGTCACATTCACGGTTGGTGACAACGCTAACTATGGTTCTGAGGGTGAAAGCAAGGCTGGCCAGCTCGATTTCGATTCTGCTGACATCTATACAGGAGACCCACAGCCAACAGACCCCAACAGTGCTTTCTTCGACTTTACGGAGGATGACTACGGAATGCCCCACTCTGTATCAGGAGAAAGCAGTGCTGATGACTATCTGGAAGATGGTACAACTTTCTCGTCGGGCAACGTAACAGCAACAATTACTGGTAACAATCCCGCTCGTTACTGGGAAACCGCTGAAGGTGTTACTGAACTCCGCTTCTACAAGGCAGGAACACTGACGCTCTCCGTGCCCTATGGAAAAGTCATTAAAAAGGTCGTATTTACGGGAACAACCATTAGCGGAATCTGTGCCCCTGACGGCAAGACACTGACCAACGGCACATGGGAAGGCCAGCTCAACGAGCCAGCATTCACCTTCACTGGAACACAGAAGATCAACACCATCACCGTTACTCTCGATACTGGCTATGATATTCCCATTGAGGTCACCTACACGGACATGACCATGAGCGAGGCCACGGCTAAATCGCTCGAAGGGACAGCCATGAAGAACATCAACCTCAAGCTCAACAACGCCCTCGTGGTCTACGACTTCGTGAAGGGCAACAACGAGGGATTCTTCGTCCGCGAAGGCGACTACGCCATCGAGTTCTACAACACCGGTCTCGGACTGAAGGCTGGACAGACCATCACAGGTAGCATCAAGTGCAACCTCTCGCCATTCAACTACACGCCAGAAGTGGTGAAGGCCGACGATGCCAGCGTTACCAACCTCGACGACGTCACACTGGGCACAGGCACTGTGACTCCTCTTGAAATGACTGCCGACGAAGCCTACAACGGCGAGACCCATCTGGCCGACCTCGTGATTGTGAAGGACGCACCGGTCATTACCGAGGTAAATGAGAGTTCAGGAGCCTTGATGTACTACGTGCGGTCAAGCACAGAACTTTACGACAAGGACGGTAACTTCACAGGATACGGAACCGTGCGCATCTACGACTACTTCTTTAACGGATCATACACGTTCCCGGAAATTCCTGCCAGCTACGTTCCCACCTTCGACATAAAGGCCATCTACGTAGCCAACAGCAAGACCACTCGCCGCCTCTGGGTTCTTGACATGAAGACGCCCGGTCAGGAGGATGAGGCCACCGCTATCCAGGCTGTGACAACCGAGCAGACCGACGGTGCCATCTACAACCTGCAGGGACAGCGCGTCAGCCAGCCTGAAAAGGGCATCTACATCGTGAACGGACGCAAATTCATCGCAAAATAATAGCCGATTGCGATTTTACTATCGGTGAAGAATCGCTGATACCGAAAATGCCGACCAAAAGGAAAACGGAATCAACGGGAACAGCTTCACCGAAGAAGTAAACAAACATCGTAAAAGTGAGAGGGGACTGCAATAGCGGTCCTCTCTTTTTGCATCTGAAAAAAATCATTATAAATTGGAACCTAACTCAACGAAATAGTAATAAATCGTTTCTTGAGCAATCATTGAAATAACAAAAGAACATCACGAAGATTTTTCTCATACACTTAACGCATAATATTTGGTTTTTCGGAAAAAATGATGTACCTTTGTAACGTGAATGCAATAATCATGCAATATTACATTACAAACTACATTATTTTTTATTTGTGGATACACTGATTAATATCTTTTCGCTTCTTGGCTCGCTCGCCATGTTCCTCTACGGTATGAAAATCATGAGTGAGGGATTGGAGAAGTTTGCCGGCGATCGCTTGCGGTCTATTCTGGCTTCCATGACCAAGAACCGAGTGATGGGTGTGCTTACTGGTATACTTGTCACCACTTTGATTCAGAGTTCTAGTGCCACAACCGTGATGGTTGTGTCGTTCGTGAACGCAGGTCTGATGAACCTGGTACAAGCTATCGGCGTAATTATGGGTGCCAACATTGGTACGACCGTCACCGCTTGGGTTATCTCTGCGATAGGATTCAAAGTCAATATCGCTGCTTTCGCCATCCCTTTGCTGGCTTTTGGCATGCCGCTCATCTTCTCTCCGAAGTCCAAGCGAAAGAGCATTGGTGAGTTTATTTTCGGATTCTCGTTCCTGTTTATGGGTCTGAGCTTCCTTCAGCAGTCGGCCAACGACATGAACATCGGCGAGATGGTGGCCAATATGCTCGCCCACGTGTCGAGCGATAGTTTCCTGACCATCCTGCTTTTTGTGTTGGTGGGCGCTCTTGTCACCATGCTTGTTCAGGCCTCAGCCGCAACAATGGCCATCACCTTGATGCTCTTCGACATGAACATTCCCGGTTTCGGATTCGAGCAGGCCGCCGCTCTGGCTATGGGTCAGAACATCGGTACGACGATTACGGCATTCATGGCTTCACTTACGGGTAACACACAGGCTAAGCGTGCCGCTCTCGCCCACATGTTCTTCAATGTGTTCGGCGTGCTCATCGTGCTGATTGTCTTCTATCCTGCTTGCGATGCCGTTAGCTGGTTCGTCACCAACGTCATGGGAGCCGGCAACAATCCTCTGTTCAAGCTCTCTGCCTTCCACACGGCCTTCAACATCTTCAACACGTTGTTGCTGATATGGTTCGTCGACCAGATTGCAGCTTTCGTTTGCAAGGTCCTGCCAATGAAGACGCAGGAAGAGGAATATCGCCTGAAGTATATCTCTGCCGGTATTCTCTCCACAGCTGAACTTAGCATTCTTGAAGCACAGAAGGAAATCAATAGCTTCGCGGAGCGTTGCCAGAGAATGTTCGGATTTACGAAAGAACTGATGGATATAGAAGACGAGAAGGAGTTTGCAAAGCTCTATTCCCGAATACAGAAATACGAACAGATTACCGACCGCATGGAGATTGAGATAGCCGATTATCTCCACAAGGTGAGTGAGGGGCGGTTGTCCGACGAGTCTAAATATCAGATACAGAAGATGATGCGACAGATTGACGAATTGGAGAGTATTGGTGACAGCTGCTTCAATCTGGGCCGCACATTGAACCGAAAGCGAGAGAATGGCGAAGCCGCATTCACGCCCGAGCAGTCAGAGCACATACACACCATGATGTCTCTTGTAGACCGGGCGTTTGAAGAAATGGTGAAGAAGGTGAAGAGCAATTCTCCGCGTCCGAATATCGCGCAGAGCTACAATATTGAGCACGAAATCAACAACTACCGCACTCAGCTGAAGAACCTGAACGTACGTGATGTGGAGAGTGGCAAGTATAGCTATCAACTGGGCATATACTACACCGATATGATATCGGAATGCGAGAAAGTTGGCGACTTCATCATGAACGTTGTTCAGGCTGGTCAGTCGAAAAGCAACGACCACGATGAGAGCCATTAGTCAGCGGTAGCCTTACAAGAATATCTATAAGAAAGACAATATCTACGCTTGTGGTTAGGTGCTTTAACCGCAAGCGTTCTTATTTTTCGTGCATTCCGATTTTACGCTCCAGAGAAAAGATTCCATCAAGCTTAGTTTGTACATATTGTTAAGTTCTTGATGGAGAAGTCCGAACCACCCTTTTAGTATTCGATCTTATCTTCCTTTTCTGTCCAAGCTTGGAAAGCACGTAGAGCCTCTTCGTGCATCATGAACTGAAGGCGGAGTCGCCGCTCATCGTTCGGTTTTTCCAACTCCCTGTAAATAAAAGCGTCACCGAAATTGATATCCTCCGCATCATGCTTATTGCATCCGCAGAAGACATGCGAGATGTTCGCCCAATAGATGGCGCCGAGACACATAGGACAAGGCTCGCACGAAGAATAGATTGTCGCACCTTCAAGATTGAAGGTCTGAAGCTTTGAGCAGGCCGCACGAATGGCACTCACCTCGGCGTGCGCCGTCGGATCACTATTGGCCGTCACACGGTTGACTCCCGTCGCAATGACTTCACCATCTCTCACAATGACAGCACCAAAAGGACCGCCACCATTTGCAACATTCTCTACGGCAAGGTCGATGGCCATGCGCATGAACTCTTTGTCTTTATTTTCCATAATTCATTCTTTCTTAATGGTGCAAATTTAAATAAAAAATCCGAGATTATAAGCCTATTAAGATAAAAAAAATAGTAAATTAACATCAATTCGACGAAAACAACACGAAATAGATATTATTCGAAAAAGACCTACCGACCTACCATGACACCTCGCAAACGCCTATAAACAAAGGGGTAGGTCTATGGTAGGCGTTGGAGAAACACCTACCATAGACCTACCATAACTAAAACCCTTTGTGATAGGCAGTTGCAAAAGGTCATGGTAGGTCGGTAGGTGTTAAACGCAAATTATAGTAGAAAAGTTTTCTAATCTGGACAAAGTGAGTCTTTCAAAACTCAAATGCACCAATTTTCATCATCTAAAGCATCGGTTAGCATGAGTGGAATCACCGCTTTCCTTGAGCAATGTCATTGCTTCAGAGATTGCGGATGACAGATTCCTTATTCGTACTGAAGTCGTCGAGGAAACCATCTTTTGTATGCGTTTATAATATAATAATGTGTTAAATCAGCGTTAAATCAAACGCTGGTTGACACTCGTTCAATAGAAAAATGGCGAAAAGTTTGTTCATGTCGCGGAAAAGTCGTACCTTTGCATCCGCTTTTTCGACGTAACCGATGGAAGGAAGAAGAGTAGCCTGTCTATGTTGCGCGAAACATATTTCAAATTTAAAACAATACAATCAAAATGGATTTGATTAAAGTTGCTGAAGAAGCATTTGCAACTGGCAAGAAGTTCCCCGAGTTCAAGTCGGGCGACACCATCACCGTTGCTTACAAAATCATTGAGGGTAATAAGGAGCGCGTTCAGCTCTATCGTGGCGTTGTGATTAAGATCTGCGGCCACGGTGACAAGAAGCGTTTCACCGTTCGCAAGATGTCTGGCACCGTAGGTGTGGAGCGTATCTTCCCCATCGAGAGCCCGAACATTGAGAGCATCGAAGTGAACAAGGTTGGTAAGGTGCGTCGCGCCAAGCTGTACTACCTGCGCGGTCTCACGGGTAAGAAGGCCCGTATCAAGGAGAAGCGTACGGCTATCAAGAACAGCTAATCAGACCCTCTGTAAGAAGGAAACAAGAGAGGCCTTGCCCCGTCAGGGCGCAAGGTCTCTTTGTTTTTTCAACATCTACCCCACCCCTATTTCCAAAAACAACAAAACAACCCACAATATGAAAGAATTAGCACTGAAGTACGGATGCAATCCGAACCAGAAGCCCTCGCGCATCTACATGCAGGAGGGAGAGTTACCCATCGAAGTGTTGAACGGTCGTCCCGGCTACATCAATTTCCTGGACGCGCTGAACTCGTGGCAGCTCGTCAAGGAGCTGAAAGCGGCCACCGGACTGCCCTCGGCAGCATCGTTCAAACACGTGTCGCCCGCTGGTGCCGCCGTGGGTCTGCCCCTGAGCGACACGCTTCGCAAGATCTACTTCGTCGACGACCTGAAGGTGGAACTCTCACCCATCGCTTCGGCCTATGCCCGCGCCCGCGGTGCCGACCGCATGAGCTCGTATGGTGACTTCGTGGCACTCTCCGACACTTGCGACGAGGCCACAGCACTGCTCCTGAAGCGCGAAGTAAGCGATGGCGTAATTGCACCCGACTACACTGAAGAAGCCTTGCAGATTCTTCGCGAGAAGCGCAAGGGCACCTACAACGTCATTAAGATTGATCCCAACTACGTTCCCGCACCCGTCGAGCGCAAGCAGGTGTTCGGCATCACTTTCGAACAGGGACGCAATGAGATTCGTCTGGACGATCCAGCACTCTTCGAAAACATTCCCACGCAGAACAAATCCTTCACTGAAGAAGCCCGCCGTGACCTCATCGTGGCACTTATCACGCTGAAATACACTCAGTCCAACTCAGTGTGCTACGTGAAAGACGGACAGGCTATCGGTATCGGTGCCGGCCAGCAGAGCCGCATTCATTGCACACGTCTGGCAGGACAGAAGGCCGACATCTGGTGGCTGCGCCAGCATCCGAAAGTGATGAACCTGCCCTTCGTCGATGGTATCCGTCGTGCCGACCGCGACAATACCATCGACATCTACATCAGCGACGACCACGATGATGTGCTTCGCGACGGTGAATGGCAGAAGTTCTTCAAGGAACAGCCCGCGGTGCTGACTCGCGAGGAAAAGAAGGAATGGATTGCCAAGAACACAAACGTGGCCCTGGGCAGCGACGCTTTCTTCCCCTTCGGCGACAACGTGGAACGCGCCCACAAAAGCGGCGTGCAGTATATCGCACAGGCTGGCGGTTCGGTGCGCGACGACCACGTCATCATGACATGCGACAAATACGGCATCGCCATGACCTTCACCGGCGTGCGCCTCTTCCACCATTGATTTATACCCTCCCCCACAAGCCTTACGAACGAAGAAGAAAACGAAAAGCGAAGAATGATGAGCGACTTTGACGACATCCTGATGAACGGCATCAACTTTGGACGCGGCAGACAGAAAAAGAAGTCCGACGACGACAAAGTGAAGACCAAAGCGAAAAAGAAGAAGTATATCACGGGGGCACATGGCAGCGGCTCGGCACAACAAAAAGCCAAATACCGGGAGAACCGCGCCAATCGGCACAAGTGATACGACGAAAGACAACTCTAACAAAGATGTGTCACCACTTCGAAGGGATGATTTCTCGACAACGAATTTGACGAAGCTGACGAAAATGTCTTTCGCTTCAGAGGAAGGCGGGGAATGTGTTTCGACAACGAATTTGACGAAGGTGACGAAGATGTCTTTTGCTTCCAGGAAGGCGGGGACTATGTCTCGACAACGAATTCTACGAAGGTGACGAAAATGCCTTTTGCTTCAGAGGAAGGCGGGACAAGGTTTCGAACACGAATTGGACGAATTTAGCGAAAGACTCTGTCGTTGAGGGGGGCAGATAAAAACGAAAAAAAGAGCAACAACGGGAAACATGGGGAACATGGGGTCCGTTGTCGCTCTTTATTATTCTGCACGAGCGGGGAGGAAATCAGGCTCCGCGCTGCTGGCGGAACTGAGCGGCTTTGTCGGAGAATTCCTTGACCGTGTTGACATAGTAGGCCACGTCGTCGGGGATGGCAGCGGCAGCGGGAATGGCGTCGTCGGTAACGAAGTTGCCCACGCTGTCCATGCCGTAGTTGCCGGTCAGGCCGCCCAGCTCGCCTGCCGCACTGACGATGGCCTTCTGCTTGACGACAGAGCCGATGCCGGTCTCGTAGCTGCCGCGCATGAAACTCTTATACTTCATTGCGTCTAACGACGAGTCGAAGCGGATGCCCGTATCGTTCTGAAGGTTCACCTGTTCCAGTCCGATCGTCTGGTCTGCCGCCTTGCCCATCGTGTCGATGCCTTTCTGCACGCCCTTACCGATGAGGAAGTTGTTCAGCTTGCTCGTCATGCCGTGGCGCATGGCCGTAAGCACGTCGTCGGCACTGTTTTCCGGGTCGCTCATCGCCTCAATTCCCTTGCGTATGCCTTCGCTTCCCACCACCATGATTCCCTCGGTGTAGGCATTGCTGGCCAGATCGCCAGCACAGTTCTGCAGCACCCCCAGTCCGCCGTCGACGGCGCCCTTGCCAATCTCGGCTGCGAAGTCCCATCCCGACTTCCCGTCGGCATAGGCCTTTCCGCCATAGGAAGCCACCGAGTGAGCAAAGGTATAGACATTCTTCACCGCAGCACCGCCGGGCACGCAGTCGCCCATGATGTTGACGGTAATCTCGCTGGCTTTGTCGATGACCTCGAGAGTTTTCGTTGTCGTGTCGAGAATATCGGCGGTCTTCTGCCACAGCCGGCCCTCACGTTCGGCCTCGCTTTGCTCGTCGGAAATGGCCTTGTACAAGGCGTTTTCATCCGAAGCATCCACGCCGTATTTCTGGGAAAGCTTGTCCAGATAGTCCTTCCGCTTAGCCTCCTCTTGTGCCTCAGCCTCCCGCTGTGCCCTTATGGCATCGCCACGGGCCTGCGTCTCGGCGTCGATTCTCGCGTTCTGCTCGCGCTGCTCGGCCACATCTCGTGCCGCCTTGTTGGCAATGTCGCCGAAGTATCCTGCATTTTCGGCACGCCGCCGCAGGTTCTCGGCAATATCCTGGCGACCATACGTGAAGCCCGAATCGCTCATATACTCACCATTCTCCTGCGGGTAGTAGTGGGTCACCTTGCCCGTGGCGGGGTCGCGCATGGTCAGCGTTCCCTCGGCATCCTCGGTGACATATTTCTTCCAGTATTGCTGTTCGGGCGACTGCGGTTCAGGAGGTGGGGGCTGGTTTTCCTCGTCACGGCGGCCGTTGGGCTGAGGCGGTGTGCCACCATACGGATAGTCTGGAGCCGGCTCGGGTGTGGGCGACGGGGAGCCGCCTCCAAAGAAGCCGCCGACATCGCCTCCGATAGATGCCACGCCATTGGCAAACAAGATGGCGCTGATGGCTGAAATGGCGGAGATAATGGCCGACGGTATCGGTCCGGCATGCTGGCCCGTGACCCCGACATAATGGCGAAGGGCATCCAGAAGATCATCCAGAACCCCTCCCAATTCCACGCGCTGCTCCTCGGTAAGCGGTGTCTCCTCACCGTCGAGCAGCACCTCCTCCACCTTGAAATAGACATAGGTGCGGTTGTCTTCCTTGTGAACGACATTGTCGGGAAGCACGGTCAGGAAAGAGCCCCACACGCCGCACTCGGGCCTATAGCCCAGCTTCATCTCCGTCTCGCTGGTGTTCACCATCTTCACAGTGCCACCTTCCCATGTGTCAGCCTCAAACTGACCCAGAGGCGTATAGGAGAACTCGTAGTGGTGCGTGTTATGATTGAAGTTGAAGCCCATGTCCTTTGCCCTCAGGAACCACACGCCAGAGTAGCAGCCGCGATAGGCCGCGTCGATCTGGTTTGTCCAAATCGTGATGGGCGTGTCGTTGTACAGATAGAACGTGGCTGGCGTGGCGAAAAGGAGTTTGTCGGGCACGGGGTTGAACTCATTGCGCGTAAACTTGTAGGTGACGAGCTTCATGCCCTGCATGTATCTTCCTTTCTTCCACATGACATCGGCCAACTGGTCCATGTCCAGTCCGCCTTGCCCGCTGAGTTCAAAGAACTTCACAGGGTCCACCCACTTGCCGTTCTTCCGCACGCCGTTCACGTCCTGAGCCGTCATCGGCATGCAAAGAAACGCCATGAATGCGAGCAGTAGGCACCGCCTGAGCTGCCTGTCTTTCCTTGTCTCTTTTGTTGTCTTCATTTTCCCTTTCTGCATCTTTGCATGTTTGTCTTGGAGCAACGTGCTCACATCGACGCAAGTCTGTCGCTCCGATACTGTGAGGCTTTGTCTGAGAACTCCTTGATAGTTTCCACATAATACTTAATATCGTCGGGAATGGCTGCCACAGCGGGAGCGACATCATCGGTAACGAAGTTGCTGACATTATCCATGCCGTAGTTGTTCGTAAGCCCTCCGATTTCGCCGGAAGCACTGACAATTCCCTTGACCTTCTGTATTTGTCCGATGCCTGTCTCATAACTGCCACGCATGGCGCTCTTGAACTTCAACGCATCCTTCGTCGTATCGAAGCGGAATCCGGTATTCTCCTTGAGCGTAACGTTATACGGGTCAAGAGTCTGGTCTGCCGACTTGCCAAGCGTGTTGATTCCTTTCTCCACGCCCTTTCCGATGAGGAAATTGTTCAGTTTGCTCGTCATGCCATGTCCCATTGCAGAAAGGATTTCGTCGGGTGTCTTATTTGGATCACTCATAGCTTCCATGCCTTTGCGGATGCCCTCCGTGCCTACTACCATAATACCTTCCGTATAGACATTGCTAGCCAAATCGCCGGCACAGTTCTGCAGCACGCCCAGGCCGCCATCGATGGCACCCTTGCCAATCTCGGCTGCAAAGTCCCAACCTGACTTCCCATCAGCCCATGCCTGTCCGCCATAGGATGCCACACTGTGTGCAAACGTATAGGCGTTCTTCACCGCAGAACCACCAGGCACACAGTCGCCAAGGATGTTAATGGTCACTTCACTGGCCTTATCAATAACCTCGAGAGCCGTTGTCGTCTTATCCAGAATGTCAGCAGTCTTCTTCCACAACTCAGCTTCGCGCTGTGCATCAGCCTGCTCGTCTTCAATGGTTTTCCTGAGCTGAGCCACATCGTTGACATCAACGCCATACTTATCGGCCAGCTTCTGCATATACGCCTGTCGCTTGGCTTCCTCCTGCGCCTCTGCCTCGCGCTCAGCACGAACCGCATCGCCACGAGCCTGCGTCTCTGCATTCTCTCGGGCGGCTTGTGCACGCTGTTCGGCCACGTCACGGGCGGCCTTGTCGCTGATGTCCTTGAAATAGTCACTGTTTTCGGCACGCAAGCGCAGATTCTCTACCAAGAGCGATTTTTCGAAAGTGAAACCAGAATCACTCAGGTATTCTCCGTTCTCCTGCGGATAGTAGTGCATAATCTGTCCCGTGGCAGGATCGCGCATGGTCAGCGTACCCTCAGCGTCCTCGGTGACGAATTGCTTCCAATACAACTCCTCAGGCGTGGGCTGCGGCTCAGGTTCCGGTTCCGGCTCGGGTTCTGGTTCTGGCTCTGGTTGAGGCTGAGGCGGTTGGTTTTCCTCCTCGCGTCGAATGTTGGGTTGCATCGAATCACCATACGGAGAGCCTGGATCTGGCGTTGGTGATGGAGCGCCACCGCCGCCGCCGAAGATATCACTGATACTGCCTGTAATGGACGTAACTCCATTGGCCAACAACAATGCACCAATAGTAGAAATCGTAGAGATAATAGCTGAAGGAACCGGTCCCGTATGATCGCCAGTGACACCGATATATTCCTGCAACGTTTCCGTCAGTTCGTCGAGCTGATTGATGAGCGCGCCACGCTGTTCTTCGCTAAGCAGCGATTCATCACCGTCAAGTTGCACCTTC
>JAILAI010000258.1 GCA_024681705.1 Prevotella sp.
ACTTTATAGGATATCATTAGCCCTCAGAGTATCCCAGAGCTTTATAGGGCTTGATGGGGGTTATGGGGTTTGATAGGAGGTTATGGGACTCTATTGGACTTTATAGGACTCTATGGGACTTTATAGGATATCATGGGCCCACTCTTCCTATGCTCCCCACCCCTGCTTGCAGGGGAGGGGCAGGGGTGGGGTTGATTCCCCGAACTAGAGCCCTCAGAGTATCCAAGACTATCCTATCGTCTCTATAGGCCCACTCTTCCTATGCTCCCCGCCCCTGCTTGCAGGGGAGGGTAGGGGTGGGGTCGATATCCCGACCAAGAGGATGCCTACGTTAGTTCATAATGCAAAGTTCATAGCCTTTGAGGGGTTTGGCCATTTTTATTCTTGATGCTCTTGTTTCCGTTTCTACATAGTGTTAGGGATTGGTGGTCGCGTCGCGAGGATTCCTCATACTTCGAGCATGTGGGTTATCTGGCTTACGATGTTCTTTTTCCAGTCTTCCAGGAGTTCGGGGAGCTGGTCCCCGATGGGATATAGTTTGTTGACGAGGGGGCGGGTGACAAACGGGACGATGAGCATGCCGTAGAAGGTGTAGAACAAATGGCAGAGGGGTATTTGCCGGATGTGGCCTTCGTTCATCTCGGCCTGTAGGCTGTCCTTCAGTTCCTGTACGTAGTTGTCGATGTGCAATGCCTCGAGGGTGCCGACGAAATGGTCTACATCGCGGTTGATCTCGCGGAGGACGAACGAGGGCAGGCAGGGGTTGTCGGTGAACACCATGTAGTAGAGGTCTACGATGTCGGCGACCCGTTCGCCTACCGACCGTTGCCGTTGTGTCACCGTTTCCTTGATGCGCGGTACGAAGCTGAGGAGGATTCCTCCGAAGACGGCCTGGAAGAGTTTGTCCTTGGTGCGGAAATAGTAATGCAGGGTGGGGCGGTTGATGTTGAGTCGCGCGGCAATGTCGCTCATCGAGGTGTCTGTGTACCCGTTTTCTATGAAGGCCTCGCGTGCTGTTTCGAGTATTCTGTTTTCGATATCGTCCATATGATGCAGTATGTTTAGGTTATTTGATGTTATCGATGAAGAGCAGTAGTCGGTTGATGACGTTCACCTCGCTCACCCCGCTATCGAAGTCGAGCGACAGTAGGTTCATGTCGGGATAGAGCGTCTTCACCTTTTTCTCTATGCCTCGTGCCACGATGTGGTTGGCGATGCATCCGAAGGGCTGTAGGCTCACGACGTTGTGGATGCCGTCGCGGGCGTAGCCTGCTATCTCGGCGGGCAGCAGCCATCCCTCGCCGAACTGGGCGCTGAGCGAGACGATGGGCTTGGCCTGCTCGGCCTCTTCGAAGATGTCGTTGAACGGGATGAAGTATTTGAACTCGGATGCCAGCCGGTTCATCTTCGCTATCTGCTTGCTCATCTGCTTGTATGCCCATTTGTATATCCACACCATTTTCGGCTTCCGCTCCAGATTGGTCTCCACGTTGACTTTCTCGTTGACGAACACCTGCATGAAGAAGTCGCTCAGCACGGGCGGCACCACCTCGATGCCTTTGGAGATGAGCCAGTCGATGATGTTCTTATGGGCGAAGGGATTGAATTTCAGGAATATCTCCCCGACGACGCCCACCTTGGGCAGGTTCCTCTCGTGGCAGATGGCGTTGAAGGCCTGTGCGGCGTCGGTGACCATGCCGAAGAGCTTGGCCGATTGCTGGTGGCGGATGAGTTGCTCGGCCTCTCCGAGGTATCTCTCTTTCAGGCGCAAGGCGTCGCCGGGCACTTTCTCGCGAGCGGCGGCGGCGTGGTAGAACTTGCTGATGACATCGCTGAAGAGCACGGCCCGGATGATGATGGGGAGCATCTTCAGCCAGTTGACCTTGAATGCGGGCTGCTGGTTGCCCAGGTCCTCGCCCGGTGCGAGCGAGATGACGGGCACATCGGTGTATCCGGCATCTACGAGTGCCTTCTTGATGAGCGAGATGTAGTTGGTGGCGCGACATTGTCCGCCGGTCTGCGTGATGGCGACGGCCGTTTCCGCGGGGTCGTATCTGCCGTCCTTGAAAGCCTTGATGATGTCGCCGACGATGAGCGTGGCCGGATAGCAAACCTCGTTGTTGGCGTATTTCAGTCCCCAGTCGCACGAGTGGCAATCGCTCACGGGCAGGTTCTCCATTTCGAAGCCTGCCACCCGCATGATGGCGGGGATGAGGGGCGAGATGAAGGGAGTGAAATAGGGAGCGATGATCTTGCGGTTGCGGTATTTGCGGTTGAAGACGGGCAGGGTGATGAATGGCGGGCGCTGGTCGTCGTCGTGGTCGTCGTGGTCCATCTTCAGGCTCTCTACGAGCGAGCGTACGCGGAGCTTCATCGACCCCACGTTGTTGATGTCGTCGAGCTTGAGCAACGTGAGCGTCTTACCATGACGCATGAGGATGTCGCGCACGGCATCGATGAGGAAGGCGTCGGGACCGCATCCGAAGCTCGTGAGTTGCACGAACTGAACCTCCCTGCCCTGCACGGCGCACCATTGGGCGGCGGCCAGAATGCGGTTGGTGTAGGCCCATTGTGCCACGAAATGCGTTTCTTCCACCACGACGTCCTTGTCGCGCACGATGTCGTCGGTGACGACGTGTATGCCCATGTCGGTCATCATGTCGGCCACCTTGTGCTGGATGAGCGGGTCGGTGTGGTAGGGTCTTCCGGCCAGTAGCAGGGTGAGCGTGTGCTCCTCGTGGGCCTGTAGCAACGTGTCGTCGCAGAAGTCGGTGATGGCCTTCTCGTAGTCGTGCTGAGCGGCGATGGCCCGCCGGAATGCATTGTCGGCGTCGGTCTCGCTTACGCCGAGGCTGCCCAGATAGTCCCTGCATTGTCGTTGGAGCAGGCGCTTGTCCTTGAAGGAAATGACGGGCGAGTCGATGGGCACATCATGAGCCTGCACATTCTTCACCACCTCGGCATATCCCGTCACGATGGGGCAGTTGTAGCTATTGCTGACCTTCCCGGTGAGGCGCTCGTACACCACGAAGGGCATGAGCACGCGGTCGACCCGCGCATCGAGCAACTGCTGGATGTGGGCATGTACGAGTTTGGCGGGGAAGCAGATGTTGTCGGACATCACGTTGTGGGCGTTCTTCTCGTAGCTCATGTAGCGGCTCTTCTCGCTCAGCACCACCTTGAAGCCGCACTCCGACAATAAGGTGTGCCAGAAGGGGAACTCCTCGAACATGTTCAGCACACGCGGTATGCCGATGGTCAGCGCCTTCTGCCCTTGGGGTGGGAGAGTGGCGGAAGAGGTGTTGTGGTCTTGGTGTGTAGGGTTGTCGGAAGAGGTGTCGAGCCCTTGATGAGGCTGGTCAGTAGCGAGCGTCGCCCTGTCGAAGAGCAAAGCATTCTTCTGGGCATAGGCGTTGATGCCTCTCCGTCGGGTGGCCTCGCCGTTGGTGAACACCTTCTCGCATCGGTTGCCCGAATAGTATTTCTTGCCGCCGGCGAACAGATAGCGCACCACCTGGCACTGGTTGTCGCATCCCCGGCAATGGAGCGTCTTGGTCTCGTAGTTCGCATTCCCGAGCATCTCGTCGAGCGTCAACGGAATGCCCTGATGGCGCATGGCATAGAGAGCGCAACCGAAAGCGCCCATGAGTTCGGGCATGTTGAATCGACGCACCTCCGTCCCGGTGAGCAACTCGATGGCGCGCACCACCGCATCGTTGCGCATCGTGCCGCCCTGCACCACGATATGTCGACCCAGCTCCGACGTGTTCTTCAGCTTCAACACCTTATACAAGCAGTTCTTGACGACGGAATAGGCCAGTCCGGCGGCGATGTCGGAGGTGGTGGCACCTTCGCGGAGCACCTGCTTCACCTTGGAGTTCATGAACACCGTGCAACGTGTGCCGAGGTCGCAAGGAGCCGTCGAGAGGCATGCCGTCTGGGCGAAAGCCTGAGGCGTGAACCCGAGGGACTTGGCGAAGGTCTCGATGAACGAGCCGCATCCGCTGGAACACGCCTCGTTGATCTCGATGCGGTCGATGACGCCCCGTTTGGTGAAAATGGCCTTCATGTCCTGTCCGCCGATGTCGAGGATGAACGACACGTCGGGATTGAGGAAACGCGCCGCTAGATAGTGTCCCATCGTCTCTACGATGCCATGATGCAACTGGAAGGCCGCCTTGACCAGGTCCTCGCCGTAGCCCGTGGAACAACTACCGCAGATGTGTAGCACGGCGTGCTTCTGCTCGCATTCCGTCATCAGGAGCCGCAAACCCTCCTCAACGGTCTGTATGGGATGGCCGCCGTTGGGTCGGTAGAACGAGAAGAGGAGTTCTTTCTGGTTGTTGAGCACCACAATCTTGGTGGTGGTGGAGCCCGAGTCGATGCCGAGGAACACCTCCTGATGGCCTGCCTTGATGGGTGAGGTCTGCACCTGGTGGGCCGCCATGCGTCGTTTCCACGAACGGTAGTCGTCGTCGCCGTTGAATATCGGGGGAAGCAGGGATGTGCGGTTGGTCGTGCGGGGCTCCTCGAATTGTGCCAGCAGGGCCGACATGCGTATGGGCTCTGCTCCGTCGCCCTCCATCAGCGATGCACCGATGGCCGGCAACAAGGTGCCCTGATTGGGGAGGATGACGTCGTGAGCGTCGGCATGCAGATAGTCGGTGAACGCCTTGCGCAGAGAAGGGATGAACGTCAGCGGACCCCCGCACAACAGAAGCGGTGGGGTGAAGTCGCACCCATGGGCCAGCGTGACGATGGTCTGCACGGCTACGGCGTGGAAGATGCTGGCCGCGATGTCCTCGCGGCTTACGTTCTTCGCAATGAGGTTTTGGATGTCGGTCTTGCAAAACACGCCGCATCGCGATGCTATCGGGTATATCTGGCTGGCATGTTGCGCCAGGGTGTTCATCTCGTCCACCGTGACGCCAAGGATGATGGCCATCTGGTCGATGAAGGCTCCTGTGCCGCCCGCGCAATTTCCGTTCATGCGCAGGTCGGTGGCCTTGCCGGCGTTGAAGAACACCACTTTGGCATCCTCTCCGCCAATGTCGATCATCGTCTTCACCTGCGGGTGTAGTTGTTGGATGGCCTTTGACGCCGCCACCACCTCCTGGATGAAAGGCAGGCGCCATTGCTCGGCGAAGCCCATGCCGACGCTACCCGTGACATGCACCAGTGCCTCGCAATCGCCCGTGAGCGAGACGACGCGCTCCAGTTGGGCCTTCACCGTCTGTCGGGCTCTGGCGTTATGGCGTTCGTAACTGCTGAAGAGCTGCTCGCGCGTGACTTCATCCACCACCACCATCTTAGCTGTCGTGGAGCCTACGTCGATGCCGATTCTGATGCGTTTCGGCTTGTTGCCGATGTGATGATTGTCCATGAGCGGAATTGTTTTCTAGGTCGGGCGTCAGGTCGTAGAGCTATGGGGAAAAGGTAACACCAATGGTCTTTCACTACTCCGTTCACTACTGTCTGACACCATTGTCAGACACAAAAGTATGACATATTTTCCAAACCTCAAAATTTTTTCCGCTTTTTTTCTTCTTTTGACCATAAATCGCGACGTTTCTCCCCCTCTTGTTTTCAAATGGACCTATTGTTTTTTTTTTCTTTCTTTCCATTTCTCTTGTTCGTTTGTAAAAATCTTTGTATCTTTGTCGGCAGTTAATGAACAAATTCTAATTATTTTTTATTATGGCTATTGTTATTGCAATTTTGATTATTATCGTGGTGCTAGTGTTGCTGGTGCTCGGCTACTTCATCACCACGCAGCGTTCGTTGGTCAATCTGGACGAGTTGTGCAAGAATGCGCTGAGTCAGATTGAAGTTCAGCTCAATTCTCGTTGGGACGCCCTGCTGGCGTTGGCTCAGACGGCTAGTCAGTATGCCAAGCACGAGTCGGAAACCCTTATCAACGTGATCAGGCAACGTCGCGGTGAGGACGTCAACACACCGACCGCCGTGAACGAGCAACAAGGCGCCCTTCAACAGGTTGTGGGCCGACTGATTGCCATCGGTGAGGCCTATCCCGACCTGAAAGCCGCCGACCTGTATAGAGAGGTGACCGACGGAGTGAAGCAATATGAGGAGAACGTGCGCATGTCGCGTATGGTCTACAACGACACCGCCACCAAGATGAATCGCATGGTGCGCCAGTGGCCATCGTCGATAGTGGCCTCGATCTTGAACTTCGGACAGAAGGAATATCTGAAGGCCGATCAGGAACAGAAGCAAGGCTATCCCAACCTCAATGATGCATTCGGAAGAAAATAAGACCCCGATGGACGGACGACGCTGGACATGGCGGCCGACACTCGTGTTGCTGGCCCTGCTCCTTGTGAGTACGCTGACGCATGCCAATGCGGTGTTGCACGACCTCAACATCCAAGTGGTGCTGAGCAAGAATGGCGACGCCCGCATCACGGAGGTGCGAAAGATGTCGATCGACTCGGAGGGTACGGAGTGCTACATCGTTATCGGCAATCTCAACGGTAGCGAGATTCGCGACCTCGAGGTGACCGACGAGACGGGTGCGAAGTACAAGAACGTGGGTAGCTGGGACGTGAGCAAGAGTCGCGACGCGAAGAGAATACGATGCGGCATCGTGGAGAAATCCAAGGGGTGCGAGATCTGCTGGGGTCTTGGCGATAGCGGTGAGCGCACGTATACGGTGAGCTACACGGTGACGAATCTGCTTCGCGCCTATCCCGATGCCGACGGTTTCAACTACATGTTCGTGGCCAATAAACTAAGTCCGAGTCCGAAGCATGTGCGGCTGACCATCGAGCCCGAATGGACGGAGAATGGCATCAAGAAGGCCGCGGCGTCCGACACCACGCGGCTCTCGCCGGAGAATACAGGCGTGTGGGCGTTCCGCTTCCGTGGTGACATCAACGTCGTAGAAGGTGTCATCGTGGCAGAGTCCAGCGAACCCTTCATCAGCGAGAGCGCCATGATTGTGATGACGCGCTTCGACAAGGGCGTCTTTGCTCCCTCCAGGAATGGCGAGGGGACGTTCGAGCAGCTGAAGGATCGCGCCTTCGAAGGTAGCGACTACCTGATTGAAGAGGACAAGATGTCGACGATGGACATACTGAAACTCATTGGCACCATTATCCTATTCGTCTTGTTGCCCATCTTCGCGTTAGGCTTCTACATCTATTATGTGTGGAAGTCGCGCAAGAAGGTGAATGAGAACCTGTTGTGGTATCGGGGCATTCCGAACAACGGAAACCTCGAGTGGGCCAACAACGTGCTGAACGCCTACAAGTATTTCCAAACCGACTACAACAACCTGTTGGCGGCCAACGTGCTGAAACTGGTGCAAATAGGGGCCGTCAGCATCGAGAAAGGATTGAACCACAAGGGCAAACCCATTCAGTTCTTCGTGATTCGCAATTTGCCCAATCCCCAGCAACAGACGAGCCTGATGCGGCAGATACACTCCATCTTCTACATGGCGGCTGGCGACGACTCGGTGCTGGAACCGTGGGAGCTGAAGAAATGGATGAAGAAGAGTGCTAACCAAGGAGTGACCGACAAATTCATCAACACGCTCCACACCAAGTCGCATATCAGGGACTACAAGCATCAGTTCGAGGAAGTGCGCCAATTGATTGGTCTGAAGAAGTACCTGAAGGAGTTCTCGTTGCTCGACGAGCGCCATGTGCAGGAGGTTTGGCTTTGGAAGGACTACATGATCTACGCCACGCTCTTCGGCATCGCCGATCAGGTGATCAAGGACATGAAGCAGATCAATCCTCAGTTCTTCAAGATGGACCAGGTGGCCGAAACGATGGCCGACACCATGACGTTGCCCACCATCTACTCGACCTTCAGCAGCAGTACGCGTCGTGCGGCCAACGACAAGCTTCAGCGCGAGCGTCGTGCCTCGGGCGGCGGTGGATCGTCGTCGTGGGGCGGCGGTGGCGGTTTCTCGGGCGGCGGCTCGGGCGGCGGCGTGAGATAAAGCACGCTCTCTTATCGCATGCCGACGGCAATCGATACATCTTTAATAATGTAACTCAACTTTCTGAAGTAGTGAAGTAGCCAGTAGTTAAAGAAGTTAAGCCAAATGTCTGGTGGCTGAATACGTGCAATAGAAGTAACGGCTTAACTTCTGTCCGAAAGGACGAGCGAAGCGATAACTACTTAACTTCCTAACTACAAAGAAGTAAAGCAAAGGCGAAACTTGAATTATATATTTCTTTTAGTCAAGTTTTTCTTCTTTGGGAAGCAAAACGTTGAGGAGGACAGCTAGCAGGAAGACGATGG